>NZ_DAIUFW010000001.1:0-488870 GCF_036844465.1 Methylobacillus sp.
AGTGATTGGGAAACAGAGACTTAGCGCTCTAGTGCATGACTCGTTTCCCGCTCCAGGATTTTAGAAAGGAAAGCAGTCCTTGCTTTCTTTTTGATCAGATGAGTAATCTGATACTGATCATGGCGCGATAGCAAAGCGGTTATGCCGCGGCCTGCAAAGCCGTTTAGGCCGGTTCGACTCCGGCTCGCGCCTCCAGGAATCATTAATATTCAATGAGTTAAGAATCCCCGGTTGGGGATTTTTAATATCTTTTCCAGTAGTTATCCAGATTGCACCTGGCTTTATTCAGAGCCGGATATTCTTCTATTTTCCTGCGTGGAAAATTGCGCCAAAGTTTCTACAATACTGCAGATTTAACAACATAGCGAATAGTCCAAATGGGTGATTGACGGCCATTTTCAAACAGCCTACGTTTTCATCGCAGCATCGAGATTGGGCAATGCATAATCACTATTTATAAGGCTATGACTATCATGTTAAAACCATTGATGTTGGGCGGTTTGCTGTTGGGAGTGTCGGTTTCCGCCTCAGCGGCGGGATTTGTGTATACGGATTTTAGTGATGTATCGGGACTGCAGTTAAATGGCAATGCCATTCAGAACGGTAACACCTTGCAGTTGACGCCTTCGGCATTTGGGCAAAGCGGTAGTGCATTTACGCTATTGTCCACGCCGCTGGGTGAGTTGGCTACTTTCAGTACCTATTTCCAGTTCAGGATCAGTAATTCTGACGGTTACTGGGATGTGGATGGACCGGGTGCCGATGGTCTGGTATTCGTGATTCAACCGTTAGCGAATAACGTGGGCGGTGCAGGTGGCGGCATTGGCTATAATGGAATTGGCAACAGCTTGGGGATTGAGTTTGATACTTGGCAGAATGGCGTGGGCGAGTTCAATGATCCAAATGGCAATCATGTCGGCGTGGATTTGAATGGCAATCTTATCTCAGTAGCTACGGCCATCGAACCTACGTTGTTCAACAATGGCGAAGTCTGGAATGCCTGGATTGAGTATGACGGTGCCACGGGGCAATTGGATGTACGCTGGTCGCAGGATGCCAGCCGCCCAGCAGCATCTCAATTAAGCTATAACGTGGATTTGCTCTCTGTACTGGGTTCGCAAACTGCCTATATCGGGTTCACTGCTGGGACAGGCTATGCCTATAACCAGCATGAAATCCTGTCATGGCAATACAGCGACACGATTGCAGCCGTGCCGGAACCTTCAGAAGCATTGTTGCTATCGGCAGGCACCATGCTGCTGGCAGGCTGGGTTGCTCGCCGTCGTCAATCGTCACGTAGTTGAAATTTATCCATATTTTGGAGCACATGGAAAAAGCGGCTGATATATCTGATCAGGATAGATAGCAGGAGGGCCGGTTAAATATTGCAAAGGCATTGACAATGCCGCTGGAGTCTCTATAATTCCGCTTCTTTCGCGGGAATAGCTCAGTTGGTAGAGCGCAACCTTGCCAAGGTTGAGGTCGCGAGTTCGAGACTCGTTTCCCGCTCCAAATTCCAAAAGGCCCAAACTTCGGTTTGGGCCTTTTGTTTTTTTTATTCTTCACTAAGTACTGCGCAAACTCTTAAGGTTTGGCAATCCTCTATCTTGGCTAATGGGCAGGCTAAAGGCGGCTTCCTGTCTCGGCCATTCCTATGGCAGCGATAATGATAAAAAATATTTATGCCGTAGTTAAAAACTATTGATTTTCATTGTTTGCATAATTTCATTAATATTCAAATATCCCATTTTCTAATGGGGTCTTTGAACCAACTTGTATCAGGAGGAGCTGCCATGAGTGATAATACCAAGAAATGCCCTGTGACCCATTTGACTACCGATTTTGGCGCCCCCGTCGTCACTAACCGTGACAGTTTGACTGCGGGGCCCCGTGGCCCGCTGCTGGCCCAGGACGTATGGCTGAATGAGAAGCTCGCCAATTTCGTGCGTGAAGTCATTCCCGAGCGCCGCATGCACGCCAAGGGCTCGGGCGCTTTCGGCACCTTCACGGTGACCAAGGACATCACGAAATACACTCGCGCCAAGATATTCAGCGAAGTCGGCAAAAAGACCGAGATGTTCGCCCGCTTCACCACCGTAGCCGGCGAGCGTGGCGCTGCTGATGCCGAGCGTGATATTCGGGGCTTTGCCCTGAAGTTTTATACCGAGGAGGGCAACTGGGATATGGTCGGCAACAATACGCCTGTATTCTTCATCCGCGACCCGCGCCAGTTTCCCGACTTGAACAAGGCTGTCAAGCGCGACCCGAAGACCAACATGCGCAGCGCCACCAACAACTGGGACTGGTGGACCCTGGTGCCCGAAGCGCTGCACCAGGTCACCGTGGTCATGAGCGACCGCGGCATCCCGGCCAGCTACCGCCACATGCACGGTTTCAGCTCGCACACTTACAGTTTCTGGAATGCGCAAGGCGAGCGCTTCTGGGTAAAGCTGCACTTCAAGACCCAGCAGGGTATCAAGAACCTGACCGATGCTGAGGCTGCCGAATTGGTGGGCCAGGACCGTGAAAGCCACCAGCGCGATCTATACGAGGCGATTGAGCGCGGCGATTTCCCGAAGTGGACGCTGTACATCCAGGTGATGCCTGAGACCGATGCCGAGAAGTATCGCCTGCATCCGTTCGACCTGACCAAGGTTTGGTACAAAGGTGATTACCCGTTGATTGAAGTGGGTGAGTTCGAGCTGAACAAGAACCCCGAAAACTTCTTTGCCGACGTCGAGCAGAGCGCGTTCTCGCCTGCCAACCTGGTGCCAGGCATCAGCGCAAGTCCTGATCGCATGCTGCAGGCGCGCTTGTTCAACTACGCCGACGCGCAGCGTTACCGCTTGGGCACCAACCATCACCAGATCCCGGTCAACAAGGCGCGCTGCCCGGTACATAGTAACCATCGTGATGGCGAGGGCCGGGTGGATGGCAATTACGGCGGCCTGCCGCACTACGAGCCCAATAGTTTCGGGCAGTGGCAGGGTCAGCCGGAATTTGCGGAACCGCCACTCAGGATCAATGGCGATGCCAAGTTCTGGTCTTACCACCAGGACGACAATAACTACTTCGAACAGCCGCGCAAACTGTTCCAATTGATGACACCAGGACAGCAGGAGGCACTGTTCGGCAACACAGGCCGTGCCATGGGCGATGCGCCGGAATTTATCAAGCTCCGCCACATCCGCAACTGCCATGCAGCCGATCCTGCGTATGGCGCTGGCGTGGCGAAGGCGCTGGGAATCGACTTGCAGAAAGCCCTGGCCTCGAAACCGGATGATCCGATGTATGGCAATCCTCTGGTACCGTTGCCTGCCTGATGTAGGGCCATTCTGGAGTATTGGGCCGTAATGGTTTCTTATCTGCGGAAAACTTAGATATCGTAAAATGAAGAGAAAAAGGAGAGCTTGATGCTCTCCTTTTTATTTTTTTACAGCCTATCGGATTGAATATTTGCAGCATTGACATGTTGGCTGGGGTTGCTGTGATACTCATCGTAGTCTGACGATAGATAAATTATGGAAGCCTGAACATGAGGATGCGCTTGACTGGATGGGAAAGACGAAGGGTTTAAGCTGATTTAATTTACAAATAAAATCAGGTTAAATTGAGCTACTGTTGGATTTGTGGACACCATCCTAAGCTAGCCCTGCCTGTTTTTCAAAGTTGATGGGGCTGACTATCCTATTGCCGAATGACGATGTTTTGGGTTGTAAGAACGCTCGATGTAGTCAAATACCTCGGCTTTGGCCTGATGTCTTGCCGGATAGACTTTGTGGGCGATACGCTCGGTCTTGAGCGTCGAGAAGAAGCCATCCCTGAACAACTCATGCTGCAAATCACGCCCGTTCCGACAGAACCGTTGGAACTGTTCATTGGCGTACTCTGGCTGCCACGATCCGAATCATGTAGCAGTGCGTCAGGCTTACCGCGACGCCAGACTGCCATCAACTATAGAGGTTCAGAAATAGTTCAATCCCAGCGCAGCCTTGACTTCATCCATAGTCTTGGCAGCCACTTCACGCGCCTGCTCAGTGCCTTCGCGTAGCAGTTGCAGGATGTAACCCTTGTCTTCAGCCAGTTCGGCACGGCGGGTACGGATCGGTTCCAGCAGTTCCTGCAGTACAGCTTCCAGGCGTTTTTTCACGATACTGTCGGCCAGGCCGCCACGGGTATAGTGCGCTTTCAGTTCGGCTACTGCAGCCTTGTCGGTGTCGAACGCATCCAGGTATGTGAAGGCGATGTTGCCTTCCACATGGCCTGGGTCTTCGATCTTGAGGTGCAGCGGGTCGGTGTAGACTTTTTTCACCGCCTTGCTGACTTCATCGGCAGTGGCACCAAGGTTAATGACGTTGCCCAGGGATTTGCTCATTTTTGCTTTGCCGTCGATACCGGGCAGGCGACCGATTTCCGGCACCAGCGCCTTGGTCTCGACCAGGATTTCCTGCTTGGTTACCGGGTTTTTGTACTGGCGGTTGAAGCGGCGCACGATCTCGTTGGTCTGCTCGATCATCGGGATCTGGTCTTCGCCCACCGGCACCAATGTGGCCTTGAACGCGGTGATGTCAGCCGCCTGGCTCACGGGGTAGGTGAGGAAGCCAGCGGGAATGTCGCGCTCGAAATCGCGCAGGCGGATTTCTTCCTTCACCGTCGGGTTGCGCTCGAGCCGGGCGACCGTCACCAGGTTGAGGTAGTAGAAGGCAAGCTCGGTGAGCTCGGGCACCTGTGACTGGATGAAGATGGTGGATAGCTTGGGATCGATGCCGACCGCCAAGTAATCTAGGGCCACCTCAATGACGTTGCGGTGAACCTTGTCGATGTCATCCATGTTGTCGGTCAAGGCCTGCGCGTCAGCCAGCATGACGTATTGTTTGTACTCATGCTGATAGCTAACGCGGTTGCGCAGGCTGCCGACGAAGTGGCCGAGATGCAGCGGGCCGGTCGGGCGGTCGCCGGTTAGGATGATGGATTTCGTGCTCATTGCTCTTGTTCTCTATTATCCAAGATAGGCGGGATTGCTTATTCCCACTCAATAGTCGCTGGCGGTTTGCCGGAGATGTCGTATACCACGCGGTTAATGCCGCGCACTTCGTTGATGATGCGGTTGGATACCTTGCCCAACAGGTCGTAAGGCAATTCGGCCCAGTGCGCGGTCATGAAGTCGGTGGTGACCACGGCGCGCAGGGCAACCACGTAGTCATAGGTGCGGCCGTCGCCCATCACGCCTACCGACTTGACCGGAAGGAACACGGCAAAGGCCTGTGAGGTCTTGTCGTACCAGGATTTGCCATCCGCATCCTTGGTATTGCGCAGCTCTTCGATGAAGATGTGGTCGGCCCGGCGCAACAGGTCGGCGTATTCGCGCTTGACTTCACCGAGGATACGCACGCCGAGGCCGGGGCCGGGGAAGGGGTGGCGGTAGACCATGTCGTGCGGCAGGCCGAGAGCCACGCCCAGTTCGCGCACTTCGTCCTTGAACAGTTCGCGCAAGGGTTCGAGCAATTGTAGTTTGAGCGTATCTGGCAGGCCTCCCACGTTGTGGTGGCTCTTGATGGTGTGTGCCTTCTTGGTCTTGGCACCGGCGGACTCAATCACGTCAGGGTAGATGGTGCCTTGTGCCAGCCACTTGGCTTGCGACAGCTTGGCGGATTCCTGCTGGAACACTTCCACGAATTCGCGGCCGATGATTTTGCGCTTGGCTTCCGGGTCATTGACGCCCGCCAGGTCGCCGAGGAATTTGGCGCTGGCGTCGACATGGATCACCTTGACGCCGAGGTTCTTGCCGAAGGTTTCCATCACTTGCTCGGCCTCGTTGAGGCGCAGCAGGCCGTTGTCGACGAAGACGCAGGTCAGCTGGTCGCCGATCGCGCGGTGGATCAGTGCTGCGGCAACGGATGAATCCACGCCGCCGGAAAGGCCGAGGATGACCTCGTCGCTGCCGACTTGCTCGCGGATGCGCTGCACTGCGGTTTCCACATAGTCAGGCATATTCCAGCTTTGGTCGCAGCCGCAGATGCCGTGCACGAAGCGGTTGAGCAGGGCCTTGCCTTGCTTGGTATGGGTGACTTCGGGGTGGAACTGCACTGCGTAGAAACGGCGGCTTTCATCCGCCATGCCCGCAATCGGGGTGGAACTGTTGCTGGCAATGATCTTGAAGCCTTCGGGCAGCGCCGTGACCTTGTCGCCATGGCTCATCCAGACGTCCAGCAGGCCGTGGCCCTCGGTATTGCTTTTGTCCTGGATGTCCTTGAGCAGGGCGGAGTGTCCCTGGGCGCGGATTTCGGCATAGCCGAACTCGCGCTTGGCGGCGTTTTCCACCGAGCCGCCAAGTTGCGCCGCCATGGTCTGCATGCCGTAGCAGATGCCGAGCACGGGCACGCTCAGCTCGAACACGCTTTGTGGCGCGCGTGGGGTTTCGTCCTCGTAAACCGAATTGGGGCCGCCGGAGAGAATGATGCCGGTAGGGCTGAACTCGCGGATGAAATCGTCGCTGACATCCCAGGAGTGCAGCTCGCAGTAAACATTGGCTTCGCGCACGCGGCGGGCGATCAATTGGGTGTATTGGGAGCCGAAATCAAGAATGAGGATTTTTTGTTGCATGGGAACTCAGGCGCTGGAATAGGGTTGAAGAAGAAACTGGAAACTCACTGGAATCCCGCGGGGGATCAGTCTGAAAGATAATATTCTACCGTGGATACCACACGGACTTTCTTGATGTGCGCAGTGCCAGGATCGCGGTTTTCTATGCTGAATGTGCCCTGGTTGGCACGCTTGATCTTGCCGAGCGTGCTATCGGAATCCTTGGCGAACTTGTTGGCGGATTCGCGGGCGCTCTTGGTCGCCTCTTCGATCATGACGGGTTTGATCTCGTTCAGCTTGCTATAGATGAATTGGGTGTTGTAACTGTCGCCAGCGATCGGTATGCCTTGCTGCCCGAGCTCGGCAATCTTGAGCATGGTCTCGCGTACTTTATCCACTTGGCTGGAATATACCGTGATGGTGGAACTGGCGGTGTAACGGTATTTTGCATTGTCGCCAGGATCGCCATATTCGCGCGCTTGCTTGTCCACCACTGAAGGCACGGCAATGCTGGCCTCTTCAGGCTGAAAGCCGTTATTTTTCAGGAACTCCAGCACGCTGGCATTCTTTTGCTGGATATTCTGGTACAGGGCGCTGATGTCGTTGTCCGCCACGCTGAATGTCAGGGGCCAGATGGCAATGTCTGCCGGGACCTCGCGTTCGGAAAGTCCCTTGACCTCTACGGTGCGCTCTAGCTGCTTGATTTGCAGGGCGCTGTGCGCGAGCTGGTAACCTAAACCACATAAACCTGCGAACAACAGTCCACCCAGGATGGCGTAAGCCGGGATCGAGGCAGATGCGGTTTTTCCAGTCAGCATGACGTTTTCCTGTGCCGTTAGTCGATGCGGTAGTTGGGCGCTTCTTTGACGATCTGCACGTCGTGGACGTGGGATTCGCGCATGCCTGCGGCGGTGATTTGCACGAACTCGGCGCGGGTGCGCATTTCCTCAATGGTGCTGCAGCCGACATAGCCCATGGAGGCGCGCAGGCCGCCCATTAGCTGGTGAATTACGGCAAGCACGCTGCCCTTGTAGGGAACGCGGCCTTCGATGCCTTCAGGTACCAGCTTGTCGGCATTACCGTTGTTGTCCTGGAAGTAGCGGTCGCTGGAGCCTTTTTCCATCGCGCCGATAGAGCCCATGCCGCGATAGGACTTGTAGGAGCGGCCCTGGAATAATTCGATTTCGCCAGGTGCTTCTTCAGTGCCGGCGAACATGCCGCCCAGCATGACGGAATAGGCGCCTGCGGCAATCGCCTTGGAAATGTCGCCGGAGAAGCGGATACCGCCATCGGCAATGAACGGCACACCAGTGCCGCGCAAGGCTTCTTCCACATTGCTTACGGCGCTGATCTGCGGCACGCCCACACCAGCCACGATACGGGTGGTGCAGATGGAGCCAGGGCCGATGCCGACCTTGACGCCGTCGGCGCCAGCATCGACCAATGCCTTGGCTGCGCTGGCGGTGGCAATATTGCCGCCGATGACCTGCACTTGCGGGAAGTTTTTCTTCACCCAGTTGACGCGGTCCAGCACGCCTTGGGAATGGCCGTGGGCGGTATCAACCACAATGACGTCAACACCGGCTTCAGCCAGGGCCGTCACGCGGTCTTCCGTGCCATCACCCACGCCCACGGCGGCACCGGCGCGCAAGCGGCCATGCTCGTCCTTGCAGGCGTTGGGGTGGTCAGTAGATTTCTGAATGTCCTTGACGGTAATCAAGCCCTTGAGCTCGAAAGCATCGTTGACGACTAGCACGCGCTCCAGGCGGTGTTTGTGGAGCAGGGCAGTGGCTTCTTCCAGACTCGCGCCTTCGCGCACGGTCACCAGGCGCTCGCGCGGCGTCATGATGTTGGAGATGGCTTGGTCGAGGTTGGATTCGAAGCGCAGGTCGCGGTTGGTCACGATACCGACCACTTTCTTGCCATCAACGACTGGAATACCTGAAATCCTGTGCAAGCGGGTCAGGCTCAGCACATCGCGCACCTTCATGTGAGGCTGGATAGTGACTGGGTCATTCACCACGCCCGATTCGAAACGCTTCACGCGGGAAACATGGATGGCCTGGTCGGCAATGGACATATTCTTGTGAATGATCCCCATGCCGCCTTCCTGGGCAAGGGCAATAGCCAGTGGCGCTTCCGTCACGGTATCCATGGCGGCGGATACCAGGGGAATGTTCAGAGAAATGGAACGGGTGAGCTTGGTGGCGAGGCTTACTTCGCGAGGCAGCACGTTGGAATGTGCGGGAACCAGTAAAACATCGTCGAAGGTAAGCGCTTGTTGCAACAGACGCATAGAATATCTTTCCGGCAAAAGTTAATTATACCGGCTTGCGTGAAAACGGTAAATCTCCCTGGAGTTTTGCCGATAATATGTCAGCGGCTCTTTATCCGGTTGACTGCCAGAATGAAGGCGCTTACCGTGTGGAGCGGGATATTGATGATTCGGGGGAGGCATGAAGAAAGCGCACTGGTTGGTATGGGCTATGTTGATGGGGTTGCCATGCATGGCGCATGCCCAGGTTTACAAGTGGAAAGACAAGGAAGGCGTGACGCTGTATTCCGATTCTCCGCCGCCGGGCAATATCCCTTATGAGTTGGTGGATAACGTCCGCACTGCTCCCAAAACATCCAATACCCCAGCTGCCAACACTGATTCACAGGCGTCACGTAATGCTGCCGCTCTGCGTCGGCAAGTGGATGCAGAGCAAGAGCGGCGCAGCGATGAAAAAAAGCGCGCTGAAGAAGAAGCGCGGCGCGCGAATTGCCAGAATGCTAAGTCAAATTACCAGAATTACAAGGCCGGTGGGCGTATCTACAAGATGAGTCCTGAAGGAGAGCGGGAATATCTTGGCGATGAGGATATCCAGCGCGGCCTCGAGCAAGCCACCAAGGAAGTAAAGCAATACTGCACGGACGAAGGGGAAGAGGGCTAAGCCCATTTCTCATTTAGCCCGAATGCATTGTTGTTCCTCTTCCTCCTTGGCAGTGCGATTGCATTGTCTGCATCGTTGCATTTAGAGCGCCTGACAAAACTCAGCGAAGCGATTCCTGGCTGGGCGGTTCTCCCGAAGATGATGCAAGTAGTACGGCAAGGAAGGGCAACAACGTCAGAAAGGTCTGGCCGCTCTTAGTCCCGTATTGAGTTGGAAGTGGAGTAATGAGTTCTGTCTGCGACAGGAGGCGCTTTGCGCTTGCTTTTTCTGGGAGCGGCGCTTTGGCTGGCGCGATGGCGTCTTGCCAATTTCGGATCGGCCTGTAACGGACGATAAATTTCCACGCGGTCATGTGCTTGCAGCACGGTATCTGTCGCTACTGCCGTGCCAAATATGCCCAGCTTGCTGGATGCAATATCCAACCCTGGGAAGTGTCCGGCAATACCTGATTGCAGGGCTGCCTCAAGCACGGTGGTGCCTGGCGGCACTTGCAGCTTCAGGATCAATTGCTTTTCCGGCAGGGCATAAGCGACTTCAATAGAAAGCAAAGAGGTCATGGGGCATTGTTTTCAGCTTGTTGAACAAATGCTTCCACAAAGGTATTGGCGATATGGCTGAATACTGGGGAGATCAGTTTTTCCAGGAGGGTGCTGGAAAATTCATATTGCAGCCGGAACTGCACTTTGCAGGCATCTTCAGCCAGCGGGGTGAAGTGCCAAAAACCTTCCAGATGCTTGAAAGGTCCGCTTTTGAGGTTGATTTCCATGGCGGTGGGGAAGGTCTTGTGGTTCTCGGTGGTGAATTTCTGCTTGAGGCCGTGATAATCGATATGCAGAGTAGCTTCGGTCACCTGGTCGTCGCGGCGGAGCAGATCCACGCCGCCGCACCAAGGCAGAAAGTGCGGATAATCTTCCACGTTGTCTACCAGGTTAAACATGCATTCTGCAGAGTGCCCTACCAGGACTGTTTTTTCAACCTGTGCCATTCGTCTCTTGATCTGGAGTAAAATACCAATTTTAAGTCATCTACCGGCTGCCAGCAAAAAACTGCGTTACCAAGCGAGCCTCAATATGCCTGTAGCCATGCCGGTTGATCGAATCTCACCATTTTAAGCATCCAATACCATGAGCAGCATCGCCCAGAACAAAAAAGCGTTTCACGATTATTTCATCGAGGAAAAATACGAAGCCGGAATTGTGCTTGAAGGCTGGGAAGTGAAGGCGATCCGTGAAAACCGCATCCAGCTCAAGGAAGCGTATGTCATCATCCAGCGTGGTGAAATCTACCTGATTGGCTGCCATGTGACGCCGTTGGGTTCTGCCTCCACTCATGTGCGGCCTGATGCGATCCGTACGCGCAAATTGCTGCTGCATTCCGAGCAGATCGCCAAGCTGATCGGCAAGGTCGAGCGTGCCGGTTATACCCTGGTGCCGCTGGACATGCACTACACTCGCGGGCGCATCAAGGTGCAGATCGGCCTGGCCAAGGGCAAGAAGCAATATGACAAGCGTCACAGCGAGAAAGAAAAGGACTGGAAGCGCCAACAAAGCTCGCTGATGAAGAAGTACGTCAAAACCCAGGCTGGCTCTTGACGTTCTGTTTTCTTAATAGCTGGGCGTGCTGATTCCTGCGGTATCTCCAAGGCAGGATAGGGTTTGTATTCTGTCTAAGCTCGCGCGTTGCTCGAGATATTCTGCCTAGACATGACATGTGACGATCTTTTAGTCCCTGTTCGCGTTCATAATGTTTGCAATGCTAGGCCATGCCTTTCTGTATCTACTGCAGATTAATATCCTGTTCTTTGTAAATCACCGTGCTGATAATTCGTCCATAACCATCCCCACTCATTCCCCAGATACGCTCTTGTATTTGATCGCGCGTTCAATGCTATGCGTGAATGCTTGAGATAAGTTTATATTCTTTGACTGGAGATCTGTCCTCAGTAAACTGATTTTATATTAAGTATTATCCATCATCAGGGTCAGCTAATCGTCATTTACAATGATGAACGGCAATTTCGTTCAGCGTATTAGTGTGGATGTAGAGCTCCAATAAAATATCAATATTTAAATTGTGGTTATAGGTGAGATTTTGGGATTAAGTATTGATGAGAATTAATCAAATAAATGTAGAAAATTGGTAACAATATTGTTATGCAATGCTTTATATTTTTTGTGATTGTCATTGGGATATCGAATATGGTATATCTACTCGAAATCAAATTAAATTATAAAAAATTATCCTATTTATTCTGATTTAGAGTGAATTTGCTTATTGTATATTTTTTACATATTTTAATGTAAAAAATATTTGATGATTGTTTGAATACCGGAATTTGGGAAGTCACTCTTGCTAATAGGAATAGTTTTTATTTGATTCTTGTGTCAAGACCCACACTTCTAATGTTGATATTCTCGGGGTATTTATTTTGGACTTTGCTAAGTCTTTTGAAAAAATGAGCAAATGCTGGATTGTATTTAATGACAATCTGGCTTGTTTGCAGGTAAGTGGGAAGACAGAGTTATGCCCTGATTTTCTACAAGATGCATTTCTCAATCATCAATCTTTCAATCACTTCTTTACCGCAATTATCCAACAGTACCAACAGGCTCTTGCAGAGGCTTTATATGGAAAAAGTAGCGAGTTCAAATATCAGGGGTATGACGGTAATGGTAATGTGCAGTATTTTTACGTCACTATAAAACCTTTATATGAAAATAATAATAACGAAAAAAGGGTTCTATGTTGTATTGAAGATGTGACTGCTGTATGCGGATTGGTTAGGCAGAAAAATTACTATGCCAATGAGCTGATGAATTACAAGAAAAGCCTGGATCAGCATGCAATCGTTGCTATTACTGATCGTGATGGCGTGATTCTTTCTGTGAACGATAAGTTCTGTGAGATTTCTCAATACTCCAGGGAAGAGCTTATCGGAAGAACTCATAAAGTGATTAACTCAAAATATCACTCTAAAGAATTTTTCAGGCAAATGTGGCATTGCATCAAGCAAGGGGAAACCTGGCATGGGGATATTTGCAATCGGAATAAAAGTGGGGAGTTATATTGGGTGGATACCACTATTGTTCCCTTGGTGGGGGATGATGGTGTAGTAGACCGCTATCTGGCAATCAGGGCAGATATTACCAAGCGCATTAAGGCTGAACAGGAGGCAACCAAGCTTGCGTTATTCGATGAACTGACTGGCTTGGCGAATAGAAGAAATTTCAAGGGCAGGCTGGATGAGTTATTGATGGAAGGAAGTGATTTCCCGATGCAGCATGCCATGATCATGCTCGATTTGGATAACTTCAAGGATGTGAATGATGCGTTTGGCCATGTTGTGGGAGATGAGTTCCTGAAGCAGGTTGCCAATCGAATCAGGGCTTTTGACGATGAAAAAATACAGGCATTCAGATTGGGTGGGGACGAATTTGTTTTGCTGATATTCCAATGTGATGAGAGTAGTGAAACCAATATCAATGTCGTGAGCGATATTGCGGAAAGAATCAAGGCTTCATTGAATATTCCATTCATTGTGGAAGGGAAACTGATCAATACGACACCCAGTATAGGAATTAGTGTGTTTGATAATGCATTGTCGAGTGAAGAAATTATGAAGAGCGCAGATATTGCGATGTACCATTCCAAAAATAATGGAAAGAACAGGATCAGCTTTTTTGAATCACAATTACAGGAAAAAGTGAGCAGAAGGGCAAAGTTATTGTCAGAGCTTCATCATGTCATGATTCGTGACGAGCTGGAACTATTTTATCAGCCGATATTTTCCACAGATACTGACATAGTGGGTGCGGAGGTTCTGCTCCGCTGGAATAGTCCGGAGTTCGGCCTGGTTTCTCCGTTGGACTTTATTCCTATCGCAGAGGAAAGTGACCTGATTTTGGAAATAGGGCGCTGGATACTGAAAGAGGCCTGCCATCAATTAATGAAATGGAAACATCACCCTGTTTGTTCGGAATGGATACTCTCGGTAAATATCAGCGCGCGCCAATTGCAGAAGAAAGAATTTGCCGATGAAGTGCTGAATATTGCTAAGGATTTTGAATATCAGGGTATTGTCAGCAAATTGCAATTGGAAATTACGGAAAGCATGCTGCTTGATAATATTCCACGCACTATTCATACCATGGAAAAATTGAAGGAAGCAGGAGTCAGGTTTTCAATTGATGATTTTGGTACCGGTTTCTCTTCGTTGAATTATCTAACCAAGCTGCCTCTCGATACATTGAAAATCGACCGTTCATTCGTCAGCCAGATGATAGGTAAGAAGAATGACATGATTGTTGTCAAGGCGATCATTTCACTGGCAAAGAGCCTGAATTTGCATGTGGTGGCTGAAGGGGTTGAGACAAAGGCCCAACTGGAAAGATTGAAGGAGCTGGAGTGTGATTATTTCCAGGGATTTCTACTATCCAGGCCGATGAATATTGCAGCCTTGCAGCAATTATTAAGCTAGGGATAGTGTAGAGGAATTAGGATATCAGCCATCTTTATTGCTGGGCCAGGTTGCCCTAGCCCAGTGTTGTATTAGCTATTGTCCTTGATAGTCTGGGTTGCTCCGTTGGCCTTGACGGATTCAATTCCTTTGTCACGGCTGTCTTCGGATGCGTAAAGCTGGCTGGTGCCAATGATCTGACCATTGGCTGCCTTGAGGTTAAAATAAGGGCTGCCGTTGGATGACGTCAATTTTTCATATCGTGCATCGTTCGGGCTGTTGGTTTGCACCGATTCAATTCCATTGACTGCCGATGCCTTGGCAACATACTGTTCACTTGTCAAAATAGTTTCGCTGTTGCCTGTTTTAAGAACGAAGCTGTATTGACCGTTCTTCTCACTTTTTTTGATCTCAAACCATCCAGCCATGCCATCCTCCTGAATCACGTTAAATTAAGAAAATATTTACACGCAAGTCAACGACTTGCAGGGAAAAGTATATATAGGCCAGCATGTCCTGAATATGACTAATGGCAGATATATTGAGATGTTGTCTTTTTCATGGCTTCAACTGGGTGAGTAATTGCCCCTTGTTCATTAAGTTGCAAAGCGGGCCGATGATATGCAAGTGTTTGATAGTAAATATCAAATAATTTCATTCAATAAAATGCTTCATCATGCTCATAATGGATGGCTATGTTGAGCATGGCAAAATAAGGGACGAAATGGATTCCCAACTTGAAGCACGGTATACGGACGATATGGATGGTATTTACGTGTGGCGTTGCATGGGTTGCGGGTTTGTTTACGATGAGCTAATGGGCCAGCATGAGCGCGGTATTTTCCCTGGCACGGTGTGGGAGGATTTACCCGGAAGCTGGACTTGTACCAACTGTGGCGCGCGGAAATCGAGATTTACGCCGTTGCTTCTGGAAGAGTATCTGACATTGTGCATGGGCATGCACTTGGATGATAGGCGCTGAAGGAAATACGATGAACCGGAAACAGGCGCGGGACAGGCTATTGCAGGAGAGGGCTGCCACGGGCAAGGAAGCGCGCGATAGGCTTGATGAGGCGTTGATGGGGCATTTCAGTGCCTTGCTGCAATATATCCATGGCCGCCATATCGGTTGTTACTGGCCGATCAGGGGTGAGTTCAATAGTGTTCCACTTATGATGTCGTTACATAAAAGTGGGAGCAGCGTGTCTTTGCCGATGGTTGATGATGAGAACAAGCAGTTGGTGTTCTGCAAATGGCATCCGGAAGCCTTGATGGCGCGGGACAAGGTGGGAGTACCTTATCCTGCCGATACTGAATACGAGCAGCCCGAAATCTTGCTGATTCCCTTAGTTGGCTTTGATGCGCAGGGATATCGCCTGGGATATGGAGCAGGCTACTATGACAGAACCTTGCACCATATGAAACCACCTCCTATCGCCATTGGCATTGGCTATGAGGCCGGGTTGCTGGAGAGTATCAACCCGCATGAGATGGATGTACCGATGGAGTTTATTCTGACCGAGCGGGGGCTGCGCCATTTTCGTGCGGGGCGAATGGAGTGGGTGGAATCTGGCGAGCGTGCTGCTTCCATCATGCGGGATTTGTATTTCTTCCATTTCCGCTCCCGCGAGGGCATTACCTTGTCCTCGCCGGTGTGCTATGCGGATTGGGTAGATTAAGCGCTGCGACAAAACCCTTCTGACATTCCAAGACAACATGCACCATAAAAAGGCTTGAAGCAGGCTCCTGGTTAGCTCCTCTAATGCTGTGACCAGTCGAATTCCCGTTTGGAGGCTTCCCTCAATGTTTTCAATACCTGCGACATGACGGCATTGTTCTTGTTGCGTGGATACATCAGGTAGATCGGGTAGGAGAATTCGGGTGACGCCTCGACCACTGCCAACTCGCCGTTCTCGATATATTTCTGTACCACCCGGCTTCTGAAGTAGCCACTGCCGCCATATTCCAGGATATGGTTTAACGCCAGCGGTCCCAGGCTGATGGATAGGCCGGGCTTGGCGAATTCCACCAGCGCGGAATCGTGCTGCTGCTTGAAATAGTCGCCCCAGTCGGTGTAGATATAAGGCTCTGGTTTGCTGGTGGATTGCACCATAATGAGTTTTTCTTCCAGCAGTTCCTCGACCTGCATGCCCGACCAGTAATCGGGCCTGTGCACCAGCGCGGCATCCATCACGCCGCCTTCCAGTTTCTTGTGCAGGGTATCAGCTTCCGCGACTTCCACGCGGATGGCAATGGCAGGTAGCTCGCTACGCAGACAGTTGAACCATTGCAGCAGCAAGGGATTCCACAGGCTGACTTCCCCGCCGATAGTGATCAGGTTGACGGTTCCTTCCGGCAGCGGCAAGTCGCGTTTCGCCGCATGCCAGGTCTGCACCATCTGTTGGGCATAGGCTGTGAACCTGACGCCGTTGTCTGTCAGTCTGGCACCGCTGCGGTTGCGGACAAACAGCTGGCATCCCAGCAATTCCTCCAGCGTCTTGATGCGCGTGGTGATCGTGGTCTGGGTGACATGCAGCCGTTCGGCCGCTGCAATAAAGCTGCCGGACTGAATGATCTCAAGAAATGTTTTGGCCAGCGTAATGTCCATATATCAATATTTTCAATATTAATTGCGGTTAAATTTCATTATCAATTGATTTTATCCCGGAACATAATCCGTCATCAATGCATTTAACGCCGAGATGATAGTGAAAACAAGACCAGAGATATTCAAAGAAGAATACTGGCAGGAGATTGTGGAACTCACCAATCGACTGGATGCGAAACAGTGTATCTGGTTATCCGGCTACCTGGCTGGGCGGGCAGATATGCAGCCACAAGCTGAACGCCCGGAGACGCAGGAAGAGATTGTAATCTGCCATGGTGGTGAAACCGGCAATTCCAAAAAGATAGCCACGCAGCTGGAGCAGAAGCTCACGGCGCTCGGCCTTCCCAACCGGGTAGTGGATCTGGCGCAGATACCGCTACGCCAGTTTGCCAAGCTGCGTATGGCTGTGATCATTTGCAGCACGCATGGCGACGGTGATCCGCCGGAGCCAGTCGCCTCTTTCTATCATAGTCTGATGACCTCTACTGCTTCATTGGAATCCATGCGCTATGCCGTGCTGGCGCTGGGTGATTCCTCTTACGAGCATTTCTGCGTAACCGGAATCAGGATAGACGAGAAGCTGAAGCAGCTGGGAGCGAGCAGTCTGCTGGAAAGGCAGACCTGCGATACCGATTTCCAGAAAACTGCGGATATCTGGCTGGAAAACCTGATCAGGAAACTACCGCAGGCGGACGGCGGTCATGTGGCTGCGCATCCGCAGGAGACAGTCAAACCGGTAGCGAGCGGCATAGACAAACATCATCCCGTTGCTGTCACGGTGGTTGAGAATATCGGGCTTACTGCCCCAGGACGCCAGGATGCTATTCATCACGTGATCTGTGACCTGGGTGAATTGGAGTTGCCGCTAGTGGCCGGCGATGCAGTCGGGATATTGGTGAAGAATCCTGAGTACATGGTGAACTCGCTACTGCAGGCGACGGAGCTAGATGGCGAACAAATGGTCAATATGGATGGGGCCAATCTCACCTTGACTGTTGCTTTGCATGAAAAACTGGATATCACCATCCCCAGTCGTGATTTCGGGCAGTTGTGGGAGTCGCTGGATGCGTCGGGCGCTTTCCATGCAGCCATGGGCGACTCGGAAAAGAGCAGGAAAGATTTTCTCAAGAGCAGGCCGTTGACTGAGCTGGCCCGGCAGTTTCCAGTGAGCGTTAGTGCCCAGCAGCTCGTGGACGTATTGCGACCATTGCAGCCACGGCTCTACGACATTGCCAATAGTTTGAAGCAATCTCCTGACGAGTTGCATTTATGCGTCAGGAAATATCTCTATGCCAAGGAAAACGTCGTATTTCCTGGGGTCGGCTCGCATTACCTGGCCGATTTGAAAGCTGGAGACACGCTAGCGATCTTTCCACATCGGCACCAGCGTTTCCACATGCCAGAAAATCACGAAGCTCCCCTGATTTTGGTGGCAGACAGCACTGGCATTGCGCCTTTCATCGCTTTCCTACAGGAAATGGAGGCGGAGCATAAGCTGCATGAATGCTGGCTGGTATTTTCCGAGCGGGCTTTTGAGGACGATTTTCTCTATCAGTCTATCCTGCAAAAATTCCTGACCGCTGGCGTATTGAAATACCTACATCCAGTGTTCTACGGCGATACGACGGATGACGTGATTTTTGATGTGATCATGCAGCACGAATCCCAGTTCAGGGATTGGCTCGCGCGCGGTGGCCACCTGTATTTTAGCGGCGACAAACCCCTGCTGACGAAAACGGAAGAATCCTTAAAAGCCTGGTTCATGTCCAGGGAAGACAATGCCTGGGAATCGCTAGCCGCTGAAAAGCGTTTACACAAGAATTTATATTGAGGTGCGCCATGGCTGATAAATTCACCCATCTTCTAGACCGTCTTGAGCAGTTCAACAGCAACGAGGTGGTCAAGTACGAAAGCAACTATCTCAGGGGCACAATCGACGCTGGGCTGAAAGATCCGGTAACCGGTAGCGTGCCTTTCAACGATACATTACTGCTCAAGTTCCACGGCATTTACCAGCAGGACGACCGCGACCTGCGCGCGGAACGCCAGCACAGGTTCCTGGAGCCCAATTACCAGTTCATGGTGCGCGTGCGCATCCCGGGCGGCTTGCTCACCAAGCAGCAATGGATAGGCCTGGACGATATTTCCCGCAAATATGCGGAGCGGGGCCTGCGGATCACCACGCGCCAGACCATCCAGTTCCACGGCATCAGAAAAGGCAACATGAAGAAATGCATGCAGGCCCTGAGAAATATCGGCCTGGATACGATTGCTGCTTGTGGCGACGACAGTCGCGGGGTGGTATGTGGCGGTAATCCCATGATTTCAGCCATCGCCAGAAAGGTACAGGAAATCGCGCGGCATACTTCACAGCGGCTGATTCCGAAAACCGGCGCCTATCCCGAGATATGGTATGAGGAATCACGTCCGGTACAGCCTGTCGATGCGGAGCCAATGTACGGGCCACTGTACCTGCCGCGCAAATTCAAGGTCGGGTTCGTCGTACCGCCTACCAACGATATTGATGTCTATGGGCAGGATGTCGGTTTCATCGCCATCGTGCAGAACAACAAGTTGCTGGGCTTCAACCTTTGCGTGGGTGGTGGCATGGGCCAGATCGACGCTCGCGAGGATAGTTATCCCAGGCTTGCGCAGGAGATTGGTTTCGTTCAGACCGAGGAGGCAACGGAAGTGGCGGAAATCATCATGGGCATCCAGCGCGATTACGGTGATCGGCAGGATCGGCATCAGGCCCGTTTCAAATATACGCTGGACAGGCTGGGCATGCCCTGGTTCCTCGATGAGCTGCAAAAGCGCCGGGGCAAACCTTTGGCGGCGGCGTTTCCCGTCAAGTTCACCAAGAATGGCGACGATATTGGCTGGCAATGCGGTGACGATGGGTTGTGGCAGGGCACACTGTATATCGAGAGTGGGCGCGTCAATGGCGCGTTGCGTGACCAATTGGCCGCACTGCTCCAGCAATATGAGGGCGGCATTCGCCTGACTACCAACCAGAATCTGCAGCTTACGGATATCCACGATTATGCCTTGCCACATTTGAAAATAAGACTGGAAGACCTGGGGTTGGATACTCTGCTAAAGCCCAACCTGCAAGCTGCTTACACCATCAGCTGCGTTGCGTTGCCGACCTGTGGTTTGGCGATGGCGGAAGCCGAGCGCTACTTGCCGGAATTCCTGCCGAAGTTCAACCAGATCAAGGCCAAATACGGTCTGGAAAAATTACCCATTACCTTGCGCATCACCGGCTGCCCCAATGGATGCGCCAGGCCGTATATCGCGGAAGTGGCCCTGACCGGCAGGGCGCCTGGTCTTTACAACCTGTATCTGGGCGGTAGCCATACTGGTAACAGGATGGCCAAACTGTACGCGAAAAATGTCAATGAAATGAAGATATTGACCATCCTGAACGATCTGATGCAGCGTTACAAATTACTGGCGGATTCCGATGAGAAATTCGGTGATTTCCTGGTGAGAACTACCTTGCTGGATGAGGCAGCTGCGCCTGTCGAGCACGCATAACAACAAGGAACGGAGCATGAAAGATTATTTATTTATCCAAAGCCAGGATCATTTCTACGATGCCAGAACTCGTGCGCAGTATGAAATGGCAATTGCCCTGGCGGAAACGCAGCAGAACGTCAGCATTCTGCTGGTGCAGAATGCGGTGCTGGCAGCACGAAAAGGAGTGAAGCACACCATGTTTGATACGCTGGGTGCTTACAGGATCAAGGTATATGCGGATGAACTATCGCTGCAGCAAAGGGAAATCCAGCCAGACGACATTCATGCAGGCATCAACCAGGCCAATATCAAACTCGTCATTGACGCCATGTTGAACGGCGACAAGGTCGTTTGGTGGTAAAGGAGCTGACATGGAACGCAAGACATTGACTTTTGCCTTTATGGATCCACCCTTCGAAAACGAAAGGACAATTACGTTTTTCAGGATCGTGGATGCTGCGCTGGATGCAGGCGCGGATGTGCAGGTGTTTGCCTATGAAGGCGCCGCTGCTCTGGCCTTCGCCTTGCAAAAGGCGCATGGAAATTCTGTGCACCAACGCGATACGGCTACGGAGGCGCACCCACTGACTAAGGATTGGATTGCCGCCCTGCAGAGCAAGGCGCAACGCCTGGGATTACAACTGGATTGGGTCAATTGCGGCCTGTGCGTGGACGAGCGCGGCGTCAACGAAAGCATTCCCGGCTGCCAGCGCGGCTCCCCGGCAGATTTGTGGCGCTATGCCGCCGGTTCGTTCAATACCTTGGCTATCGGGACGCGATAACATGAAAATTCTGCAAATTGTCGAACAGGCCTATAGGACGCTGGTGGAAGAGCAGGACGACACCATTCTCTGGCTGACGCAATCCATGGCGGGCGCGGGCGCCAACCTGGAAGTCCTGCTGTCGGGCAACGCAGTGTATTACGCGGTGCTGAAGAAGCGGCAGCCTGCCATTACCATAGGCGATTGGGTGCAGCAGGAGCCTGCGGATATCCCTGGCGACCTGGAGCGGATATTGGCGCAGGACATCCCGGTGTATGTGCTGGACGAGGAGCTGACCGAACGTGGGCTGCATGCTGGCATGCTGCGACAGCGGGTGCAGGCTATTGACAGGAAGCGGCTTGCTGTCCTTTACAACCAGGCCGACCAGGTTTGGCAATGGTGATTTAGCGCGCCATGCTGACGCCTATACAACTTATCCGACGCATCCGCCAGCCCAACATTCGGGTGGGTGTGGTGGGTGGAACAGGTTATGTGGGCGCGGAGCTGGTCCGGCTGCTGGCAGAGCACCCGCAGGTGCGGCTGCATGCGGTGACTTCGCGCAGCCAGTTGGGGAAGTGCGTGAACGAGCATTTCCCTTATATTGCCCGGTTTCTCAATCTCAGGTTTGTAGCGCCGGACCATTCCTCCTTGAGGGGATGTGATGTGGTGATTTTTGCCACGCCGCCGGGAACCACGATGCAATATGCCCAGTCATTACTGAAACAGGGCATACGCGTGATTGACCTCTCTCCCGATTTCAGCCTGGGGGATGAAGAAGCATGGGAGTCCCGTTTCGGTGCCGGGCATCCCTGCGCGGCATTGATTTCCTCAGCGGTGTTCGGGCTGCCCGAAATCAACCGGCGCGCCATCAGGAAGGCCGCATTGGTCAACAGCCCAGGCAGCTACAGCACTGCCATCATCCTGGGCGTTTTGCCTCTGTTGAAAGCACACCTGCTGCAAGCTTCATTTCTGACGGCAGATATCGTGGTCGGGATGACAGCCCACGGCAGGGTGGCTTTAGAAACGGAAGTGTCTGGAGAAAGCCCAGAAACGCTACAGGCTTTCGATGTTGATCTCCCGCTGGTGAAAGCGGAAGCAGGGCGTGTCATTTCCAGCATGCATGACGGTCTCGTGGAGTTGAACTGCACCCTGCATTCCGCCCCGTTGATCAGCGGCTTGCATGCCACGTTGACGCTACATGCGGACCCGCGCATCAACCTGTTCGAGCTGTACCAGGGTTTTTACGCCAAAGAGATTTTTGTGGATGTGCTGCCTGCCGGGAGTGTGCCGGAAACTCGGAATGTTCGAGGCTCCAATTACTGCAAGATCGCACCGCATCGGCAAAAGGATGGTCAGGCCACCATCCTGGTGGCACTGGATAACCTGATCAAGGGCGCCGCCGGACAAGCCATACAGAACCTGAATATCATGTTTGGATTGCGCGAGGCGGCAGGGCTGCGCGCAATCAATACCGACCCTAAAGGACATACTGCATAACCTAAGTCACTGTTACCCATTTTTCATCATTCCAGCAGGAGGTGCTATGTTTGCCGATTCATTCGTGTTGATTATCCTGACCTTGGCCGTAGGATTGCCTCCGCTGGTGTTCCTGTTCATGGCATTGGCAGCGGGCCACCTGGACGATGATGGCTCTTCCGCCACTTCTATTTTTGAAGCCGAAGAGCTGCATTACGCGCGACCGTGGGAAACCCGCAAACAGTTGCAGGAACGCGTGCAGCAGCATGGCTACCTGACAAACAACCCACGGGATGAATGGGAGCGCTGGCTATGAATACTACTCATGCAGATATTGATCATCACGCCAATCCACAGTTGCAGAACCGGGCCAGTGCCGAGGAAATGGCGCTGTATGACCAATCCGGCAGGAAGCCTGTATTGCTGGGTTTTTTGATTGCGGTGATCTGGCTGTTGCTCGGCACGGTGCTGGGCGATCTCAGCAGCTTCAAGTTCGACCATCCGGACCTTCTGACCGGGCAGGCCTATCTTACTTTTGGCCGCGTCCGTCCCGCGCACCTCAATGCCATGGTCTATGGCTGGGCGAGCACGGCTATGTTCTCCGTTTCGCTGTGGCTGATGCCGCGGTTATGCCGCACGCCGCTGCGATGGGGTGGGCTGGCGATGGCAGGCATCCTGGTCTGGACATTGGGATTGGTGATCGGCATGGTGCTGTTGCTGGCTGGTTATAGTGACGGCCTGGAATGGCTGGAGCTGGACCGCCAGTGGGCAGACCCCTTGCTGGTGCTTGGCGCCACCATGGTCGGGGCTGCAGTATGGCGGACGCTGGCGAATCGCAGGGTGCACCACATGTATGTCTCGGTTTGGTATTTGGCGGCTTCCTATCCGTGGTTCCTGGTTATTTTCCTCGCGGGCAACCTGCCCATCTATCACGGTGCGGAATCTGCCGCGGTCAATTGGTTTTATGCGCATAACGCCCTCGGCCTGTGGCTCACCGCAGTCAACCTGGCGCTGATCTATTACCTCTTGCCCAAGATCATCGGCAGGCCGATTTATTCCTACTGGCTGTCGCTGGTCGGCTTCTGGGCGCTGGCATTTTTCTATGCGCTCAACGGCATGCACCACCTCATTGGCGGGCCGATTCCTTCATGGATGATCGCCACTTCCATCTCAGCCAGCATCATGATGGTGATTCCCGTCATCGCCGTGGGCATCAACCAACACATGACCGTGGTGGGACGCTTTGGCGCCATGCGCTATTCGCCAGCGCTGACATTAGCCGTGATCGCGGCAATGTCCTATACCGCCGTTTCCCTGCAAGGCACGCTCACAGCGCTGGTCAGCGTGAGCCGCATCACGCATTTCACGCATTGGACCATCGCCCACTCCCATCTTGGCCTGTATATGTTCGTCACGCTCTCGCTGTTCGGCGGCATGTACTACATATTGCCGCGCGTGCTGAAACGGGAATGGCCCAGCCGTACCCTGATACGCGTCCATATATTGCTGACAGGCGGCGGCATGGCGCTGTACATCATTGCGCTTGGCATCGGCGGCGTGTTGCAGGGCCTGAACCTGCTGACGCCCGAAGTGGGATTCCAGGCATCGGTGGAAAGCACCAGGTTCTGGCTGATGTTGCGCAGCGTTTCCGCTGTGATCATCTCCGTGGGGCATATCGCCTTCATCTACCATGCCTGGCTGCTCGCATTTTCTCGTAACGGGCGCTTCACGCAAGCTCCACCTTTTATCGAGTTCAAGCCGGTATTGGTGAAAAGGAGGAAATCATGACCAGAATCCTCGTATTGATCATGGGAGCGCTGGCGACCGTGATCTTCGCCCTCGTGATATTGGTAATTCTTCCCAAGAGCATGCTCTCCGGCCTGGAAGCGCCGCCGCAACTCAAACAGCCCACCCCGCAGCAGCTGGCGGGGCGGCAGATCTATATCAGCAATGGCTGCATCTATTGCCATACGCAGCAGGTGCGGGATTCCTCTTTCACCACCGACGTGCAAAAGGGCTTGGGCAACCGGCCTTCGGTGCCTGCGGATTATGTTTATGATGCTCCTCATCTGATGGGCACCATGCGCACCGGCCCCGATCTGTTCAATGTCGGCGCGCGCTTGCCGGACCGCAACTGGCATCTGGTGCACCTGTACCAGCCACGCGCATTGGTGCCTTGGTCCATCATGCCGAGCTTTCCTTTTCTGTTCGAGCACAAGGCCAAGGCTGCAGATGGCGACAAGGTGTTGAATGTGCCAGCGGCCTTTGCACCCAAGAGTGGTGTGGTCGTCGTCACGCCAGAAGCGGAAGCGCTGGTCGATTACCTTGTGAGCCTGCAACACAACTATCCGGCACCCGCGAGTGCGGCAGATAACACAGCAGCCAAGGAGGAGCAGCCATGAGCAGAAGACATACGCATACGCCGCAGCCTGCGACTGCTAATCCGGTGAAAAAAAGCAATAGCACCATGCTGGACCTGCATGATCAGGTAATTTACGAAACCCCGGAGCCGTTTGAAGATATGATCAGCGGGCCTTCGTGGTTCTATCTGCTGGTCATCGTCACGCTGGTGGTGGGGGCTTTCTATCTGGGCCGGCACATGGGCAACCTGGATACGGCAGCGCACAACGGCTTTCTGCAGGCAACCCAGCCCGCGGGAAACCAGTCAACGCGAAGCCAGCTAGGGGCCGCGCCTGCGACAGCGGTATCCGGCGCTGCCATTTTCACCAGCCGCTGCGTGAGCTGCCACCAGGCCAGCGGGCAGGGCATCCCCGGCGCGTTTCCTCCGCTGGTCAAATCTCCTTTCGTATTGGGCGAGCCGGAGATTCTGGCGCATATCGTGTTGCAGGGATTGCAAGGCGAATTGCAGGTGGAAGGGCAGACCTATAATGGCATCATGCCGCCTTGGCAGGACCAGTTGAGCGATGAGGAAGCAGCAGCGGTCATCAACCATATCCGTAATGAGCTTGGCGATAACAAGGCAGGCAAGGTAGATGTGGAATTGATCAAGAAGGTCAGGGAGGACGGCAAGGACAGGAAAACTCCCTGGACGGCTAAAGAATTGGAGGCGCTGGGCAAATCATGAACAAGCATCCGAACACAAGGGAAACAGTGACCATCTCCGGTTTTTTCCGCCAACAGCAGCAGGCGGAGGCAGTATTGGCGGCCTGTCTGCAACGCGGCATTCCGCGCGATCTCATCGACCTGGCATTGTCAGAGCAGGCAGCCTCCAGGTTCACGGCGCTGAAGCCGGGCAAGAATACCGACAACTGGTTTGCCTGGACAGGCAAAGGGGCCTTGGCTGGCTTGCTGATCAGCGCCTTGCTGACCTTGGGCATCATCATGGTCAAGGGCTATGAAATCAGTAACCAGATGGCGATGGTTCAATTGCTGGGGCCGGATATTGGCATTATGGTGGGCGCTGTTCTCGGCGCGCTTTATGGCTGGCTGCATGAAAGCGATACCAATCGGCTGATGCAGCGTGCCGCAGGGCGAGATGATGCCATGCTGCTGCTGGTATATATGCAGCCACCCGAAGAAGCCTCGCAACTGCAAAAGATATTCAGCCAGCAGGGCGGGCTGGACATCCGCATCGAGCCTAATTTGCCGGGCCAGACGGTAGCTGCGTGAGCAGGGCGACGGCTGACATCAGCAACAGGGCAAGGAAATACTCCAGGCTTACGCCGTTGTCATAGTCGATATCGGACATAGGCGGTTGCTTCAATTGCCGCCGCAGCAGGGCCGCGCAACCCATGACGAAGGCGACCAGCACCAGCTTGATAGCCAGCATCATCATATAGGCGTATCCCAGCCCTTGCTCTTCGCCATATTGCAGCAGAGCCCGGATGACGCCGCTGGCCAGCGCCAGCATGAAGACCGGCAATGCGAGGCGCGAGAAAAACTGCAAGTCTCGCCAGCCTGTGGTTTCAGCCCTGGTCAGCCGGAACACCACCAACAGACTCAAGCCGCCAAACCAGAGCAAGGCGCAGCTTAAGTGCAGCCAATCTACCCAGAATATCCATTGGCCGATGCCGTTCTCGCCTGCATGCGAGTTCCAGGCCAGGGCGAACAGCATGACCATCAAGCCCATCAGTCGTATATAAGGCTGGCTGCTGATGGCGCTGATGAGCAAGAAGATGCCAAAACCTGTCCAGATCATGCCAAATGAGGTGTGCAGCACTTGCGCGATATCAGAGAGCGCCGGTAAGGCCATATTGTTGGTATTGAAAGGGTCGGTGGATTCCAGCGCGATATTGCCGAGCAGGATTGCCATACCGCTGAAGCCGGACGCCACTGCCACGATGCGGTAATACAGGTTGTGCTTGAGGGGACGCTGCCAATGGAGCTCCCAAAGCCAGACGCCCAACAGCAGCGCCAGCGCGACATAAGCGCCGCCTCGCCCCAGGACGCCATCGAGCAGGTGGCTATGCTCCAGAAAAGCTGACATGGCTTATCGGATAGAAAACTGGATCTGGCCCCGCTGGCGATGGCCATCGCTGGATAACACACTCCAGCGTATGCGGTATTGTTTCAGTGCCGCCTTATCATTTTTGTCAGGTAGTGAAATAGTCAATGTGCGGTCGCCTGCCGTGGTTGGCAATTTGCGCCAGCTTCCTTCGTGCCAAAGTTCGGCTTGATGCAGCGTCGGCTCGATCTGTTTGTCGAAAAACAGGTTGAGTTGTGGCGGAGGCGTGGAAAGCACTGCTTCATTCTCAGGTTCGGATTTCACTAACTGGCTATGTCCCCAGCATGGCAAGGAGCACAGCAGCAATAACATGGCAAACAGCTTTTTGGCCATAGCATTTTCCTGTTTGGAAGAAAGAGTAAGTGCAACGACTTTGCTATGTGCCGATTTTATAGGCTATGGGGAGCGCTGTCAGGCCAGGGCCTGGGATTTCTGATATTGGGTTTGGGAAGTAACAGGGATTGGACAAATCTTGGAAGAGTATTACTACCAGTATCGGTAGTAATACTCTTGATGGATTAAGCGTGGAACTTGCTTGAACGGCGACGTGCTGCAAAGCCTACAGCGCCCAGACCAAGCATGAGCATGGCATAGGTGGAAGGCTCAGGAACTGCGGCCACTTGGTCGATCTGGAAAGCCAGCGACTGGGAGAAGCCGATGTTGAAGTTGAGGGTGTAAGAGCTGATTGGTGTTGCAATGTTGCTCAAGTCCCAAGAGAAATAATAGTAGTCAGCAGCAGTGCCGGTATCAATGGCATTGACCAGAGTACCTGCAATCGCTTGATTGCCACCGTTGTAGCTCAAGGTCAGGCTGAATGGAGTGCTGCCAAAGGAGGCGTCAAAATCATTGATGATGCCTTGGAATGCCAAGGAGGAGAGATTGCTGGCAACAGTATTATCGGTAAATGTAATGGAAGCATCACCATACATGCCTGCACCTGCTGGGTAGTAGGAACCAGAGATCAGGGTCAGCAGTGCATCGCCAGAGCCTGCCACGTTGCCGGCAGTGCCTGCAGCCAATTGGGCGGAGGTGAGAGGGGCAAGATTGCCGTTGGCATCTACACGGTTACGGTTGAGCTGATTCCAGCCATCGAAAGAGACAGAGTCACTGATGTCGATGAAACTTTCGTGAGTGGCATTCGCTTGGGCGAGACTGGCCATGCCGAGAAGTGCTGCGCCTACGGTGATGCGAAGTGATGAAAAAGTCATTTTATTCATTTCCTTAATGAGTGAGATGAAGAAATATCCGGTACCTCCAATAAATACCAGGACATCCAAAGCAGGCAGGCCCATTAATGAAAATGGCCTTAACTTGCTCGTTCTATCATTGTAAAAAATAACAAAAATAAGAACTATTATCATTATAGTTTATGATAATGGAGTATTTCAACCCAATTTTTAATAGGGTTATGTAGGTTTTTTGCATGATGGCATTGCTAGATGCTTAATGCCTGAAACTAGTCGCCATTTTAAAAATCCTGGAATGCGGATAGCAGGAGTACACCAATAGAATGGATACTGTATCGCCAAAGTCCGCTATGCTACTCAGGGTGTTCGGAGAAGACAGTTGGATAAGGGAAGTTACAGCCAGCAGCGTCTCTCGGGCTGACGAGGTTGATACTGAGTTTACATTCAGGCTTGGGAGGGCGGGCAGGAGATTGTCTGCTGATAAGCAAGACAGATGACTGACTCAGTCACCATCGGGTTTATTGAGCAGAGTCAATACTATTCCTACGCCGATGCCGACCACGGCGCCCAGCACCAGGTTATCCTGGGTAAGGCCAATGATAATGCCGACAATGGTCGCCAGCGTGAGGTTGAAGATTTCTTTATAGCGGTTTGGCATGTTGGCATTATAGGGCTGGATGCATGGGAGTGAAGGGTTAATTTTAATAATGGCTGGATAATAATCTAGTGAGGCCGCGCTATGTCTGTTTGCCTGACTACGACTCTGCTACAAAACATGGCGAGCCACAATATAGATATTATTCCCCTCGCATGGTGGCGACTGTTGAAATGAATGCGGGGAGAAGCGTAGTTCATACTATTTCCTGCTTTGCTTTTGTGATTGTGAGCCTATTCGAATGGAGTAGGCATGGAGAAATACAGGCAGAATAAAAAATCAGTTAGAGGAAAAGATCAACCCCGTGATATTGACGGGGTTGACAAGAAAAATCTGATAGAAACTAGGCCTGACCCATAAGATCTTCAAATACTAGTCAGCAGGCTCTCATTTGCAAAATATTACGACGACGCGAATGACCAGCGATCATGACGAGGCCGAGGCTTAGCAATGCAATTGTTGAAGGTTCCGGCACGGCGGCAATGAATACACCATCAATACCACCAGCATAGCCACCAATTGCGTTGTTGGGTCGCATGGCGGTGAATGTCAAATACATATCAGGTGCCGTAGCAATAAATGTTTCGCTAAAATGAAACCATTGTTGTGAGCCAAAGCCGTCGTGTGCCAGCACAGGCGTGTCAAAATCTATTCCTGCAATGTTTACTCGAACAAAACCTGAGTTGGCGTAATTGGAAGCAGCGGTCTGATCCAGGCCGATATTGGCATAGCTGAATTCCAGTGTGTACGTCAGACCAACTGTGAAACCATAGACATATTGTGCTGTTGCATCAAAGGCGCCTCCGCTGCCATTGTTGAGAATCGCAAGAAAAGTGCCACCGTCAGGCGAGGCTCCAATACCGGTTGCCCAGCCATTTAAGCCACCAACAGGAATGGTATCACCATCAGTATTAATCGACGTCCAACCTGGCGGAGGAGTTGTGATCGCTGGTGTGCCTGTCATGCTGCCGTTGATGACCAGATTTGCGGCGGATACCTCGCCGACCGGGTTCAAAAATACAATGGCTGCGGACGCAATAAAAAATCTAGTAATTGAATACATAATAAATTTCCTTTTAATGTGGCCGCATTTTTTGAAGTCAATGCCGAGTGCGGACGTTTGCTCGACAATCTAATGCATGAAAGAAACTTCTAGCCGCGAATCTGCTGAGAAAACCGCAGGTGAAAACTGCCATGATTGAGTTTCCATGCCGCCATTCCTGCGGTCTATTGCCATTTCCTCGTCTGCAGCCTCAGCTTTGCCTTGAACCCTTTCGCGGATTGCAGGGGAATGATGAATTCCTCGCCATTGCTCGCTACTTCGGCATCAAGCCCCCTGGTATCGCTCCAGGCATCATCGGCCAGGTTATAGCGTATGTTCCAGCCGTTTCCATTGGGCGTGGCGCGGATCACCACGGTATTCTGGAACAGGTTCTCGCCCGGCACGCTGTGATCCAGGAATAAAAATCCGTCGATTTCATAATCGGTGCTAGAAACGCGCAGCTCCACCCCGAAAACCAGAGTTCGTCCAACCGTAATCCTGGCGGTATCGAGAAATACCGAAAACAACACTGGCATGCGCGGCTCTTCCAGACCTTTTATTCTGTCAACGTGAAATAGTTCGTCATAGGTGCGAAAGACCGCGGAAAACGTCTCCTTGCGCCGCTCGGTGAGTTTGTAATCCATGGCGCCCCGTGGGGAGACAGTGGCTTCAAAATAGTAAGAGCCGCGCACTTCCTTCTTTTCGTCATAGGCTTTCTGGATTGCGGGCGGCAGGGGTAGGTTTTCCACCTCCAAAGTGCCGTCCATCAATACATCCCCGAACAGAAAGCGGGTCAGGTTCTGGTAACCTTCTTCCGAATTGACGATGCCGTAAGGGCCGCTATGGCTGCGATAGACAAAGGCGCGGCGGGTGCCTTTGACGGCGGCATTTTCGATCTTGACCAGGCCATCGCTCATTTCGCCCGCGAGGGTGCGCGAGAGCCCAGCGGCAACGGCGTAATCCTTGTGGTTGGTGCCGACCAGGCAGAAAAAGCGCTCGGGGTCGAACGTACCATTCAGATCGTCCACTCGTTTTGGTTTGCCGGGAAGCGCGAGGTATTTGGCCATCTTGTCGCGGTTGAAGTTGTTCATATCGAACATGCCGAGGAATTCAGGCACGTTCATGCCCGCCATCTCGATGCCGTTGTGCGGCGTGGCATAGGTAAACACCTTGTCCACCAGGCGCTTGGTCTTTTTGCTGGAAACGTCAGGATTCTGCAGGAAGCAGCGGCAGACCAGGCCGCCCATGGAATGGGCCACCAGATAGACCCGGAACACCTTGGCTGCTTCCTCGTCATCACCGCACACCTGGTCCCGGATTTTTTCGATCAGCGTGCCAAGACCTTCTGCCGCCTCGGTCACCGATAGCGCCTTGCCGCTTCCCAGGTCCTCGTCGCCCTGATCGTAATAACGGTAAATGACGATGCTGCGCGGGGAAAGCGGGCCTGTGCTTTCCTTGCCGCCATCGTAGATGTCGCGGTATTCGTAATCTTTCATCAACCGCACCAGCGGCGATTCGAAAATATGCTTGTTCACCTTGCCCGTCCAGTCCTGGCGGGTTTTTGTGGCACCCAGATTGAAACCCATGTAAGGCGTGGATACTGTCGCCTCAATCTCGCTCTTGGTCATCGCGTATCCGCGCACATAAATGATCGGGAAAAACGGTGGGGTGATGCGTGGCATATCGTCCTCCTTTGTTATCCTGGTTATGGAACACGCGGCTGGCGGCAACTCTTTGTTAGCGGTGCGGGTTCCTTTGATGTAAACGCTGGTTCTTATTGGATATCACTGGCATACAAAAACGCTCAAATACCATTTGGTGGGTTGCAGTGTTTCCTTGAGTCGGGATTCAATGCCATGATCTTTCAACCGCTGCTGGATAATCTTCGCAATCGACAGTTCTTCGGGCGGGTTATATCGAATCTCGTTTGAAGTAATACCATATCCCGGCTGTTGATTCACGCTATCGGGAAGCAGTCTCGAACGCCAGCGGCCAGATTCTTGCTGTTGACGGAAAGTCACTATCTTCTGGGCAATCGGTTCTGACGAAGCCTTCTTGGCTGCGCAATAGAAAACATCTATATCATAGCTGCCGATGCTGCCCTCTACAGGTGACGAGGGAACGGGTCGGGAGGGAGGGGCCGATTGCTTCAGGGATAATTCGGCTTGCTCCTGAAAAAAAGTGGAGCTCTCTTTGGCGGACTGCTTGACTTCCAGGTTGTTGGCGCCTACCGAAAGCACACTCAGCAACTTGTAGCGGAAAGGATCATCCGCCAATGATTCAACTAGCACTTTCAGGGCTTCTTCATCACTGGATGTTCTATCTTTCTTCTCCAGGATTTTCTTTACCTCCTGATAAAGGTCAAAAGATAACTTGCGGCTGGACTCGTCGCGCTTCAGTTGCGCTTCGGCTGCTTTCAACTTGAGATCAAGCTGCTGGGTTTGCGCCTGTAGCTCTTTGAGCTGCTCATCGAGTGGCAAAGCCTTCCAGGCCGCGGTCACCGCAATAGCCAATGAGATGACAGTCAATACTTTTGAGGTAGTGTCCAGGTTGATTGTCATTTTCCTGACCTTCTCGTGAGTAATGTTCAATAACGCTATGCAGCTACCTTGCCTTCATGGAGCCATGCCTAGTAAGCGCTTGATGGCGAACAATAAACATGAGCACTACGGTATTCCGATTCAAACGGGAACTCAATATGTTTTTTGGCTAAATAAAATGTTTTATTGGAGCTTCTTGCGAAAGATGCAGATAAGGTATCCAGACGAAAAATGCGCTGTCAGAAGCACTCTGACGCGAGTACATCAATGATTTATACTGGATGCATAAAAACGAGGCCAACCTATTGGATAGACGATGAGTTTACGAGTCCGGTTTAATCTCTTGATTACAGCTTTGCTGTTGATGCTGATGGTGGCGGTGGGCTATGTGGTTATCAAGGGTATGCGTATTTCCACGGAGGAGAGCGTGGAAGCGGCTGTGCGGGTAACGGTGCAGTTGTTGGATAATGTCATCATCAGTTCGCGGCAGAATCCGGAGTGGGGGTATACGCATGATGTGATGCATACCTTTCTGCAATCACTTGGACATGTGCGCAGCAGCGAGATTTTTCTTTATGACTCGCACGGTGAGTTGATGTACCAGTCGCCACCTTCCACTTATCGTGCCAATGAAACGCCACCGCGGTGGTTTGCTCGCATGGTGGAGCCTGCGCCGGAGGTGGTGTCGCGGCGTATCCGCTTTGGCATGCTGGTGGTGGCTTCGGATGCAGCCGGGGCGATTCGTGAATCCTGGGCCTCGTTCAAGAGCCTGTTGTGGATCGAGTTTGTCTTTTTCGTTTTGCTCAACGGCCTGATCTATTGGATGCTGGGGCGCTGGCTCAGGCCCGCAAACGATATCCTCAATGCTATTTCCGAGGTGGAGCAGGGTAATCTGGAGGTGCGTTTGCCTAGGTTCAGAGTGCCCGAGTTTTCGCGCATTGCGCAGAATTTCAACCTGATGGGCGAGTCGCTGCGCGAACGCACCGAAGAGAACCGCCGTCTGGCGTTGATCGTGCGGCAGGCGGCCGATGCCATCATGATTCATGACCTCAATGGCAATATCTCGTTCTGGAACCCCGCAGCACAGCGCATGTTCGGCTATGCGACGGAGGATATCCTTGGCCGGTCTGCCAGCCTGCTGGTGCCGCCCGGTCATGAAAGCGAGATCGAGCGTAACATGGCAACAATTGTAGCGAATAGCCAGGTGGATCTTTACGACACGCAGCGGGTGACACGCGATGGCAGGTTGCTGGATGTGTCGCTTACCGCCGCTCCGCTGACAGACCCGAAAACCGGGGAGATTATCGGCGAGATTTGCAGCATGCGCGATATCACTGAACGCAAACAGGCGGAGGAAACCGCGCGCAAGCTGGAAGAGAATCGCCAATTGACGCACCTGATCCAGCGGCATATCGAGGATGAGCGCCGCAGCCTCGCGCGCGAGCTGCATGACGAGTTGGGGCAATATGTGACAGCGATCAAGACCTTTGCTGTAGCGATTGCCAACAAGACCCGGACTGAAATGCCGGGCATAGAGGCCAGTGCTCAGACCATCGTGTCAGCTGCCAATCATATCTATGATGGCATGCACAACATCATTCGCCACCTGCGCCCAGGCTCTCTCGATAACCTTGGGTTGTCCGAGGCGTTGCGCGATGCGGTGGCTGGTTGGCAGGCGCAGAACCCGAACGTGACATTCACCCTGGAGTTGCACGGCAAGCTGGATTTGCTGGGAGAAAGCCTGAACATCAACCTTTACCGCATTGTGCAGGAAGCGGTGACCAATGCCTTGCGCCATGCGCAGGCCGACCGTATTGAGATCAGCCTTTCGCGTCATGAAAATGGTACCCTCACGCTTTTGATCAAGGATAACGGTATCGGCATGAGTATGTGCAATGTGGATCAGAGCCGCCATTTTGGCTTGCTGGGCATGCGCGAACGCACCCAGGCGCTGTATGGCAGCTTCAGCATTGATTCCCTGCCGGAACAGGGTTCCACGATCATGGTGACGATACCGGAGAAAGTAAGCTCATGAGCGCAACAATCAAGGTAATGCTGGTGGATGACCACGCGGTAGTGCGCATGGGGTTCAAATTATTGCTGGAATCCGATCCGGCAATTGAAGTCGTGGCCGAAGCGGAGAGCGGCGAGCAGGGTATCAAGCTCTATCAGGAGCACAAGCCGGATGTAGTGGTGATGGATATCACCATGCCTGGCATGGGCGGACTGGAAGCCATTGACCGTATCAAGGCCAAGGATGAGCATGCACGCATCCTGGTGCTCTCGGCTCATGAGGATTCCGTGCATCCCAAACGGGTGCTGAATGCGGGTGCAATCGGTTACCTGACCAAGCGCAGCGCGGCAGAAGAGCTGATCAAGGCGATACACACCGTGGCGGGCGGCAAGATGTACCTGGAGGCCAATGTAGCCCAACAGATGGCGATCCAGCAGATTTCCGGGCAGCAGAACCCGGTGGATGTATTGTCCGACCGCGAGTTCGAGGTGTTCATGGCACTGGCCAAGGGCAAGACGACCAATGAAATTGCAGAGGTATTGTGCCTTTCACCGCGCACGGTAGGCACGCATCTTTACAATATCAAGCAGAAACTCAACGCCAACAACTCTGCTGAAATTGCCTTGATCGCCATGCGTTCCGGGTTGATCGACCCTTAATCAGATTGAGATAATTCAGGGCTGGCTGAATGAGGGTTGGCCTGCGGCCTGCTTGAAAGCGCGTTGTGATTGCATGCGATAGCGGGCGATGTGCAGGTCGCCTTGCCCGGAGATTTCCACTACCAGTTCCTGGCCGCTGCTGACGCGGCCAAGCTCGGGCGGTATCAGGAAAGTGACCGGGGCTTGCGGCGCATTGAGCGCAGCGCCCACTGCCATTTGCCAGTGTGGCAATTCCTGTATTTGTGATAAGTCGTTTCCACGCAGTCTGGCTTGTTCCAGCACGGCTGTTTTTTCCTCTCCCAATACCAAGTTCCAGACCTCGATGGCTACCAGGTGGCTGGCGGTGGCTGATTGAGCATTGTCATACATGGCATTGCTTGCCGTCGCCCCTGGAAGTGGTTCGGTGGAAGGCTTGATTTCGGTAAAGCCAGCGTTGAGGAATGCGGTCCAATATTCGTCGAATTGCGGTGTCCGGGCAGGGGAAGTACTGCTGTTGCCGTGACCAGGGATGGATGCGGTAGCCATTGGAGGCGAGGAGGGTGCCATGGTGTTGGGGTCACGCAGCAAATGCGCTTCGTAGGCATCAGAAGTAACCTTGTCTGCCGCGCGCATCAATAGCGATGAAGCAACTTGTTGCGCAATCGGGCCACTCATGCAGGCTGACAAGCTGCAGGCAAGCATACATGCGTAAATGGCACTACGCAGACTGGTCAGTATCTGAAGGAGAGAAAATCGGTCCATAAGTTATGTATACGGATGCGGCGGGCTAAAGTTTAACCTTTATTCGGACGAGGCGTGAAGCAAACGCTGATAATGCCGCTGAGTATGATCAGACCGACCGCCAGCCAACGATCAGCCGACAAGGTTTCTCCCCAGATCAGGATGCCGAACAGGCTGGCAAGCACTACGGTGGTATAGGCCAGGCTGCCGACGACCAATGGGCTGCCGGTGCGATAGGCGCGTGTCAGGGCAAGCTGGGCGATGGTGGCGGAAGCGCCCAGTCCCAGCAATGTAAGGAGGTCGCTCCAGTCTGGCGGGGTGAAATGATAGAACATCATCCACAATCCGCTCCCTATGGTGCAGACCAGCGTGAAGTAGAACACGGTGCGCCAATCTGGCTCCCCGGCACGGCCCAGTTGGGTGACATGCACATAGACAATGCCGGCCATGGCGCCTGACAGCAGGCCGATGGCCCCGGCAATCAGTTCGTTCATATGCAGGCTGGGCTTGAGCAGCAAGATGACGCCGGTGAAGCCGATGGCTACTGCCAGCAGCAATATTTTGCGCGGCTTTTCATGCAGCATGAACGGCATGGCCATGGCGAGAAACATTGGCGATGTATAGTTGAGGGTAATGGCGGTGGCTAGCGGCAATTCGCTGATGGCGAAGAAAAAGCAGATCAACGAGGCAAAGCCGAGAATGGCCCGTTTCATGTGGGTGTTGATGAGCCGGGTTTTGAGCGAGCCGCCGCGGAGGCGGGTGACGATGATGATGAAGAGCAGGCCGAACAGCGAGCGGTAGAACACCAGTTCGGCGCTGCTGAATTTTTCCGCCCCCAGTTTGACCAATACGCCCATGATGGCGAAGAAAAAAGCGGCAACCAGCATCCACAAGCTGCCTAGTCTGGGTAGGTTCAAGGTCTTCTGTCTTTCCGGCCTGTAAACAGGCTTTTATCGTGAGCAGGCAGCGCTTTGCCGCATGCTTTGCTTATTTCAGGTGAGGGTCCAATTGGCGGTGCAGCCATTCGTGGAAATGCTGCATGCCGGTTTCCATCGGATGCTGATAAGGGCCGCGTTCGTCAATCCCCTGTGCCGCCAGGGCGCGGCGACCATCGTGCATGCGCTGGCAGATATCCATATCCTCCACAGCGGTTTCTGTGTAGGCAGCCTGCTGCGCGGCAACGAATTCCTCCTCGAACAAGGCGATATCTTCAGGATAATAGAACTCGACCACATTGGTGCAGGCTTCTGGCCCGCGCGGAATGATATTGGACACCACCAGGGTGTTCGGATACCACTCGATCATGAGAAAAGGGTAATACACCATCCAGATAGCGCCATACTTGGGCGGCTGCGCCTGGTTGTAGCGCAACACTTCGTGATGCCATTTGTCGTAGATGGATGAGCCGGATTTTTGCAGGGCTTTATGCACGCCGACGGTTTGCACGCTGTACCAGTCGCCGAATTCCCAATGCAGGTCGTCGCAGTTGACGAAATGGCCGAGGCCGGGGTGAAAGGGGCCGACATGGTAATCTTCCAGATAAACCTCGATGAAGGTTTTCCAGTTGAAGTTGTATTCGTCCACCATCACCCGGTTGAGCTTGTAGCCGGTGAAATCGAAATCCTGGCGGCAGCCCAGCTTGTTGAGGTCTTGCGCGATATTGCGTTTGCTGTCGAACAGCAGGCCTTCCCAATTCTGTAACGTGGATTTGTTAAGGTGCAGGCAAGGATTCTGGTCGAAATGCGGCGCGCCCAGCAGCTTGCCGTGGGTATCGTAGGTCCAGCGGTGCAACGGGCAGATGATGTTTTTGGTTTTTCCGCTGCCCTTGAGCATGAGTGCCTGCCGGTGACGGCAGACGTTGCTGATGAGCTCGATGCCGCTTTCATTGCGCACCAGCGCCTTGGCGTGATTCATCCAAGAAAGGGTGTGGTAACTGCCGATCTCGGGCACCATGAGCTCATGCCCGATATAGTTGGGCGCTTGCGCAAAGAGATGCTGCTCTTCGAGTGCGTAAATGGCGGGGTCGGTGTACCAGGAAACAGGCAGCTGGGAGCTGAATTGCGGATCATGGCCCTGATTGGGCAACTTGATAACAGAGGCTAGCGATACCATAGCGATACAGGCGAGTGGGTTGACACCTTAAATTAAAGTTTTAAAAATTCAGAGCAACATTAGATTCTGCCCTAAATTCAAGGATTTTGGAATCCATAGCGGCCAACTGCTTATATACAGGATTTTAGGGGCTGGCTACGCGCCTATTCTTGCCTAAATGCAGGAATTGCGCTACTCTCAAAGACTTGAAGCGAAATGCCAAGTGACTTGAAGTTTTGGAATTCGGATGCCTTTGCTAAAGACGGCCGAATGGGTATTTTAAGAATTAACGAGGACTCTCCATGAAGAACGTAGTGCGCAAGGTAGCAACGGGTATTGCCCTACTGGCAGCCATTCGACTGCTGAAAAAGCGCGTGCTCGTCCGCTGAGAGTGCCGTATGGTGCTGTAACGGCGGCTGGGGCCGCCGTTTTTGTTTTTGAGCGTTAAGCTTTCCAAATTAAAGGCTGGAGCTGCAATGTCTGATCACTTGATGAATACTTATGCTCGCCAACCGGTGACTTTCACCAGGGGCGAGGGCGTATGGCTTTGGGATACTGAAGGCAAGCGTTATCTGGATGCCTTGTCGGGGATTGCCGTCAATGGGCTCGGACATGCCCATCCTCGGCTGGTGGCCGCCATCAGTGAGCAGGCTGGTCGCTTGATTCATGTCTCCAATGTCTACGGCATCAACGAGCAGGCCAAGCTTGCGGACAAGTTGTGCGAAGTCTCGGGCATGGACAAGGTATTTATCTGCAATTCCGGCTGCGAGGCCAACGAGGCTGCGATCAAGCTGGCTCGGCTGTATGGTCATAACAAAGGTGTGGAAAATCCTGAAATCATCGTGATGGAGCGGTCATTTCATGGTCGTACCCTGGCTACCTTGTCTGCTACGGGCAATCGCAAGGTGCAAGCCGGTTTCGAGCCGTTGGTGAGTGGTTTCATCCGCGTGCCGTTTGACGACCTAGAAGCCGTGCGCCAGGTGGCGGCAAGCAACCCGAATGTGGTGGCTATCCTGTTGGAACCTATCCAGGGCGAAGGCGGCATCAATGTGCCCAAGGACAGCAATGCGTATTTCAAGGGTTTGCGCGAGATCTGTGATGCGCACGGCTGGCTGCTGATGCTGGACGAGGTGCAGAGCGGCATGGCGCGTACCGGCACCTGGTTTGCATTCCAGCATACCGATGTCATGCCGGATGTCATGACCCTGGCCAAGGGGCTGGGTTCGGGCGTGCCGATTGGTGCTTGTGTCGCGCATGGCGCAGCGGCCGAAGTATTCACCTATGGCAAGCATGGTTCGACTTTTGGCGGCAATCCGCTGGCTTGCAGCGCGGCATTGGCGACACTGGAAATCATCGAATCTGACGGACTGCTGGCGCATGCTGAGAAACTCGGTAACTGGATGCGCGATGCCTTTACCGAGCAGCTCAAGGCTGTGCCTAGTTTTGTGACAGTGCGTAACTCTGGCTTATTGCTGGGTATAGAACTGGATCGCCCCTGTGGTGATTTGGTCAAGCAGGCGCTGGAAGCCGGTTTGCTCATTAACGTCACCGCGGAAAAAGTCATCCGTCTGCTGCCGCCGCTCATCATGAGCGAGCAGGAAGCGCAGCAGGTCGTGGATATTCTGACCCCTTTAATCAAGAGGTTCTTGGCTTAATTGCCAGGGAAGAAACACTATGACAATCAAACACTTTTTACAACTGAATGATCTGACCGGGGATGAGTTGGCGCACATTTTTGAGCGCACCCGCTGGATCAAGGAGCAGTTCAAGGCATACAAACAATACTGGCCGTTGAGCGATCGCACCTTGGTCATGATCTTTGAAAAAGCCAGTACCCGTACCCGATTATCCTTCGAGGCTGGCATGCAGCAATTGGGAGGATCGGCGATTTACCTCAATACCCGTGATTCCCAGCTTGGGCGCGGCGAGCCGGTCGAGGATGCTGCACAAGTCATCTCGCGCATGAGCGATATCGTGATGATCCGCACCTTTGAGCAGGAAATCATTGAGCGTTTTGCCGCGAATTCGCGCGTGCCTGTCATCAATGGCCTGACCAACGAATACCATCCTTGCCAGATTCTGGCGGACATCTATACCTTCATTGAGCAGCGCGGCTCGATCCAAGGCAGGACCGTAGCCTGGATCGGTGATTCGAACAATGTTTGCAATACCTGGCTGCAGGCGGCAGAGGTATTTGGTTTTAACGTGCATGTTTCCACCCCTCCAGGCTATGAAGTGGAGCCAGAGCGCGCTAACCTCTATGGCACCGACCATTACGAGGAGTTCGAGGACCCGATGGAAGCGGCGCGTGGCGCGGACTTGGTCACGACTGATGTCTGGACCTCCATGGGTTTCGAAGCGGAAAATGAAGAGCGCCGCCGCGACTTCCAGGATTGGCAGGTGGATGCCGATATGATGCGCATGGCGGGCAAGGATGCCTTGTTTATGCACTGTCTGCCTGCACATCGTGGTGAAGAGGTTGCTGCTGAAGTGATTGACGGACCGCAGTCAGTGGTCTGGGAAGAGGCCGAGAACCGGCTGCATACACAGAAAGCATTGATGGAATATTTGTTGTTGGGCAGGGTGCAGGCGTAAGTTGCCTGTGAGCAAAACTGGATTGATCGAGAAAGAAACAGCGAAATGAGTGATGTAAAGAAAGTTGTGCTGGCCTATTCCGGCGGCCTTGATACTTCCGTGATCCTGAAATGGTTGCAGGATACCTATCAGTGTGAGGTGGTGACCTTTACTGCGGATATCGGTCAGGGCGAAGAGCTGGAGCCTGCGCGCGAAAAGGCCAAGAAGTTCGGCGTCAGGGAAATCTATATTGACGACCTGCGCGAGGAATTCGTGCGCGACTTCGTGTTCCCGATGTTCCGCGCCAATACCGTGTACGAAGGTGAATACCTGCTGGGTACTTCCATCGCCCGTCCGCTGATCGCCAAGCGCCTGATCGAGATCGCCAACGAGACCGGCGCCGACGCCATCTCCCACGGCGCCACCGGCAAGGGCAACGACCAGGTGCGTTTCGAGCTGGGCGCATATGCGCTCAAGCCCGGTGTTAAGGTGATTGCACCATGGCGCGAATGGGATCTGCTTAGTCGAGAGAAGCTGCTGGCCTATGCCGAGCAGCACGGTATCCCCGTCGAGATGAAGCATCGCCAGGGCGGCAGCCCATACAGTATGGATGCCAATCTGCTGCATATTTCCTACGAAGGCCGTCATCTGGAAGACCCGGCTGCCGAGGCTGAAGAGGATATGTGGCGCTGGACTGTGTCTCCCGAGCGTGCGCCGGACGAAGCGGAATATCTGGAGATTGAGTATCGCCATGGTGATCCGGTCGCCTTGAATGGCAAGGCGATGAAGCCGCATGAAATCCTTGCGGAATTGAACCGTCTGGGCGGCAAGCACGGTATTGGCCGCCTCGATCTGGTGGAAAACCGCTACGTGGGCATGAAGTCGCGCGGCTGTTATGAAACTCCTGGCGGTACCATCCTGCTCAAGGCGCACCGCGCGATAGAGTCCATCACTCTTGACCGCGAAGTGGCGCACTTGAAGGACGACCTGATGCCGCGCTATGCGAGCATGATCTACAACGGTTACTGGTGGAGCCCTGAGCGCGTTGCCCTACAAACATTGATCGACCATACCCAGCAGACCGTCAATGGATGGGTTAGGCTCAAGCTGTACAAGGGCAATGTGATTGTAACCGGCCGCGATTCCAAGACGGATTCGCTGTTCGATTCTACCATTGCCACCTTTGAGGACGATGCGGGCGCCTACGATCACCGTGATGCTGGTGGCTTTATCAAACTGAATGCCTTGCGCATGCGTATCGCAGCAAACCTGCGTAACAAGAAATAATCAACCCAACTCTCAGGAGAAGCATCGTGGCACAGTTCGACAATGTAAGCGTCAAGAAAAAAGCCAATGTATATTTTGATGGCAAGTGTGTTAGTCATACCGTGCTGTTCCCGAACGGCACGCGTGCGAGCGTGGGTGTGATTTTCCCCGGTACACTGACGTTCAATACCGGCTCTCCCGAGCTGATGGAAATCAACAGCGGCGCCTGCAAGGTGCGCCTCAATGGCGAAAACGAGTGGAAGGTGTATGGTGCAGGTGAGAAATTCACTGTGCCAGGCAATTCCAGCTTCGATATTGAAGTAACAGAAACGCTGGACTATGTCTGCCATTTTGAATGAGTGTTACAGCATCTGCATGTGCTGAGTATTTTTAATTGCATGCTTTATGCCGGGTTTGCCGGCATGTAGTGTTGAATTTGCATGAGGATAGATAACGATGCCTTCATTTGATATTTCTTCTGAAGTCGATATGGTCGCATTGAAGAATGCGGTGGATGTCGCTGGCCGCCAGATCACTAACCGCTATGACTTCAAGGGTACTAGCGCGAGTGTCGAGCTAAACGAAAAGGATAGCCTGATCACCTTGCATGGCGATTCGGATTTCCAGCTCGACCAGATCAAGGCCATCCTCCTGCCCGCGATGGAAAAGAAGGAGGCCGACAGCGCCAAGCGCCTGGATCACCAGGACGTGCAGAAAATATCTGGCAACAAGGTTAAGCAGGTGCTCAAGATCAAGGCTGGCATTGATGCCGAACTGGCCAAGAAAATTGTCAAGCTGCTAAAGGATAGCGGTCTCAAGGTGCAGGCCAGCATTCAGGGCGACGAAGTGCGCGTGACGGGCGCCAAGCGCGACGTGCTGCAGGAGGCGATTGCCTTTGTCAGGAAGTCCATTACGGATTTCCCGATGCAGTTCGGCAACTTTCGCGATTGAGATTGCAGTCATTGAATCTGTGATAATTGCCCGCATATAAAACAGGGTAGCCAAGCAATATTCGTTTCAGAAAGATCGTATGTCAGCAAAAACGCTTTACGACAAATTATTCGATTCCCATATAGTGCGTGAAGATAACGGCACTGCGCTGATTTATATCGACCGCCACTTGGTGCACGAAGTGACCAGCCCGCAGGCGTTCGAAGGCCTGAAGTTGGCCGGGCGCAAGCTGTGGCGCATCAATTCCGTACTCGCGGTACCGGATCACAATGTGCCGACTACGGACCGCAGTCAGGGCATTGCCGACCCGATTTCCCGCCTGCAGGTGGAAACACTGGATCAGAACTGCAGCGATTTCGGCGTGACCGAATTCAGAATGGGCGATGCGCGTCAAGGTATCGTGCACGTCATGGGTCCAGAGCAGGGCGCGACCTTGCCTGGCATGACCGTGGTCTGCGGCGATTCCCATACTAGCACTCATGGCGCCTTTGGCGCGCTGGCGCATGGTATCGGCACTTCGGAAGTCGAACATGTAATGGCGACCCAATGCCTGGTGCAGAAGAAATCCAAGGCTATGCAGGTGCGTGTAGAAGGCAAGTTAGGCTTGGGCGTGACTGCCAAAGATATTGCGCTGGCTATTATTGGAAAAATCGGCACGGCCGGCGGTACTGGCTACGCCATCGAGTTTGCTGGCTCCGCCATTCGAGATTTGAGCATGGAAGGGCGCATGACGCTGTGCAATATGGCGATCGAGGCAGGTGCGCGTGCAGGCATGGTGGCGGTGGATGACACTACCATCAACTATGTCAAGGGCCGTCCGTATGCGCCCACGGCGGAGCAATGGGATGCTGCCGTGGCCTATTGGCGCACCTTGCATAGTGACGAGGGCGCAAAATTCGATGCGGTGGTCGAGCTTACGGCCGAAGACATAGAGCCGCAAGTGACTTGGGGAACCTCCCCGGAGATGGTGACCGCCGTCAATGGTAAAGTGCCGGATCCGGAACAGGAAAGCGATCCAACCAAGCGCGGCGGCATAGAGCGTGCCTTGCAATATATGGGATTGGAAGCCAATACCCCGATAGAGCAGATCAACATCGACAAGGTCTTTATTGGCTCCTGCACCAATTCCCGGATCGAGGATTTGCGTGCTGCGGCTGCCGTAGCCAAGGGCAAGCATGTAGCGCCCAACGTCAAGCTGGCAATGGTGGTGCCTGGTTCCGGCCTGGTCAAGGCGCAAGCCGAGCAGGAAGGCCTAGACAAGATTTTCAAGGAGGCCGGGTTTGAATGGCGTGAGCCAGGGTGCTCCATGTGTCTGGCCATGAATGCAGACCGGCTGGAGCCGGGTGAGCGTTGCGCTTCCACTTCCAACCGCAACTTTGAAGGCCGCCAGGGGCCGGGCGGGCGGACGCACTTGGTCAGCCCTGAAATGGCCGCTGCGGCAGCGGTGACCGGGCATTTTGTCGATGTCCGCCAGCTGTTGAACTAAACTCTGGCGGAAGGAAAACGCCCATGAAGCGGATCGCGATGATGTTATTGCTGGTGCTGGGCAGCCTTTCGCTTACTGCCTGCAACACCATCAATGGCGTAGGCAAGGATATCGAACAGGCTGGCGAGGCCATTCAAAAATCAACCAAATAACTGGAATAGTGATGCAAGCATTTACCCAATTGAACGGGCTGGTGGTGCCATTGGATAGAGCCAATGTGGATACCGATGCCATCATTCCCAAGCAGTTTCTCAAGTCTATCAAGCGTGCGGGTTTCGGCCCCAATGCCTTTGATGAATGGCGCTATCTCGACCATGGCGAACCAGGCATGGACAACAGCAAGCGACCGCTTAACCCGGACTTCTCGCTGAATCAGCCGCGTTACCAAGGCGCGAGCGTATTGCTGGCGCGCGAGAATTTCGGCTGCGGCTCCAGCCGCGAACATGCGCCATGGGCGTTGCTCGACTATGGCTTCCGCGCCATTATCGCTCCCAGTTTTGCAGATATTTTCTTTAATAACTGTTTCAAGAATGGCATCCTGCCCATCACTCTGCCTGCCGAACAGGTGGATGCACTGTTCCAGGAGGTGGAGCCTACGGAAGGCTATCGCCTGTTGATTGACCTGGAGTCGCAGACCATCAAGACCCCACGAGGCCAGCAATATAGCTTTGATGTGGACGCCTTCCGCAAGCATTGTCTGCTGAACGGCCTGGATGACATCGGTCTGACCTTGCAGCATGTGGATGAGATCAAGGTGTTCGAGGCCAGGCACAAGGCTGCCCAGCCTTGGCTGTTCAACTGATGCTGCCGGGCCGTGCCACAGGGAGGCGGCCTGATTTAATCATTTAATTCAATAATGTGGGAACGCGAGTATGAAAATTGCAGTATTGCCGGGCGACGGCATAGGTCCGGAAATCGTGGCGCAAGCCGTCAAGGTGCTGAAGGCGCTGGATATCCAGTTTGATTTGCAGGAAGCTCCTATCGGCGGTGCTGGCTATGAGGCTGCCGGCGACCCATTGCCTGCCGCTACACTCAAGCTCGCCAAGGAAGCCGATGCTGTCTTGCTGGGCGCAGTGGGCGACTGGAAATACGACAGCCTGCCACGTGACCAGCGTCCCGAGCGCGGCTTGTTGCGTATTCGCAAGGAATTAAACCTTTTCGCCAACTTGCGTCCTGCCTTGCTGTACCCCGAGTTGGCTTCCGCCTCTACGCTGAAGCCAGAAGTGGTGGCAGGTCTGGACATCATGATCGTGCGTGAACTGACGGGTGACATCTATTTTGGCCAGCCGCGCGGTATTTCCACGCTGGACAATGGCGAACGCGAAGGTATCAACACCATGCGCTACAACGAATCCGAAATCCGTCGCATCGCCCATGTGGCATTTGGGATTGCCATGAAGCGCAACAAGAAGGTTTGTTCCGTGGACAAGGCCAACGTGCTGGAAACCACAGAGCTCTGGCGTCAGGTAATGATTGAAGTAGCCAAGGAATACCCCGAAGTAGAGCTCAGCCATATGTACGTGGACAATGCAGCCATGCAGCTGATTCGCGCGCCGAAGCAATTCGATGTGATGGTGACCGGCAATATCTTCGGCGACATTCTGTCCGACGAGGCTTCCATGCTGACCGGCTCCATCGGTATGCTGCCTTCCGCATCGCTAGACCAGAACAACAAGGGCATGTATGAGCCCAGCCATGGTTCTGCGCCGGATATTGCTGGCAAGGATATCGCCAATCCATTGGCTACCATCCTCTCTGCCGCAATGATGTTGCGTTATAGCTTTAATGACGAAGCGAATGCCAACCGTGTGGAAAATGCCGTGAAGAAAGCATTGGAGCAAGGATACCGCACTGCGGATATCTGGACCGAGGGTACCCGCAAAATCAAATGCAGCGAAATGGGCGATGCCGTGGTGGCAGCGCTATAATGAAAAACTCTCCGAAGCCGTTGGATATATTCATTGGCTCGGATAGCACTGGTTTCAGACCAGCTCATTGGCCCGGAGAGGGCTGTCAAATCAGGAAAAGATAATGCTAAAAGTGGGTTTTGTCGGTTGGCGTGGCATGGTGGGTTCCGTGCTCATGCAACGCATGGTTGCGGAAAATGATTTCCGCGATATTGAGCCGGTGTTCTTCACCACTTCGCAAACTGGTGGCGTTGGTCCTGCCGTTGGCCGAGACACTCCGCCACTCAAAGATGCCAAATCTATCGTCGAGCTCAAGGCGATGGACATTATCGTTTCCTGTCAGGGCGGCGATTACACCAGCGAGATTTTCCCAAAGCTGCGCGCCGAAGACTGGCAAGGCCACTGGATTGATGCCGCATCCACCCTGCGTATGGATAAGGATGCGGTCATTATCCTTGATCCGGTCAACCTGGACGTGATCAAGAATGCGCTGGCCGCAGGCGGGCGCAACTGGATTGGTGGCAACTGCACTGTTTCTCTCATGTTGATGGCCTTGAACGGCTTATTCAGGGAAGACCTGGTGGAATGGGCAACATCCATGACTTATCAGGCGGCTTCAGGCGCGGGCGCGCAAAATATGCGTGAGCTGATTAAGCAGATGGGCGTGGCCCATGCCGGTGTGGCTACCGAGTTGCAAGACCCTGCATCCGCGATTCTGGATATTGATCGCAAGATGGCGGAAATCTTGCGCAGTGCCGAGTATCCCACCGAGCATTTTGGCGTGCCGCTGGCTGGCAGTCTGATTCCATGGATAGATAAGGATTTGGGCAACGGCCAAAGCAAGGAAGAGTGGAAGGGGCAGGCGGAAACCAACAAGATTCTTGGCCGCGAATCCAACCCTGTGCCGATTGATGGCCTATGCGTGCGTATCGGTGCCATGCGCTGCCATTCTCAGGCATTGACCATCAAGCTCAAGCGTAATGTGCCGTTAGATGAAATTACCAGCATGCTTGCAGAGGCCAATGCCTGGTCCGAGGTTGTGCCCAATGAACGTGAGGCGACCATGCGCAAGCTGAGCCCTGCGGTTATCACTGGTACTTTGCAGACACCGGTGGGCCGCCTGCGTAAGCTAAGTATGGGGGAAGAGTATCTTTCTGCGTTCACTGTCGGCGACCAGTTGTTGTGGGGTGCGGCAGAGCCGTTACGCCGCATGCTACGTATCCTGGTTGAAGCTTGATTTTTAGAGACGGCTTTTTGCCTGTAATTAAGTACAAATAGCTTTCGACTGACCACGTTAAGGTTGGCAATATAAAGTTATATATCAGCTTGAAACCGTAACTGATTGATGTTAGCTTAATAATTGCTATTGAAAAGTTGATAAGGGTGGAATAGTGCATAAGTCCAAATTAAAGGGAGTCACACTTGCAGTCCTGCTGGCGTTTGCACCGCTCGCCGTTGATGCTGCAGGTCTGGGTCGATTGACAGTGACGTCCGGGCTTGGTGAGCCTTTGTCCGCAGAAATCGAATTACTCTCTACCACGCCGGATGAGTTGGCTTCATTAACGGCAGGCATAGCATCGCCGGAAGCCTATAATGTGCAAGGCGTGGAGCGTACTGCCATTCATAACGCGATCAAGGTGACTGTCAGCAAGCGTGCTGACGGTTCGCCCGTTCTCAAGCTTACTACTGCCCAGGCAATCAGTGATCCTTTCCTCGATATGCTGATCCAGGTGGATTGGGCGACAGGCCGCTTGTTGCGTGAATATACCGTATTACTTGATCCGCCTGGATATAACAATCAGGCCCAGGTTTATAACGGCGTGCAGTTGCCGTCCGGAGCTGTTGCCTCTACGCCAGCGCCTGTTGCAACGCCAAAGCCTGCCATGCCTGCTGCGAATACGGCAAAACGTGAGCCTGCTCCTGCGCCCGTAAAGGCCAAGCCAGAAGCCTCTGGCGCTGAAGAAACATATATGACTGCTCGAGGCGATACATTGGGTGTAATCGCACGCGAGCATCAGGTGCAGGGTGTGAGCCTGGACCAGATGCTGGTTGGCCTGTATCGCGCCAATGAAGATGCTTTTGTCGGCAAGAATATGAACCGCTTGAAAACCGGACAGATTCTGCGCGTGCCAAATGCCAGCGAGTTGCAGCAGGTCACACCTGCGGAAGCAACACGCGAGGTCAAGGTGCAAACTGCCGACTGGAATGCCTATCGCAACCGTTTGGCTGGCCTGGTGGCTGAAGCCGCGCCTTCCGCAGAGGGCGGCGCGCAACAGTCGGCTTCCGGGCGTATTTCCTCTCCCGCGACAGACCAGGCCGTGCCACCTGCTACAGGTCCGCGGGATGTGGTCAAACTTTCCAGCAGCAATGCGGACCAGGCCAGGTTGAATGCATTGCAGGAAGAGTTGACCGCCAAGGAGAAGAGCCTGCAGGAAGCTTCCGAGCGTACTGCCATGCTGGAAAAGCAGATTGCAGACATGCAGAAACTGCTGGCTATCAAGAATCAGTCGTTGGCCAACCTGCAGAATGCAGATCAGCCTGCTGCCACACAGGAAGAGGTAGAGAATCCTCCTGCCGAATCTACTCCGCAGCCTCAGCCAGAACCTGAGGAAGTAGCGCTACCTGCCGAAGAGTCTGCTGCCGAGGAAAACAATACAGAAACAACACCTGCGGGCGATGTAACAGCGCCAGCGAAGCCCGTGCCGCAGCCTGTCCCTGAACCAGTTGCATCAGAACCTTCCTTCTTTGATGAGTTGACCGGCGGTGATCCGCTACCGTTGGCATTGGGCGGCGGTGCTGTCATCTTGCTATTGGGTGGCTGGCTATACATGCGCAACCGGCGTAAGCGCGAGTTGGACAGTTTTGAAAAGGATATCCTGACTGCTGGCGGCCTGAAGCCTACTACAGTATTTGGCAATACTGCCGGAGCCACTGTCAGTGCCGGCGATACCTCGTTCCTCAACGATTTTTCTCAGAATACTGGCGGGATGATAGATACGCAGGATGTCGATCCTATTGCCGAGGCTGAAGTCTATATGGCATATGGGCGTGATGCCCAGGCTGAGGAAATCCTCAAGGATGCGATTGTCAAAGAGCCGGGCCGCCATGAGCTGCACCTGAAGCTGCTGGAGATTTTTGCGTCGCGCAATGATACTTCGGCCTTTGAAACAGTCGCTGGTGAAATCTATACCACCTTGGGCGCTACCGATCCGATCTGGGGCAAAGTGGCTACCATGGGACGCAAGCTGGAGCCTGATAATCCCCTGTACTCGGAAGACAATCTGACCAAGGGAGTGACTGAAGAGAAAACAGCTACAACGACACCTGAGGCATTGCAGGCTGATGAATCTGAGCAGGGTGATGCGGCATCGGCATATCAGCCGTCATTTGATGATGCTGATCTGACAGCAGCAGGGAGCTTTGGGACAGAGGGCGACACTCTAATTGCGGATTCAAGCACTGAAGATGAGTCTGAAATCGAGGGAGGCAGCCCTGACTCCGAAAATCGTGAGTTGCCTGCGTTGGATTTTGACCTGGATACTCTGGCGTTAGGCAATGGGGCGATAGAGTCTGATGCAACGGGGGATACACAGGTAGATAACAGCCTTGATTTCACGTTGGATCTGCCAGAGCCACCAGCCGAAAATAGTTTGCAGATGGATATTGACGAACTGGATGTTGCCATTCCTGACTTTGATTTGCCCGAATTGTCTGGCAGTGACAAGGTTGAGGAAACAGTTGCAGAACCAGAGTCGGCAACCGAGTTCTTCATTCCTGAAATTGAGGAACCTGACACGCCATTGCAGGCAGAAGAAACTTTATCCGCAACTATTGATACAGATTTTAGTTTGCCAGAGATTGCCTTGCCAGAAGTGGAGTTATCCGAGCCTGATGTTGAGGAACGGGTTGCTACAGAAAATACATTACCTGATATTGACTTTGATCTGCCGGAAATCAGCCTGACCGGAAATGAGGATGTTGATCTGCCCGAGCCAGTGGCTTCAGAGGCAGGGCAGCCATTAGCTATTCCTCAGGAAGACTCAGGGCTTGCTGATATTCAACTGGATGAGATTCAGGATGATCAAGCACCCACATTTGATTTTGCAGGAATAGACCTGGACACGGATAATAGTGCGCTGTCAGAGACAGAGTTAGTTGCTAGTACGGTTGAGGAAGTGGATTTGCCTGACTTCAATTTTGAAGTCGACGAGCAAGACCAAGCCGATGTTGCAACTACTGCTGCAGATATCGATTTTTCCGGTATCAGCCTGGATGTTGTGGACGAGCCAGCAAGCGGGCCGCAGTTGGAAGCAGAGAATCTGGTAGAGGAATCTGCTGATGTGGATACCAAGCTGGATCTGGTTACTGCCTATATGGATATGGGGGACAATGAGGGCGCGCGCGAGTTGCTGGAGGAAATTCTGAAAGAAGGCGGCCCGAGACAGAAGCAGAAAGCCCAGTCGATTCTTGACAGCTTGTCTTGATATGGATTGAATGTTTAAACAAAAGCCGGGTTATACCCGGCTTTTTTATGTCAAATAGCATGATGATGGAAGCTAAAGACACAACAGGGTAGCGATATGGAATGGGGCGGATAATGAGGCTGGCATTAGGAATTGAATATGACGGTGCTGGTTTTTGTGGCTGGCAAAGCCAGCCCAATCGGCTTGCGGTGCAGGACACGCTGGAAGCGGCACTTTCAGAGCTGGCCAGCCACAGCATTCGCGTGGCCGCTGCCGGGCGCACCGATACAGGAGTGCATGCTTTATCCCAAGTGGTACATTTTGATACGGTAGCTGTGCGACCACAAAATGCATGGGTACGTGGAGTGAATGCCAGGCTGCCTGCCAGCGTGCGTGTGTTGTGGGCAACCGAAGTGAATGAGCGTTTCCACGCGCGTTTTGATGCCTATCAGCGCAGCTATCAATATTGGCTTATCAACCAGCCTGTAGCGTCTGCGATAATGGCGGGTAAAGCGGGCTGGTTTCACCAGCCACTTGATCTGGAGGCTATGCAGCAGGCGATGACCCATTTATACGGCCAGCACGATTTCAGTGCCTTCCGCGCGGCGGAGTGCCAGGCCAAATCCCCGGTCAAGATTATGCATCATGCTTCTGTCAGCGCTTTCGGCAGTAGCTTGGTTTTTGATTTTTGCGCCAATGCTTTTTTGCATCACCAGGTACGTAATATGGTGGGTGCCCTGGTGTATATTGGGAAGGGTAAATATCCCCCGGACTTTATGGCAGCGTTGCTGGAAAGCCGAGACCGCAACCTTTCTCCACCGACCTTCTCACCCGATGGCTTATATCTCACGGGTGTGGGATACGATACTCATTGGGGGTTGCCTGTCACCGAGCGCAGGCTGCAATTCGGCATTGGCTGAGGCCGCTGATTTTTTGTGACATGAAACCGACTTTAGGGTACCCTAGCGCCTTTCGATCCTGGGCCTGTTTCAAGCTTGAGAACACGCGTCAAAATCTGTGGCATTACCCGAGTTGAAGATGCACTGGCAGCTACCGGCCATGGTTGCGATGCAATTGGTTTAGTATTTTATGAGCCCAGTCCAAGAAATGTCGATATCCAGCGGGCAGCAGAAATTGTGGCTGCATTACCTCCTTTCGTCAGTGTCGTCGGTTTGTTTGTGGATGCCGCCTCCAGCGAGATAGAGCATGTGTTGAGCCGGCTTCGGCTGGACGTATTGCAGTTTCATGGAGATGAGGCACCTGATGCCTGTCGCCGTTATGGCTTGCCTTACATAAAGGCAGTGCGCGTCAGGAATGAGACAAATTTGCTACAATACGCAGATCAATACAACGACGCCAAGGCCCTGCTGCTTGATGCTTATTTACCGGGCGTGGCAGGTGGTACCGGATTGGTGTTTAATTGGGACTTGGTCCCTGACCGATTTCCGATGCCCATCGTGCTGGCAGGCGGATTGAATCCCGAAAATGTAGCTGAAGCCATCTGCCAGGTGCGGCCTTATGCGGTCGATGTCAGCGGCGGCGTTGAACAAACCAAAGGAATCAAGGATGCGGACAAGATTGCCGCATTCATGCAAGGAGTACAGAATGCAGCGTTATGACATGCCGGACGAAAGAGGGCATTTTGGCCCTTACGGCGGTATTTTTGTGGCCGAGACATTGATTGAGGCGCTGGAAGAGTTGCGCGTCATGTATGAGCGTTATCGCCATGATCCTGAGTTCCTTGCCGAATACGCCTATGACCTCAAGCATTTTGTCGGCAGACCCAGCCCGGTGTATTACGCAGAACGCCTGACCAAGAAGGTCGGTGGCGCGCAAATCTATCTCAAGCGCGAAGACCTGAATCACACCGGCGCGCACAAGGTTAACAACACCATTGGCCAGGCATTGCTGGCCAAGCGCATGGGCAAGCCGCGCGTGATCGCCGAGACCGGCGCTGGCCAGCATGGCGTGGCGACAGCCACGATTGCTGCACGCCTGGGTCTGGAGTGTGTGGTGTATATGGGAGCTGAAGATGTCAAGCGCCAGGCACCTAATGTATTCCGCATGAAGCTGCTGGGTGCCACGGTGGTGCCAGTGGAAAGCGGCTCCAAAACGCTCAAGGACGCGCTCAATGAAGCGATGCGCGACTGGGTCACTAACATTTCCAATACCTTCTACATTATCGGCACTGTTGCCGGGCCGCATCCTTATCCCATGATGGTACGCGATTTCCAGGCGGTGATCGGCATTGAAGCCAAGGAGCAGATGCAGGAAATGGTCGGTCGCCAGCCGGATGCGGTGATCGCCTGTGTCGGCGGCGGTTCCAACGCGATGGGTATTTTCTATCCTTACATTGATGTTGAAGGCGTGCGCTTGATCGGTGTCGAGGCTGCAGGCTACGGCATCGAGACCGGCAAGCATGCGGCACCATTGACCGCCAACAGCCCAGCGGGTGTGCTACATGGCAACCGCACCTATCTGATGCAGGACAAAAACGGCCAGATCATAGAGACGCATTCTGTTTCCGCGGGCCTGGATTATCCGGGAGTAGGGCCTGAACATGCCTGGCTCAAGGACATCAAGCGAGCTGAGTATGTTGCGATCACAGATGATGAAGCGATGGATGCTTTTCATATCCTGTGCCGCACGGAAGGCATCATCCCGGCGCTGGAATCCAGCCATGCATTGGCTTATGCCATGAAGCTTGCCGCTACCATGTCGCCAGACCAGGTATTGCTGGTCAATCTGTCCGGTCGTGGGGACAAGGATATCAACACGGTAGCCAGCCTGGCTGGTATTACCCTCTAAACTGGTTTTGCACATGTCACGAATTCAAGCAACTTTTGCGGCGTTGAAGTCGCAGAACAGAAAAGCACTGATTCCTTATATTACTGCCGGTGATCCTCATCCTAAACATACGGTAGCCATCATGCATGCGTTGGTGCAGTCTGGCGCCGATATGATCGAGCTTGGCATCCCGTTTTCTGACCCGATGGCGGATGGTCCTGTAATCCAGCGTGCCGCCGAGCGTGCCTTGGCCCATCACGTCAGTCTGGGCGATGTATTGGACATGGTGCGTGAATTTCGCCGCACAGACGATAAAACCCCGATTATATTCATGGGTTATGCCAATCCGGTAGAGGCCATGGGTCAGGCAGCCTTTGCCCAGCGTGCGCGCGAAGCGGGCGTTGATGGCGTATTGACGGTGGATTATCCACCTGAGGAGTGCCAGGAATTCGTCGAGCTGCTTAAGGCGCAACAGTTGGATCCGATTTTCCTGTTGTCCCCGACGACAGAGCCGGGCCGGGTGGATATGATTGTGCGTCAGGCTGCCGGCTTTGTGTATTACGTATCGCTCAAAGGCGTGACTGGCTCGCAGAATCTGGATATTGCTGAAGTGAGCGCCAAGGTGCAATCTATCCGTGGTCAGACGGATTTACCTATCGGCGTGGGTTTCGGCGTGCGGGATGCGGTGACTGCCAAGGCGGTTGCTGATGTGGCAGAGGCCGTAGTGATTGGCAGCCGCATGATTCAGGAAATCGAGCAATCAACTGAGGCAAACTTGCTGGACAATCTGTCACAGTTGACCAAAACATTGCGCGTGGCGATTGACCCCTGATTGATCAAGTGCTGATGCGGGTGAAACGCCCTCATTATTCATGAAAGGAAACAGGCTGGCCGCTGGCCGGGTGTTTCATTTTCTACAAAGGAAAAACCATGAGCTGGTTACAAAAACTTCTGCCTCCCAAAATCAACCGACCTGCAGGCAATAGCCGCAAGTCCGTGCCTGAAGGGTTGTGGAGTAAATGTCCCTCGTGTGAGGCGGTGCTCTATCGCACTGATCTGGAAAGCAATGCAGAAGTTTGTCCCAAATGTTCTTACCATAATCGTATCTCTGCGCGCACGCGCCTGGATTTATTGCTTGATCCGGAAGGGCGTTCAGAAATTGGTGCAGAAGTGCAGCCGATTGATCCGCTCAAGTTTAAGGACAGCAAGCGTTATGTGGATAGGCTAAAAGCCACTCAGTCGGAAATGGAAGAGACGGACTCGCTGATTGTCATGCAAGGCAGCATCAAGACCGTGGGCGTGGTGGTCGCCGCGTTTGAATTCAAGTTCATGGGCGGTTCCATGGGTTCTGTGGTCGGTGAGCGTTTTGTTCGCGGTGTGCAGGCTGCAATCGATAATCACACTCCATTCATCTGTGTTTCTGCCAGCGGCGGCGCGCGCATGCAGGAAGGCTTGTTCTCTCTGATGCAGATGGCCAAGACCAGTGCTGCGCTGACCAAGCTCAGCAAGGCTGGTTTGCCTTATATCTCGATATTGACCGACCCTACCATGGGCGGGGTATCGGCGAGTTTCGCCATGCTGGGCGATGTGATTGTGGCCGAGCCGCAGGCATTGATCGGCTTTGCAGGCCCACGCGTGATCGAGCAGACTGTACGCGAAACCTTGCCTGAAGGCTTTCAGCGTTCAGAATTCCTGCTGGAGCATGGTGCTGTTGACATGATTGTCGACAGACGTGAAATGCGTGACAGGCTGGCGACCTTGATGACCGGCTTAATGCGCATGCCTGCCAATGCTGCTTAGACTCCATTCTGATCAATTATTCAGTGACATCTTCCTTATCTTTACCTGATTTTCATGAGTTGGCTGATTGGCTCACTTATATTGAAGCTCTACACCCAGCTTCCATCGAAATGGGGCTGGAGCGCGTCGAACAGGTACGTCAGCGGCTCGGCCTTGTACCGCAGTTTCCTATCATCATAGTGGCAGGTACCAATGGCAAAGGCTCAACCTGTGCCATGCTGGAAAGTATCTACCGGGTGGCAGGTTACAGGGTGGGATGTTATACATCGCCTCATTTCATCCGTTATAACGAGCGTGTGCGGATCGGCGGCGCAGAGGTTGCGGATGAGGTCTTGGTGGAGGCATTCCAGGCAATAGAGCAGGCGCGGCAGGAGACTGATACCGCACTGACTTATTTCGAGTTCGGTACTCTGGCCGCAGTCTGGAGTTTGATGCAGGCCAAGGTGGATGTAGGCATTCTTGAGGTGGGCCTTGGTGGCCGTCTGGATGCAGTGAATGTGTTTGCTCCGCAGTGCAGCATCGTGACCAGCGTAGACCTCGATCACATGGATTTTCTCGGCAATGACCGCGAATGCATAGGGCGTGAAAAGGCGGGCGTGTTCCGGCCTGGAGCGCCGGCGATTTGTGGAGATAATGATCCACCGTTGTCTCTCCAGGCATATGCAGCCGAGATTGGAACTGATCTGCGCAGGATAGGGCACGAATTTGGCTTCCAGGCGCAACAATCGGATTGGCACTATCGCGCAGGAAGCCAGGAATACCAGTTACCGTTGCCTGCACTATCTGGCAGTTTCCAGCTCAATAATGCAGCCAGTGTCATCAATGCTGTTGATTGCCTGCAAGAGATATTGCCAGTCACGCTGGTGCAGATGCGGCAAGGGTTGCAGCAGGTGGTCTTGAATGGGCGTTTCCAAGTTTGCCGCGAGCAGCCGCAGGTCATCCTTGATGTGGCGCACAATCCGCATGCCGCCAAGGCATTGGCTTCCAATCTGGCGCAGCATCCTGTTGTTGGTCGCACTTTGGCCGTATTTTCCATGTTGGCCGACAAGGATATTGCAGGCGTGATACAGGTGCTGACGCCATATATCGATGCCTGGTATATCGCTGGCGTGGGGCATGCGCGCGGCGCCAGCGCAGAACAATTACGAGAATATGTGATGGCTCAGGCTTCATCATCCAGTTTGGTACAGATCCATGCCGATGTACGCAACGCGTATCGTCAAGCCTGTAATGATGCTGGCGAAAATGATAGAATTATCGTCTTTGGTTCATTTTTTACTGTGGCCGATATTATGTGCGAGCTCGCGACCACGCAGCATGCATAGCACTGATTCAAACAAGGATAGTAGGATTTTTAATGGCTTCCGACCAGTCGAATGATCAGGAACTTCAATTCAAGAAACGTGCGCGCCGTCGCCTGGTTGGAGCGATTGCGCTGGTGTTGTTGATGGTGACCATTTTGCCGATGGTTCTGGATGACCGTAGCAGTAAAACCCCGCAACAGGAAATTGCTATTCACATCCCTAGTCAGGATGGTCCTGAATTTACATCCAAGGTGGCCCCGCAGGGTGAACCTGTAGAGGAAGTGATTTCCGAACCGGTACTATCTTTATCAGAACAGCATAATACCGATCCCGATTTTGAAGCGCCGACTGTTCAGCCAACACCCAAGCCAGAGGTAATCAAACAAGCCATTCCAGAACCTGTGAAGAAGGAAGCGGCCAAGCCCGAGGCAAAGCCGGTAGCTCCCAAGGCGGCTGCCTCTTCCAAGCCTGACACTGCCAAGGAAAAGCAGAAACCAGTAGAAACCAAGCCAGCAGCGGCAGGAAGTTTTCTGGTACAGATAGGCGTGTTCTCCGATCCGATCAATGTCAAGAACCTGCAGGACAAACTGTCCGGCCAAGGCTTGAAATCCCATACGGAAATTATTGCTACCCCGGCAGGGGATAAGACCCGTTTGCGGGTTGGTCCATTTGCCAGCCGGGAATCTGCTGAGCAAGCCATGAACAAGGTCAAGGCCGCTGGTTTGTCCGGCATGATCATCAGCAACAAATAGCATGACAGGTTTCGATTATGCAGTGCTGGCGATTATTGGGATTTCCGTATTGCTCAGCATCATGCGTGGTTTTGTGCGCGAGATATTGGCGCTGGCAGCCTGGATCATTGCATTCATAGTAGCAAAGCTCTATACCGTGGAAGTGTCCGTCATGCTGCCGGATTCCATTCCCTCGGAAGAATTGAAATTCCTCGCCGCCTTTATAATTTTGTTTTTGTCCTCATTATTAGTATGTAGCCTGCTAGCCATCGCAATTGCCCAATTATTCAAGACCATGGGATTGAGTGCCCTGGATCGTGGCTTGGGTGGCTTGTTTGGCTTTGTCCGCGGATTGCTCATTGTATTGACCTTAGTGCTGCTGGGCGGCCTGACTTCGTTACCGCAGGACACGCGCTGGCGGAATGCGATGTTCAGTGCGCCGCTGGAGGCGATGGTGATGGCTATCCTGCCCTGGTTTGCGCAGGATATTGCAAAACATATTAAATACGACTAGATTGAAACAAGCGGTTTGACTCTGGTCGCTTCAGATTTTTGTTTTTAAGGCATATAGCTTATGTGTGGAATTATCGGTGTAGTCGGTAAAAACCCAGTAAATCAGCTACTCTATGACGGATTGCTGGTGCTACAGCATCGCGGACAGGATGCTGCGGGGATCGTCACCTGTGATGGCAATACCTTTTTCATGCATAAGAACAACGGCCTGGTGCAGGATGTATTCAGGACGCGCCACATGCGTAGCCTGATCGGCAATGCCGGTATCGCCCATGTGCGTTATCCTACCGCGGGCTCTTCTTCTGCTGCCGAATCCCAGCCTTTCTATGTAAATTCCCCGTTCGGTATCGTGCTTGGGCATAACGGTAACCTGACCAATTCAGCCCAGCTCAAGCAGGAAATGTTCAGGCAGGACCTGCGCCACATCAATACCAATTCCGATTCCGAAGTATTGCTTAATGTATTGGCGCATGAGATCGAACTCTCTTCGCACAGCGCGGTATTGAATGCCGACATGGTGTTTGAAGCAGTGACAGGTGTTCATAAGCGCTGCCGCGGGGCTTACGCGGTTGTGGCGATGATTGCCAATTTCGGTCTACTGGCTTTCCGTGACCCGAATGGCATCCGTCCCCTGGTCATTGGCAAGCACGAAACAGAACAGGGCACAGAATATATCGTGGCTTCCGAGAGCGTGGCGCTGGATGTGCTGGGCTTTACCCTGGTGCGTGATGTGGAGCCTGGTGAGGCGATATTCATTGACCTGGAAGGTAATTTCTTCTCACGCCAATGTGCTGAAGCGCCCCAGTTGGCGCCGTGTATTTTTGAATATGTTTATCTAGCCCGTCCTGACTCCGTGATTGACAAGGTATCGGTCTACCAGACCCGCCTGCACATGGGTGAAAGCCTGGCTGACAAGATTGCGCGTGAATGGAGTGATCTCAAGATCGACGTGGTGATCCCGATTCCGGATACCAGCCGTCCGAGTGCCCTGGAGCTTGCCAACAAGCTCAACCTCACCTATCGCGAAGGTTTTATCAAAAACCGCTATATTGGCCGTACCTTCATCATGCCTGGCCAGGCGTTGCGCAAGAAATCCGTGCGACAAAAACTCAACCCGATTGGCATGGAGTTCCAGGGCAAGAATGTGCTGTTAGTGGATGATTCCATCGTTCGCGGCACCACTTCCAAGCAAATCGTGCAGATGGCGCGGGATGCGGGAGCCAGCAAGGTATTTTTTGCATCTGCAGCGCCGCCGGTGCGCTTTCCTAATGTTTATGGAATCGATATGCCTTCGCGCAGCGAGTTGTTGGCGACTGACCGCACAGATGAGGAAATCTGTGCGGAAATCGGCGCTGATGCCCTGATTTATCAGGACCTGGAAGCATTGATTACCGCAGTGCAAAAGAGTAATCCTGATATTCAGGTATTCGATTGTTCCTGTTTTGATGGAAAGTACATCACAGGAGATATTGACGAGGTCTATCTTAACCGGGCGGAAGCCGCGCGCGGCGATGGCGCCAAGCAAACGCGTCCTGCCAACTCGATTACCCAGCTTGACTTGAATCTTGCTGGAGCAGAAGAGGAAGAGCTGATCTAACTTGACCTCTGACTCTGTCAGGAATAGTATCAATCCATGCGCTGATTTGAGGAGAAGCAACACTCAGCTTGCGGGCGCAATATAAATACTGCTAAAGCGAGTTGATCTTGAAACCCGTTTTAGCGTTGGAGCTATGACGGGTTTTTTCATGCCCGTTTCTTTTGAATTGAGCCTGATGACGGGCAGAAAGGTAAGAATGTTATGAGTCAGCATGAGTGGCATGCCGAAACACTGGGTGTGCGGGCAGGGGGTGAGCAGACCGCGTTTGGTGAAAATTCCGAAGCCATGTTCTTGACCTCCAGCTTTGTCTTTGAAAGCGCAGCGCAGGCAGCGGCTCGATTTGGCGGAAAAGAACCGGGGAATATCTATTCCCGTTTCACCAACCCGACCGTCACCATGTTCCAGAACAAGCTGGCAGCCCTGGAGGGCGCCGAGTTTTGCGTGGCGACATCCTCTGGCATGTCTGCCATCCTGGCGTGCGTCATGGGCTTGTGCTCCGCTGGCGACCACATTGTGGCTTCGCGCAGCCTGTTTGGCACCACAGCGCAGTTGTTCGGCAATATCCTTAAGCGCTGGGGGCTGGAAACAACCTTTGTTTCCCTGTCTGACCCGGAAGAATGGAGGGCTGCTGTACAGCCGAACACCAAGCTGTTTTTTGTGGAAACGCCTTCCAACCCCTTGACCGAGATTTGCGATATTACGGCGCTGGCTGACATTGCTCATGCCGCAGGCGCCTTGCTGGTCGTGGATAATTGCTTTTGCACTCCTGCGGTACAGAAGCCGCTGGAGCTTGGTGCGGATGTCATCGTGCATTCTGCGACCAAATACATTGACGGCCAGGGGCGCTGCCTGGGTGGCGCCGTGCTTGGCAACAAGGCCCTGCTGGAGCCTGTCTACGGTTTTCTGCGCACGGCTGGACCGACCATGAGTGCGTTCAATGCCTGGGTGTTCCTTAAAGGCCTGGAAACGCTGCATGTTCGCATGGAGGCCCATGCGCGTAGCGCGCTGGAATTGGCGCAATGGCTGGAGAGGCAGCCTCGCGTGGAGCGTGTCTATTACCCAGGCTTGGCATCGCATCCGCAACATGCGCTGGCAATGCGCCAGCAGAAAAACGGTGGTGCGATCGTTTCCTTTGACGTCAAGGGTGGTCAGCCTGCTGCCTGGCACCTCATTGATTCCACCAGGATGATTTCCATCACGGCCAACCTGGGGGATGCCAAGAGCACGATTACCCATCCGGCAACCACCACACATAGCCGGGTCAGCGCGGAAGCGCGTGCAGCTGCCGGAGTTGGCGACGGCTTGATCCGTGTCGCAGTCGGCCTGGAGCATGTGGATGACCTCAAGGCGGATCTGGCATGGCTTGGCACGACGGATTGAGAGGATTGCGTTATAGTATGACCAGCGCAACGATATATTTAACTGATCAAGGAGTGGAAATATGAGTTTGAAAGACGAATATGTAGAAAAGCTCAAGGCGCAACTCGATGAGTGGAGTGCTGATATTGATGTGTTGGAAGCCAGGGTGCGCCAGGCGGATGCCGAACTGCATATCAAGTACGATGAGCAGGTGGTAGCGTTGAAGCAGAAGCGCGATGAGGCCAAGCTCAAGCTGGCTGAGATTCAGGCTTCTGCCGGTGAAGCCTGGCAGGAACTGCGCAAGGGAAGCGACGATGCCTGGGATGCCATCAAACGCGCGATTACCGAAGCTCGCAAAAAATTCAACGAATAACCTGCATTGCATGCAGGCAAGGAGATGGCGATGAAAGCATCTATAGTCGTTGGGCTATTGCTGATTGTTTTTGGCGTTGTATCCCTGGTTTACCAGGGGTTTAGCTACACAACGGAGGAAACAGTAGTCCAGCTTGGTTCATTGAAGGCTACTGCCGAAGTGGAAAAGGATGTGGTGATTCCGCAGGCGGTGAGCATTATCACGATTGTTGCTGGTATTGCCGTGGTGGCGTTGGGTGCGCGTCGTAAGTAGCCGTTATTGTTTCAGCCAATAAAAAACGGGACATCATGTCCCGTTTTTTATATCTGGCCTAGAGTGAATTACAGGCTGGAAGCGTTTTCTGCCAGATACTTGGCAACGCCTTCCGGGGAAGCGTTCATACCAGCTTTGCCTTTTTTCCAGCCAGCAGGGCAGACTTCGCCGTGAGCTTCGAAGAATTGCAATGCATCAACCATGCGCAGCATTTCATCAATGTCACGGCCCAATGGCAGGTCGTTCACAACCTGGTGCACCACAACGCCATCCTTGTTGATGAGGAAAGAACCACGGTAAGCCACGCCGCCGTCAGCTTCAACATCATACGCCTTGCAGATATCGTGCTTGATGTCGGCAACCAATGGGTAACCAACCTGGCCGATACCGCCCTTGTCTACTGGAGTGTTCTTCCAGGCCAGGTGAGTAAAATGAGAGTCGATAGATATGCCAATCACTTCAACGCCGCGCGCCTTGAATTCTGCCAGGCGATGATCGAAGGCGATCAGTTCGGAAGGGCAGACAAAAGTGAAATCCAGCGGGTAAAAGAAGATAACAGCAGATTTGCCCTTGATGTGTTCGGAAAGGGTGAAATCTTCTTTGATGGAGTTGTCGCCAAGAACGGCTGCTGCGGTGAAATCGGGTGCTGGCTTGCCAACTAGAACGGCCATATGCTTTCTCCTTAATCTGATTGCTAGGCGTTGAAAACGCGATAGCCTAAAGTAAGTCCCTGCAAATTACTAATGAATTTTTGCGAGCGTGATGGAAGGTGATTGGCGAAATGCATCGTGGCTAATGGGGAGATCGTGACATGCTTTGGCACTCGTATCGTGCTAAAATCCAAGTCTTTCAGCCACTTTAAGCCGATAGCCAATAATGGATCAGTTCGCAAAAGAAACCCTCCCTATCAGCCTCGAAGACGAGATGCGCCGTTCGTACCTGGATTACGCCATGAGCGTGATCGTGGGGCGTGCGTTGCCTGATGTGCGCGATGGCCTTAAACCCGTGCATCGCCGTGTACTGTTTGCGATGCACGAGCTGAACAACGACTGGAACAGGCCATATAAGAAATCCGCGCGTATTGTCGGTGACGTCATCGGTAAATACCACCCGCACGGCGATATTGCGGTCTACAACACTATCGTGCGCATGGCCCAGGATTTCTCTCTGCGTTACATGCTGGTTGATGGCCAGGGCAACTTTGGCTCTGTGGATGGCGATAATGCTGCAGCAATGCGGTACACCGAAATCCGCATGGCGCGTATTGCGCACGAATTGCTCGCCGATATTGACAAGGAAACTGTTGATTTTGGCCCTAACTATGATGGTTCCGAACACGAGCCATTGATCATGCCAGCACGCATACCTAACCTGCTGATTAATGGCAGCTCCGGTATCGCGGTTGGCATGGCGACCAATATACCGCCGCACAATCTCAACGAAGTCATCGCAGGCTGTCTGGCCTTGCTCAAAAACCCGGAACTGAGTGTTGATGAGCTGATCGAGATCATTCCGGCGCCTGATTTCCCCACTGCGGGCATCATTTACGGCACTGTGGGTGTCAAAGAAGGTTACCGCACTGGCCGCGGACGCGTGGTGATGCGCGGCCGCACCCACGTCGAAGACCTGGAAAAGGGCAACCGCCAGGCCTTGATCGTGGATGAGCTACCGTACCAGGTCAACAAGAAGACGTTCGTTGAGAAAATTGCCGAGCTGGTCAACGAGAAGAAGATCGAGGGCATTTCCGACCTGCGCGATGAATCCGACAAGTCCGGCATGCGCGTCGTGATCGAGCTCAAGCGCGGCGAAGTCCCTGAAGTCGTGCTTAACAACCTCTACAAGCAGACCCAACTGCAAGATACTTTCGGCATGAACATGGTGGCGCTGCTGGACGGCCAGCCGCGCCTGCTCAATCTCAAGCAGATGCTGGAAGCCTTCCTGCGCCACCGCCGCGAAGTGGTGACGCGCCGTACCGTCTACGAATTGCGCAAGGCGCGCGAGCGCGGCCACGTGCTCGAAGGCCTGGCAGTGGCATTGGCCAACGTGGACGAGATGATTGCCCTGATCAAGGCCGCACCGACGCCGCCGGAAGCCAAGCGCGAATTGATGGCGCGCACCTGGAAGTCGCCCGTGGTAGAGGAAATGCTCAAGCGTGCAGCCATGGAGGCTTCGCGTCCTGAAGGCCTGTCCGTCGATTTCGGCCTGACCCCGAATGGCTACAGATTGTCCGACGTGCAGGCGCAGGAAATCCTGCAGATGCGTTTGCAACGCTTGACCGGCCTGGAACAGGACAAGATCGTCAACGAATACAAGGAGGTTATGGATATCATTGCCGATTTGCTTGATATCCTCGCCAAGTCCGAGCGCGTGACGCAAATCATTGTGGAAGAGCTGGCAGCTATCCTCAATCAGTTCGGTGACAAGCGCCGCAGCGAGATTGTGCACAACGCGCAAGACCTTTCGCTGGAAGACCTGATTACGCCGCAGGACGTGGTGGTGACGCTTTCGCATACCGGCTATGTGAAGTCGCAGCCGCTGGAAGAATACCGTGCGCAACGCCGCGGTGGCCGCGGTAAGCAGGCGGCGGCCACCAAGGAAGACGATTTCATCGACAAGATGTTCGTGGCGAATACGCACGACTACATCCTGTGCTTCTCAAGCCGCGGTCGTGTCTATTGGCTCAAGGTCTACGAAGTGCCGCAAGGCAGCCGCATCAGCCGCGGCAAGCCGATCGTCAACCTGTTCCCGTTGGAGGAGGGCGAAAAGATCAATGCCATCCTGCCGGTCAAGGAGTTCGACGAAAATCATTATGTGTTCATGGCGACTGCCAAGGGCACTGTCAAGAAAACGGCACTGATTGAGTTCTCCAACCCACGCCGTTCCGGCATTATTGCGCTGAACCTGGACGATGGCGATTACCTGATCGGGGCCGAAGTCACCAACGGCGTGAACGACATCGTCCTCGTTTCCAACGGCGGTAAAGCGGTCTGGTTCGATGAAGAAGACGTGCGTGCGATGGGGCGTGCGGCGCGCGGCGTGCGCGGCATGAAGCTGCAAGCCAAGCAGCAGGTGATTTCCCTGCTGATCGCCGATAACGACAAGCAAACCGTGTTGGTGGCCACTGAAAATGGCTACGGCAAGCGCACCGTCCTGGCTGATTTCCGTCATTCCGGCCGCGGCACTCAGGGTGTGAAGGCGATTGCCACCAGTGAACGTAATGGCACGGTAGTGGCTGCAAGGTTGGTAAGTGATGATGACGAGATCATGCTGATTACGACCGGCGGCGTATTGATTCGTACCCGGGTCAAGGAAATCCGCGAGTTGGGCCGTGCTACTCAGGGTGTGACCTTGATCAACCTGGGTGAAGGCGAGAAGCTGTCTGGCCTAGAAAAGGTTGTCGAGACGGATGACGACAGCGATACTGAAACGATTGCTTAACCAAATTCAGAATTGAATATATGACGCAAATCTATAATTTCTCTGCCGGGCCGGCGGTCTTGCCCAAGGAAGTGCTGCAACAGGCAAGTAACGAAATGCTGGATTGGCATGGCTCCGGCATGTCCGTGATGGAAATGAGCCATCGCGGCAAGGAATTCATTAGCATCGCCAACGAGGCGGAAGCCGATTTGCGTGAGCTCATGAATATTCCCGCCAATTATAAGGTGCTGTTTCTGCAGGGCGGAGCACATGCGCAATTTTCCATGATTCCTATGAATCTCTTGCGCGGCAAGGATACGGCAGATTACCTGGATACCGGTATCTGGGCGCAGAAAGCGATTGAAGAGGCAGCCAGGTATTGCAAGGTCAACGTCGTGGCCTCAGGCAAAGATCACCAGTATTTCAGGGTGCCACAGCAATCACAATGGAAGTTGAACCCGGATGCAGCCTATGTGCATTACACCTCGAATGAAACTATCGGCGGTCTGGAGGTGTTCTGGACGCCGCAGACCGGTCATGTGCCGTTGGTGGTGGATATGTCATCACACATTCTTTCGCGGCCCGTGGATGTGTCACAGTTCGGCTTGATTTATGCAGGGGCGCAGAAAAATATTGGCCCTGCCGGGCTGACCATTGTGATTGTGCGCGAAGATCTCATTGGCCAGACTATTGCTGGCACGCCGACCATGTTCGATTACAAGATACATGCCGACAATGGCTCCATGTATAACACGCCCCCAACTTATGGCATTTACATGGCGGGGCTGGTATTCAAATGGTTGAAGGCCAAAGGCGGCCTGGCAGCCGTGGAAAAGCTCAATATCGAGAAAGCGGCATTACTATACGATTATTTCGATAGCAGTGATTTTTACAACTCTCCGATTGCCGAGGAAAACCGTTCGCGCATGAATGTGCCATTCACGCTCAAGGATAGCGCGCTTGACGCAGAATTCCTCAAACAGGCCGAGGCCAATGGCTTGTTGCAACTCAAGGGGCACCGGCTGTTGGGTGGTATGCGTGCCTCCATTTATAACGCTATGCCTATTGAAGGTGTGCAGGCATTGGTGGCTTTCATGCAGGATTTTGCACGCACCCGCGGTTAAGAAGAGGTCTGCATGAGTGATATTCTGAAAGAGTGCCGGGACCAGATTGACGCAATTGACGAGCAATTGCTGCAATTAATCAATGCGCGGGCTGCGCTGGCGCGTGAAATCGGGGAGCTCAAGGGGGAAGGGCCAGTGTACCGGCCAGAGCGCGAGGCGCAGGTATTGCGCCGCCTGCTGGAAAAAAACAGGGGCCCACTGTCCGCAGAGGCTTTGACTGCTGTTTTTCGCAGCATCATGTCTAACTGCCGAGCATTGGAGCGTGAGCTTTCGGTTGCCTTCCTTGGCCCCCTAGGCACATTCAGCGAAGAGGCAGCCAGCAAGCAGTTTGGCGGCATGGGTGCTCCTATGCCATGTATCTCGATTGATGAAGTATTCCGCAAGGTTGAGTCTGGCGCTGCCGATTATGCTGTTGTGCCGGTAGAAAACTCGACGGAAGGGGCAGTGGGGCGGACCTTGGATCTGCTGACTACCACCAGTCTGCATATTTGCGGCGAGATTGCCCTGCCGGTGCATCATTGCCTGTTACGACGCAAGGATGCAGTTGGCGAGATCAGGCGCGTCTATTCCCATGCCCAGTCGCTTGGGCAATGCCACGAATGGCTCAATCTCAATCTGAGTGGTGTTGAACGAGTCAGCACCGGCAGCAATGCGCAAGCCGCCGAGCTGGCAGCGCAAGATCCTTTTGCTGTGGCGATTGCTGGCAAGCGCGCTGCCGAGATCTTTGATTTGGCATTACTGGCAGAAAACATCGAGGACGACCCGAAAAATGTCACGCGATTCCTCGTCCTGTCTGCGCATGAGGTCGAACCTTCTGGCCAAGACAAGACTTCTCTGCTACTGGCGGCCAAGAATGTGCCTGGAGCGGTGGTGGGGCTGCTTTCCCCACTTGCCCAGCATGGCGTTGACATGACCAAGTTCGAATCCCGTCCGTCCAAACTGGGTATCTGGGAGTATGTATTTTTCGTGGATATAGAAGGGCACTACAAGGATCCCAAAGTTGCCAAGGCGTTACACGAGCTTGAGGAAAAGTCATCCTTATTCAAGCTTCTTGGTTCCTATCCGATAGCTATAATATGATGCGTGCATGCGCCAGATGCTATGTCTGGCGCATGCTTATATGTCACCTGGTTTGATTTCCCTGAGTGCTTCATGGATTTTGAATCTGGGTTTGCGTATGATGAAACGCGTATGATCTATCGTTGAAAGGGGAGTATGCCGCTTAGCCAGGACCTGTTGGAAACTGCTTCATCGCATAAGTGGAAGTTGAAGTTCGAGCACACGCCTCTGGAAGAGGATTACCAGGCACATACGCATTCTAGTCTGCGCCGTCATTCACGATTGGCCCTGCTGGTGGGCGCTATCATGTACATGTTGTATGGCTTGCTGGATCCATTGTTCGTCAAGCCGGAAGTGTTTGTGCATGTCTGGTATATCCGCATCATGGTAGTGATGTTGTTCTGCGCCGTATTCTGGCTCTCCTTTTCCGAGTATTTTTCCAGGAATAATCAGTTACTGCTGTCCATCGTGGCTCTGTTCAGTGGTATAGGTTTGCTGGCGCAGGTCAGTTACATGCCGGTGGCGGCCATCAACTTCTACTATACCGGCCTGGTGATCATGGTGTTCTGGACCTACACCTTCTCAGGATTACGGTTCTTCAACTCGGCAATGGTGGGTGTGGCACTGCTGCTGGTGTTCAATGTGATGTTCCTGTTCCTACGGCCTTTGCCGCTGCTGCAGGTATTGATTTACGATATGTTTATCCTGTCGGCCAATATCGTGGGGGGCTTTGCAAGCTATGTCGTGGAAAGGCAGAGCCGGGCACTTTTCCTGCGTGAAAAAGATCTGGATAATGAACGCAAGCGCCAGCAGGAACGAGCCTTGCATGACCGGCTGACCGGTTTGCCCAATCGAGAGTTGCTGCTGGACCGCATTGAACAGGCTATCAATCTGGCAATCCGCAATGACCAGGTGTGCGCAGGATTGTTCATTGATCTCGATCGCTTCAAGCCCATCAATGATACCTACGGCCACCTTATAGGTGATGTGGTGTTGAAAGAGGTGGCGACCCGCCTCAAATATACCGTGCGTGAAGCGGACACCCTGGCGCGTTTAGGGGGAGATGAGTTTTTTATTCTGGCACGGGATATCGGTAGCCCGGAAGCGGCGCAAATACTGGCGGAAAAGTTGCAGCGGCAGTTCCTTGCCCCCATTATCTTGGACGGTTTGCCGCCGATTCATGACTTGTCTGCCAGTATAGGCGTGTGTGTTTTCCCCTACCGTGATGTGTCGGCGGTCGATGTCATCCGGCGCGCGGATCACGCCATGTACGAAGTCAAGCGCGCGAGCCGACAAGAGCCTGCTCGAACCTGAATACATTCAATTTCAAATTTACTTAATTTAAAGGAATACTATCGTGACTAGGCTGTGCGACCTCGCGCCGTCCAATATTCGTGCCATTGCGCCTTACCAGCCCGGCAAGCCCATCACCGAGCTGGCGCGGGAAATGAACCTCAACCCTGAAAACATCATCAAGTTGGCTTCCAATGAAAATCCTCTGGGGGTGAGCCCCAAGGCGTATGAAGCCATGCAGGAAGCGCTGGAGGACATTGCCCGCTATCCCGATGGCAACAGCTTTGCGCTAAGGGATTGCCTCTGCCGCAAGTTCGGCTTGCAGCCAGACCAATTGATATTCGGGAATGGATCCAACGATATCCTGGAACTGGCTGCGCGCGCATTTCTTACACCTGGCACCGAGGCAGTCTATTCCCAGCATGCCTTTGCCGTTTACCCGCTGGTGACTTTGGCAACAGGAGCAACTGGCATCAGTGTTCCAGCGCGGAATTTTGGTCATGACCTGGATGCCATGCTGGCGGCGGTCAGAGATAAAACCCGCATTGTTTTCATTGCCAATCCGAACAATCCTACTGGCACTTTGCTTGCAAAAGCGGAATTGCGCGCGTTCCTTGCTAAAGTGCCTGAGCATGTATTGGTAGTGCTGGATGAGGCATATGACGAATATCTCCCCGCCGAGAGCAAATCTGAGGCACTCTTATGGCTCAAGGAGTTCAGTAATCTGCTGATTTCCAGAACCATGTCCAAGGCCTATGGTTTGGCAGGGTTGCGGATCGGCTATGGCGTGGCTGCGCCCGAAGTGGCGGACTTGATCAACCGCGTGCGCCAGCCATTCAATGTCAATAGTGTGGCACAGGCTGCGGCAGTAGCCGCGTTAAGTGATGAGGACTTCGTCCAGCGTACTTATGCGCTCAACCAGGCGGGCATGGCGCAGATTACCCAAGGCTTGACCAGCTTGGGTCTGGATTACATTCCTTCATATGGCAACTTCGTGAGCTTCCATGTCACTGACGCGGCAGGGGTATATCAGCAACTGCTGAAGGCTGGCGTGATTGTGCGGCCTGTCGCCGCGTATGAAATGCCTGATTATCTGCGTGTCAGCATTGGTTTGTATGCAGAAAATGACCGCTTCCTGGAAGTGTTGGAGCAGGTACTAAAAGTACCTACTTAATTCTGAAATCAGGCCTCTTTTGAGGCCTGATTGCTTTCCAGACTGGCTTGCAGTTTGGCTCCTCCTGATTGACTCATGATAATCATGAGACGACTTTCGGTGTTTTCGCACTGTTTCGTTCATGTCCCAGGACGCACAATATGTCCACGTTGCTGTCAGGTGTTTTGCCCGAAAGTAGCGTTGAAAATCAATTTAAATTAACAGGAGAGTATTATGTGGACCAAGCCAGAAGTTACTGAAATGCGTTTCGGTTTTGAAGTCACTATGTACGTTTGCAACCGCTAAGTGACGGTCATGGCCGGGTTCTTGCCCGGCCGTTTCCAGTAGCAACGAGTTTGAGTAAGGGCTGATATGCATATTCATGTTTTAGGGTCGGCAGCCGGCGGCGGTTTTCCGCAGTGGAACTGCAATTGCCCGAATTGCGATGGCCTGCGTAAAGGCAAGATCAAGGCGAAAAAGCGCACACAATCTTCCATCTGTGTCAGCGCTGATGGCGTCAACTGGGTGTTGTTCAATACCTCTCCAGACATTCTTCAGCAAATCCAGGAATTTCCTCCGTTACAACCTGCTCGTGCCATTCGCGATAGTGGCATTGCAGGCATTGTGCTGATTGATGCGCAGATTGACCACACTACCGGGTTGCTGATGCTGCGCGAAGGTCAGGTCAAGCGCGAAATCTATTGCACCGATATGGTGTACCAGGATCTGACCACTGGTAATCCATTGCTCAATATCCTTGGGCATTATTGCGGCGTGAATCGCCATGACATCCCGATCGACGGCAAGAACAGTTTTACTGTGAATGGCGCGCCTAGCCTGCGCTTCACTGCTGTAGCGCTCAAAAGTGCGGCGCCCCCGTATTCACCGCACCGTAACGACCCGCACCCGGGCGACACCATAGGCGTGTTGATCGAAGATACGAACAATGGCAGGAAAGCCTTTTATGCTCCTGGTCTGGGCGAAATCGAGCCACATTTGCCAGCCTTGATGCAGCAGGCCGATTGCATCATGGTGGATGGCACCTTTTGGACCAATACCGAGATGATCGACATGGGCCTCATGACCAAGAAGGCCCGCGACATCGGCCACAATCCGCAATCCGGCCCCGGCGGCATGATAGAGGTGCTGGATGGCTATCCCCATGCGCGCCGCGTGCTGATTCATATCAACAACACCAACCCCATCCTGCGTGAAGACTCTGCCGAGCGCGTGGAACTGGAGCGTCATGGCATTGAAGTGGCCTATGACGGCATGGACATCATTCTCTAGGAGACGTTAATGAACGCACCAGTGACAGACAACATCCCCTGGACCCGTGAGGAATTCGAGCAGCAACTGCGCGACAAGGGTCGGGGCTACCATATCTATCATCCATTCCATGTGATGATGTACGAGGGCAAGCTTACACGTGAGCAGTTGCAATGCTGGGTCGCCAATCGCTTTTATTACCAGATCAGCATCCCACAAAAAGATGCTGCCATCATGTCCAACTGTCCGGACAAGGAAATCCGCAAGGAATGGATACAGCGCATCATCGACCATGATGGCGATGCCAACACTGAAGGTGGTATTGAGGCATGGATCAAGCTGGGAGAAGCCGTGGGGTTGAGCCGGGAAGAGATTACCTCCCTTAAGCTGGTTTCACCTGGCGTGCGCTTTGCTGTTGATGCCTATGTCAACTTTGCCAAACAGCGGCCATGGCAGGAGGCGGTTTGCTCCTCGCTTACCGAGTTGTTCGCCCCGCATATCCATCAGCAGCGCATCAGTTCCTGGCCTGAAATGTATCCTTGGATCAAGGAAGAAGGGCTGATCTATTTCAAGAAGCGTCTGACCGAAGCCAGACGTGATGTCGAGCAGGGGCTAGCCGTGACGCTGGATTATTTCAGCCAGACGCGCGAATTGCAGGAAAAAGCGCTGGATATTCTGCAATTCAAGCTGGACGTGCTCTGGGTCGTTGCCGACTCTATTATGCTGGCTTCAACCAATATCAAGGTGGAACACGATGTCGACTATCTCAAACAACCAAGATAATGCCAGCGTCGGCATGGATGACATCTATGCCATTGCGCGCCATTACCGCTTCCAGTGGGAAGAGGCGCAGGGCTGCTATGTCCTGCTGTTTCCTGAAGGCATGATCAAGCTAAATGGTGGAGCGGGAGAAGTCATCAAGCGCGTGGACGGGCAACGCAGCGTGGCGCAGATAGTGGCCGATGTTCAAGCTGCATTTCCTGATGTGCCGGATATCCAGGCCGATGTCATCGCCATGCTGAACCTGGCGGTGGAAAAGGCCTGGCTGGAGAAGCGTGCGTAATCAGGCGGCCTGTGGCAGGCGCATGACGCGGAGGAGCGAAAAATGAGTACTACTGTACAACAAAACAATGGTGTAGCTGCATCCAAGACCAATACCCAACCGTTGTGGCTGTTGGCGGAGATCACGTATCGCTGCCCCTTGCATTGCGCTTTTTGCTACAACCCGACCGATTACGACAAGCACACCAAGAATGAACTAAGTACCGAACAGTGGATACAGGCATTGCGGGATGCCCGCAAGCTGGGCGCATTGCAGCTTGGCATCTCCGGCGGGGAGCCCTTGCTGCGGGACGATATTGAAGAGATCGTGGCGGAAGCGCACCAGCTGGGGTATTACACCAACCTGATCACCTCCGGCGTGGGGTTGACGGAAAAACGCATTGGCGCCTTCAAGGAGGGTGGGCTGGACCACATCCAGCTTTCCATGCACGACATCACCGAGGAAATCAACAACTTCATTACCAATACCAGCACCTTCAAGCTGAAGAAAAAAGTCGCGGCCATGATCAAGGATCATGGCTATCCCATGGTGCTCAACGTGGTGATCCATCGCTACAACATCAAGCACGTCAAGGAAATACTGGAAATGGCCGAAGCACTGGGTGCCGACTTCGTCGAGCTGGCCAATACCCAGTATTACGGCTGGTCGCTGGTCAATCGCAATCAACTGATGCCGACCAGGGAACAGATCGATGAAGCAGAAGCCGTGACCAACGAATTCCGCCAGAAAGTCGGCAACAAGATGAAAATCTATTTTGTCGTGCCCGATTACTTTTCTAACCGCCCCAAGAAATGCATGAACGGCTGGGGCGAAGTGTTCATGATCGTCACCGCCAACGGCGACGTGCTGCCTTGTCATTCCGCACGCGTATTGCCTAACATGAGCTTTCCCAACGTCAAGGAAAATGGCCTGAAATGGGCCTGGGAAGAATCGCCTGCCTTTAACAAATATCGTGGCGACGACTGGATGAAGGAGCCATGCCGCAGTTGTGATGAGAAGGAAAAAGACCTGGGCGGCTGCCGCTGCCAGGCATTCCTGCTCGCCGGAGATGCGGAAGCCGCCGACCCGGTCTGTACCAAGTCACCTCACCGCCACCTGATCGACGAAGCCATCGCCAACGCGCAGAAACCCTATCTGCAAGCCAGGCCCATCTTGTTCCGCAATGACAAGAACTCGCGTAAGCTGATCGAGGGAGAGAACAAAGAGTTGGTGGAAGAATTCCACGCCTTGCCTTGATACCTCTGTTGATTTGGTCAGGAGCCTGATGCAGGAAAACTCAGGCACATCGTGAATATCAGATGTGCCTGAGCTAGATTAGGAACTGCCGAAGATCAATGATGATCGTGGTGATGCACCCGGCGGATAGCCTTGAAATGCCGACGGATATACCATACGGCGAAGATAACGCCAGCCACTACCAGCACGATGTGGAACTGGTGGAAATAGACTTCCAGATCCTCCCAATGCTGGCCGAACTTCATACCCGCATAAGCCAGCAGGTAGCACCAGATCAGGGAACCCAGGAAGGTATAGATCACAAATTTTCCCATCGCCATGCGGGCCACGCCTGCAGGGAAGGCAATGAAAGTGCGTACTGCGGGAAGCAGGCGGCCAATAAAGATGATGATATCACCGTATTTGGCAAACCAGCGGTCAGCCAGTTGCAGGTCGTGGTGGGAAATCAGCACCCATTTCCCATATTTCTCTACCATAGGCCTGCCGCCGAACATGCCGAGATAATAAGCCGGAATGGAGCCCACCACACAGCCGATCGCGCCTGCCAGCGCCACACCCCATAAGGTCATTTCTCCCTTGAACACCAGAAAGCCTGCGAACGGCATGATGATTTCCGAAGGCAGGGGAATGCAGGCGGATTCGATTGCCATCAGCAGCACGATGCCGCCGTAGCCCATGGTCGAGATAACGCCGATGATCCAGGCGGCAACAACCGCAATGAGTTTTTCCAGCATGTCAGGCGAGTTCCTTTAGCAATTGTTTGATGAAGTCGGTGCGTTGCGTAATGCCGGGGTATTGTACCGTAACCCTGAGCTTGTCCGGCCCGTTCATGCGGCAGCGGCGGTCGCGCTGCAGCAGGGCGATGAGCTTGGTCGGGTCGAGCTCGGTGCTGGGTGCGAAGTGCAATTGGATAGCGGAGTCGCTGGCATCTATCTTGTTGATGCCCAGTGGTTTTGCAGCGATGCGTAGGCGGTGGCAGGCCATCAGCGCTTCGCCTTGCTCGGGCAGCAGGCCGAAGCGGTCGATCAGCTCTTCCTGCATGGTGTCCAGGTCGTCATCGTGGTTGCAGTTGGCCAGGCGCTTGTAGAGCACCAGGCGTTCATGCACGTCCGGGCAATAATCGTTGGGCAGCAGGGCGGGCGTGTGCAGGTTGATTTCCGTGGTGACGCCCAATGGCGCCGAGAGATCGGGTTCCTTGCCAGCCTTGAGTTGCTTCACGGCGTGGTTAAGCATCTCGGAATACAGCGTGAAGCCGATCTCCTGCATTTCCCCGCTTTGGCTGTCGCCCAGCAATTCGCCCGCGCCACGGATTTCTAGGTCGTGCATCGCCAGGTGGAAGCCTGCGCCGAGGTCTTCCAGTAATTGGATGGCATCCAGGCGCTTCTGCGCTTGCGGGGTGATATTGCGGTCGGGGTCGGTCAGCAGATAGGCATAGGCCTGGTGGTGCGAGCGGCCCACGCGCCCGCGCAATTGGTGTAATTGCGCGAGGCCGAACATATCGGCGCGGTTCATAATGATGGTGTTGGCCGTCGGCACGTCGATGCCGGTTTCGATGATGGTGGTGCACAGCAGTAGGTTGAAGCGCTGCTGGTAGAAATCGCGCATCACGTGTTCCAACTCGCGTTCGCGTAACTGGCCGTGGGCGATGCCGATGCGGGCCTCGGGCAGGATTTTCTCCAGCTTTTCCTTCATGACGAAGATGGTGTCCACTTCGTTGTGCAGGAAATACACCTGGCCGCCGCGCTTGAATTCGCGCATGGCGGCCTCGCGGATGATGCCTTCGGAATAATGGGTGGCGAAGGTCTTGATCGCCAGGCGCTTCTGCGGCGGCGTCGCAATCACGGAAAATTCGCGCAGACCTTCCATCGCCATCGACAGGGTGCGTGGAATCGGCGTCGCGGTCAGCGTCAGCACGTCCACCTCGGCACGCATGGCCTTGAGCTGCTCCTTCTGGCGCACGCCAAAGCGGTGTTCTTCATCGAGGATGACTAGACCAAGATTTTTGAATTTCACATCTTTCTGGATCAGGCGATGGGTGCCGATCACAATGTCGATACTGCCGTCTTCCAGCCCCTTGAGCGCCTGGGCCTGTTCTTTGGCCGTACGGAAACGTGAAATTTCGGCGATTTTGACTGGCCAGTCGGCGAAGCGGTCGCTGAAGTTGTTGAAGTGCTGTTCGGCCAATAGCGTTGTCGGTACCAGCACGGCCACCTGCCTGCCGCCCATCACGGCGACGAAGGCGGCGCGCAGCGCGACTTCAGTCTTGCCGAAACCGACGTCGCCGCATACCAGTCGGTCCATGGGGCGGCCAGATTGCATATCGTTGATGACGGCTTCGATGGCAGAAAGCTGGTCTTCGGTTTCCTCGAACGGGAAGCCCTCGGCAAACGCTTCGTAATCCTGCAATCCTAGCTTGAAGGAATGGCCTTTGCGCGCGGCGCGCTGGGCGTAGAGGTTGAGCAATTCGGCAGCGGTGTCGCGCACCTGCTTGAGTGCTTTCTTTTTGGCTTTTTCCCAATGACCGCTACCGAGACGGTGCAATGGTGCGGATTCGGGCGGGCCGCCAGAATAGCGTGAGATCAGGAACAGTTGCGAAACGGGAACATAGAGCTTGTCGTCGCCTGCATATTCGAGCAACAGGAATTCGGTCTCGCCTTCGCCGAAGTCGATATTGACCAAGCCGCGGTAACGTCCGACGCCGTGCTGCTCATGCACGACCGGGTCATGCTCGCGCAGTTCCGAGAGGTCTTTCAGCATGCCTTCGGTATTGCGCTGCTTCTCTTTGTCGCGGCGGCGCTGCTGGCGTACGGTGTTGGCATAGAGCTCGGCTTCGGTGACGACGGTGATACCGTCTGCTGCGAAGCCGCCATGCAGCGGGCTGATGCCCAGCATGACGCTGGCCTTGCCGGACTGGAAGTCCTGCCAGTTTTCCGCCAGCTCGTAGGCAACGCCATGGTCGGCGAATAGCTGCGCCATGGTTTCGCGACGCCCCAGGCTTTCCGCGGCAATCAGGATCCGGCCCTTGTTGTTGCGGATGAAGCCCTCCAGCTTGTGCAGAGGATGTTCCGAACGGCGTTCCACATCCAGCGGCGGCAGCTTGTTGCCTTGCTCCACGCTGAGTGTGATGCGCCCCCAGGCATGGCATTGGCTGAAAAAGTCCTCCGCCTTGATGAGCAGGGCTTCCGGTTTGAGGATAGGGCGCTCGGGATCATGCGCCAGTTGGCGGTAGCGCGATTGGGCGTCCTGCCAGAAAGACTGCGCCGCCTGATCAAGGTTGCCGTGCAGGCAGAGCACGGCGTCTGCGGGAACGTAGTCCAGCAGCGTGGCAGTCTGCTCGAAGAACAAGGTCAGGTACCATTCGATGCCGCCGCTCGCGAGGCCTTTGGAAATATCCTTGTAGATGCGGCTGCGCGAAGGATCGCCCTCGAAGGTTTCGCGGAAATTCTGGCGGAAGCGTGCAATGCCGGCTTCATCCAGTGGAAACTCGCGCGCGGGCAACAGGCGGATTTCTGCCACCGGGTAGAGGCTGCGCTGAGTATCGACATCGAAGGTGCGGATGGTCTCGACCTCGTCGTCGAACAGATCCAGCCGGTAGGGAAGGGCGCTGCCCATGGGGAACAGGTCGATAAGGCCGCCGCGCACGCTGAATTCACCGGGGCCCATGACCTGGCTCACATGGTGGTAGCCGGCATTGGCGCACTGGCCGCGTAGCGCCTCGACGTCCAGCGTCTGGCCTTTTTTCAGCATGAAGGTATGCGCGTCGAGATAGGCATTCGGCGGCAGGCGGATCAACGCCGTGGAAACCGGCACCAGCACGATGTCGCAACTGTTCTGGCTGATCTGGTACAGGGTCGCCAGCCGTTCCGAGATCAGGTCGGGGTGTGGCGAAAAGTGGTCGTAGGGCAGGGTTTCCCAATCCGGCAGCAGATGCACGCGCAATTGCGGCGCATACCAGGGAATTTCCTCCAGCAGGCGCTGGGCGTCGAAGGCGTTGGCAGTGATGACGACCACCGGTGATTTCGCTGCCGCTTGCGCGCGTTGCGTGGCAAGCTGGGCCAATGCTAGGCTGTCGATGCCGGAAGTGAGTGGATTGACGCGGGAGGTTTGACCGGTTGCCGGGAGGGGCAGGGAAAACTGCATGAACTGTGCCGTTACATATGGGATAAACGACTTATTATATCCCCGGATAGGTAAGGCAAGCCAACGCTGGGATCAAGATTTAGAGGATTGAGAATACATAGACACGGCATACCAGACTGTCCGTGGACGGACATGCCGGGTAGCCGATTCGGGAGTTATTTGCTGAGTAGTTTGTTGATCTGGGCCTCTGCAGCTGTCCAGTATTCGACCGGACTACCTGCGAACCCATTGCGTTCAGCAAGAAAATAAGCAGCGACTTCTACCATGCGATAACGCTCTTCAGGACTGATTTGAGATACGACACTATCCGCACTCTTGGCCTTGCTGGCAGTAGTAGTTTTCCTTGTTGTGGTTTTCTTTTCGGCTACGGGCTTATCGGCAGGAGGTTTGCGAGTCGTGGTTTTTTTCGCAGTTGTTGTTTTTGGATCTGTAGCCATTTTGGTTCCTTTCTTATGGTCGGGATTGCCATGCTGCTTTTAATGAGGGATGAAGGCGGTAACCTTCATCTCCATCATATTAAACCGTTCCACCTACCGTCAAGCCGTCTATACGCAGGGTAGGCTGGCCTACGCCCACCGGTACGCTTTGACCTTCCTTGCCGCAGGTGCCGACGCCACTGTCGAGTGCCATGTCGTTGCCTATCATGGAGACACGGGTGAGCACATCCGGGCCGTTGCCGATCAGGGTCGCGCCCTTGACCGGATAGGCGAGCTTGCCATCCTCGATCATCCAGGCTTCCGCGGCGGAGAACACGAATTTGCCGCTGGTGATGTCTACCTGGCCGCCGCCGAAGTTAGCGGCATAAAGACCGCGTTTTACCGATTTGATGATTTCCTCGGGAGCCATATTGCCGTTGAGCATATAGGTATTGGTCATGCGCGGCATGGGAATGTGGGCATAGGATTCGCGCCGCGCATTGCCTGTCAGTGCCATGTTCATGAGTCGGGCGTTGAGGCTGTCCTGCAAGTAGCCGCGCAGGATGCCATCCTCGATCAAGACAGTGCGCTGGGTGGGGTTGCCTTCGTCGTCAATATTGAGCGAGCCGCGGCGGTTACTGATGGTGCCATCATCGACTACGGTCAGCCCCTTGGCAGCAACCTGCTGGCCGATGGCATTGCTGAAAGCCGAGCTTCCCTTGCGGTTGAAGTCGCCTTCCAGGCCGTGGCCGATGGCTTCATGCAACAGAATGCCGGGCCAGCCTGCGCCGAGCACCACTGTCATGCTGCCTGCAGGAGCAGGGCGCGCTTCCAGGTTTACCAGCGCCTGATGCACGGCTTTCTGCGCGTAATCCTGCAGCACTTCGTCAGTGAAATAACTGTAATCAAAACGGCCACCGCCGCCAGCGGAGCCTTGTTCACGCCTGCCGTTCTGTTCGGCGATGACCTGGATGGACAGGCGCACCAGCGGACGAATATCAGCGGCCATCATGCCGTCGTGACGCGCGACCATGACGACTTCATATTCGCCCGCAATCGAGGCCATGACCTGGGTGATGCGCGGGTCGGCCTTGCGCGCGAGCATTTCCAGACGCTCTAGCAGCTTGACCTTGGCGGCTGCGCTCAATGAGTCAATCGGATCCTGTGGCACGTAAAGCTGGGGTGCGCTGATCTGCTGCACGGCCTGCGCCTGCTTTTCCTCACCGAGCGCGGCGATGGCGCGGGTGGCATTGGCCGCCTGTTGCAGGGCGGGCAGGTTGATATCGTCGGAATAGGCGAACGCGGTTTTCTCGCCGCTGACCGCGCGCACCCCCACGCCCTGATCGATGCTGAAATTGCCAGACTTGACCTGGCCTTCCTCCAACCCCCAGCTTTCCGCGCGGCTGTACTGGAAATAGAGGTCGGCATAATCCACCTCATGCGACATGATGCTGCCAATGACGCCTTGTAACTGCCCCACATCCAGACCGCTGGGCGCAAGCAGGGTATCGGTGGCGGTAGCGTAATGCGAATGTTCAGCAGGGCTGGAAGCGTTGGGCAAATGGTCAGGTTTCATGTCGGGAAATCTTCAGGGTTGGGGGTAGATACCATCATAGCAGCCTGGCGCGGCAACGGAGCCAGGTATTTCATAGTGATAGTCAAGAGTTGGGGCCGCCTGGCAGATTTTTCAAGCCAGGCGGGATATGGGTTGATTAGAGCTTGCGATGCTTCAGCACGGGCAGGCTTTTGCGCAGGCTTGTCTGATAGGCGGTGTTGATGGATGAAATGACCACGCCGGAACCACGCGGCAGCCTGTCCTGCACGACGCCCCATGGGTCCACGATCATGCTGTTGCCGTGTGTTTCACGGCCCGAAGCATGGTAGCCGCCCTGCGCGGACGCAATCACGTAGCAAAGATTTTCAATGGCACGCGCACGGACTAGCGTCTCCCAGTGCGCCTTGCCAGTGGTTTCGGTAAAGGCGGAGGGGATAACGATGATGTCCACATCCTCCATGGCGCGGTATAGCTCGGGAAAGCGTAAATCATAGCAAATGGAAAGGCCCAGCTTGCCAAAAGGTGTATCGACGGTTACTACTTTGCTGCCAGGCTCTATGGTGTTTTTTTCTTGATAGTGCTCTTCGCCCTGATCAAAACCGAACAGGTGAATCTTGTCGTAACGCGCGGCCAGCTTGCCCTTGTCATCGTAAACTAGGCAGGCGCTGCGTACCTTGTTCGGGTTGTCGCATTCCAAAGGCACAGAGCCACCGACGAGCCAGATCTGGTATTTCTTGGCGGTCTTGGAAAGAAAGCGCTGCATAGGACCATGGCCTTCCTTTTCGCGAGCTGCCACCTTGTCGGTATCTTTGAGGCCCATGATGGCGAAATATTCTGGTAGCACAACAAGCTTGGCTCCCATGTTGACGGCAATTTCGATCAAGCGCTCGGCTTCGCTCAGGTTGGCCGCCACGACAGGGCCGGAAGCCATCTGGATGGCGGCAACACGGTTGATGCCCGGAATGGAGTTCTTGGTCTTGCTCTTGGTGGTTTTTTCTCGTGAGGTAATAGCCATTGTTTTTTCCCTGGACGGATATAGATAATCAAGTGGTTTTATTACATTATGATGGCCAGGCTCTATTTGCCTAACGGCAAGGGCTCCGTGCTCTTGTTGTTACGCTTATTATCCTTGACTTCGACCGGATTGTCCCAGGTGCCGACAAACTCATATTCGGAAGCGGCAATCTGGTTCAATGGATCCTTCAACAGTTTCTGCGCAATATAGGTAGCGGCCCCTACAATCGGCCCACCTGCCAGCGCGGCAATCGACAAGCTGTCGCTGACATAGGGCGTGACCTTGACCTTGAGATGCTGGGTTTCCTTCTGCAAATTGGTCTCTCCGTTCATCTCCACCAGCGCGGTCGGGCCTTCGATGCGGAAATCGTCGCTGCGCATGATGCCTTCGTCGATGCGCACATTGGCGCCGATCTTGTCGAAGGTAAAGCCACTGCTGAATACATCACGGAAATCGAAAGTGAGGCGGCGCGGCAGATTCTGCAAGGTCAGCACGCTGAACAGGCGGCCCACGCCGGGCTGAATCTTGAGAATCTGGCCCTTGCGCACGTCGAGCTGGAGGTCGCCGCTCAATTTCGTGGTTTCAAAATCATGCGGGCTGCCCGGCCACTTGAGTTGGCCGGTGAGGGTGCCTGTGCCGTCCTTGATGGCATTGGGGTAGCCGAAACGCTCCAGGGTCTTGCCAACATTATTGATTTTCCAGTTGATATTGAGGCGGGTATTGGGCGCGCGTTTCCAGTTATGCCATTCGCCATCAGCATTCAGCTCGCTCTCGGGGGAAGAGATGCGCAGCCTTTCTATGCTCCAGTCGTTGTTGTGCTCGTTGGCAAGCAGTTCCAGCTTGCCCAGTTGCTTGGTGCCATGAGAGAAGCTATCGGCGACGATATTCAGCGAAGGATATTCGCTGATATTGCTTTGCTGGCTGAATTGGCCCTGTGTGCGCAGCATGGCCGTATCCGGGGTGGATGAGGGGAGATTCAGGTATTTGAGGCGTGCCAGCACTTTGCCGTTGCTCTGGTTCTGCCATTGGACATCGCCGGCCATTTCCTTGCTTTGCACCTGCAATTGCCAGCCGTCGCTGATCGCGGTGGCAGACAGCTTGAGTTCATTCAGGCGGCGGTCGAAAGCATCCAATTTCTTGATGTCGAGATCGACCTTGCTGATGTCGATGCTGCTCCCATTGGTTGCCTGTTTACTGGGGGAGCGGCTGTTGGCCAGCTCGCGCCATTCATCCACATCAAGATGCTCGATCTTGCCATGCACTGAAATACCGCGCTGCTGGGGTGAGAGCGCCGGCGCGGCATTGAAACCGATATCGCCCCGCTCGATTTTCCATGCGCCATTGGATTGCTTGGAGCGCATGAATAAAGCGCCCAAGTCACTGCCATAACTGATGCTGATATTGTCTTCAGTCGGGCTGAGCTGTTTTTTCTCTATGCGCAGCGGGACGTTGTCGTTCATTGCCTTGTTGAGCGGGAAGGGCAGGCTGGAGGTGATGCCTTGCAGGTTGGAGACTATAGTGACATCGGCCCCGTTTGCACCGACATTGATATTACTGCTCCAGTTCGCGGAGCCGAACACGCGGTTGAAAATGCCGCTATCGAAGCTGGAGCGCAAGCCGCTATCGCTGACCTGTCCGCGGGCGGTGATGCGCATGGTCTTGTTCTTGCCGGAAACCAGGCTGATTTGCGCCGACCCGCCGTAAATCCAGGCGGCGAGGTTTTGTCCTTTCAGACCATTCTCGGTGAAATCCAGCTTGCCGTTGATGCGTGAAAGCGGCGGCACATCTTCGCTGGACATGCTGCCGTTGATAATGGTGTAACTACCCTTGACCTTGGTGGCATCCACGTTATTGAGCGGAATCTGCAAATCTAGCGCGAGCTTGCCGTTGCCGCTGGTTTCCAGGCCTTGCGTGAAGCCGCCAGTGATCTCGGCGAGCGGGCTGGAATTAAGATACTGAATACCGTTGCTGATTGGCCCCTGGCCTTCGCTGACCACGCTGAGGATAGGATGCTCTGCTGCCAGGTTGGGGATGACGACCTGGCTCTTGATGACCTGGGTACCCAGTGTAGTGCCCTTGTTGGCATTGAGTTCCATGCGGTTGCCTTCAAACAGCATGTCCAGTGCAATATTCTCGATGGCGGGCCATTCCGAGGCGAATTTCAGCTCGCCGTCATGGATTTTTGCCTTGACCTGGAATAAGCCGGTCTTGTTGCCCGCAAACGGGAATTCAGCCAGGTTGCCCTTGATCACGACACTCACATCCTCGCTCTTGCCTGCGAGGATGGCATGATCCAGCCATTCGGTCGTGTGGGGACCGAGCACCAGCGGATAGTAGAAGCGGGCATATTTGCCGTCCACGCGGTTGAACTTGGCCATCAGCTCAAGCAACCCACCCTTGATATGGTTGTGCTGGAAGCTGGCATTGATTGCCCCGGCAAGATGCTGGTTGGCAATGTTCAGGTTACTGACGCGGATTTCCGGTTTGCCATCATTGCTGCGCCAGCGGACCTGCCCCGTGAGTTTGTCCGCAGGCAGCGGCCAGCGCAGGATGCCCTTGAAATCCAGCATGGCATCACGGGAATTGAGCGTGAGGCTGCCGCCTTTTTCATCCGCATTGATATTGCCGCTCAAGCCCTTGAAGCCGGGAATGCGCGCATACGGCATCATCCCCAGTTCGCTGAACTGCGTGCGCAGCTTGTATTTCTCGGGGAAGCCGCCCTGGCTCGTCCATTCCAGGTCAAGTTTACGCAACTCGCCTGTGGGCTGGATTTCCTCAAGAGCTTGTTTGACCTTGTCCGGCAAGGGCAGATGGGAAGCGAGAAGATAGGCAGATGGCAGCGAGATTTCATCCAGGACGACATTGCCTTCCAGCGTTTGCTTGCCTGCCACCTGGCGCTCGCGGATAGCCAGCTTGCCATCCTGCATGTTCAAGCCATTGGTCGTGATAATCTTCAGATGTTCGGCTGCCAGCTCCTGCCCGTCCGGGAGTCTGGCCCATTTCAATCTGCCGGAAAGCGTTTCCAGACGCGCCTCCGGTTGATCTTTGAGGATATGGCTTACCACGTTATGCAGAATGACATCGCTGGTGAGTTTCCGTGGCTCGCCATTGGCAAACTCCAGCCAGGCGCGGGTAGCGCCAAAACCCTGGCGGATATCGATCAATTGCTCCGGCAGCCATTGCCGCCAGGTGGCGATATTGACGCCGTCGGCATGGACATATAAGGTGCCGCGCCAGGCATTTGGCTTGCTGATGTCCTTGCCATAAAAATTGCCGCGCAGATCAATTGGTCCAGAAGCTTCCACAGAGGGCACGGCCTGCAGGCCAAAGCGGTGCTGGCCGACCAGGCTGCTCCAGGCAGGGTTCTCGATCCGCAGGTTGAGCTTTTCCAGACTCAATGGTTTGGCTTTTCTCAGGTCGTCATGCCAAGTGACGCTGGCATTGCGCACATCAATGCTGGCCTGGCGCAGCAGCCAATTGGCGAATTCCGGACGGGAGGGTCCGCCTGTGGCGATCCCAGCAATATAGATGGTGCCGTCTTCCTCCCGGCGGATGCTCAATGCCGGGTCGTGAATGGTGAGCGAACTGAGGCGCGGTTCCAGCAGCGCGATGCTGAGCCATGAAACGCTGGCTTCGATATGGTCGAAGGAAAGGGCCACGCGCTGTTCAGTGTCGTAAATGTCGATATTGCGCAGCGAAAGATGTGGGTTGAGGCCGTTCCAGCTCGCGTGAAGCTGCTGGATGGTGACGGTCTGGCCCAAAGCCTCGCTGACCTTGGTGGCAATGCGTTCACGGTATTCGCCGATATTGGGCAGGATCAGGTAGCGCAGGCTGAGGACGATGACGGAAAAGGCAATGATGGCGAACCATAGCAAGGCAAGCGTGGCGCGGTAGCACCATAACAGGGATTTTTTGACCATTTCGTTTATTGCACCGTCATCGCCGGAAACCGCGCGAACCGTGCCTGTGGGCTACATATTGAAGTATGGCTAGAGTATTTCATTGGCACGGGGCTTGGTCAACGCTTGAGAGGCGAAAGTTGTTGCAATTGGCTTACAATGACGATTGTTGACAATATTCCCCGCGAACAACGTTCCTGTTTTGTACATCATTTGAGTAGAAATTCTTGATTCAGTTAAAAAATATCAGATTATACCGCGGCGTGAAGTGTCTGGTCGAAGGCGCCAGCTTTCAGCTCCATCCCGGCCATAAAGTCGGCCTCACAGGCGCCAACGGCGCCGGAAAATCCAGCGTGTTCGCCATGTTGCGCGGCGAATTGCATCCGGAATCCGGCGAGCTGGACATCCCGCAACATTGGAATATCGCGCATGTCGCGCAGGAAACCCCAGCCCTGCCGGACGCCGCGATTGAATTCGCCTTGGATGGCGATGCCGAGCTGCGCCAAATAGAGGCGGAACTGCGCGAAGCAGAAGCGGCAGGCGAGGGCGAGCGGGTTGGTGAGCTCTATGCCAGGCTGGGCGAGATAGAAGGCTATTCCGCGCGCGCCAGGGCTGCGGAATTGCTGCATGGACTGGGATTTTCCACGGCCGATCTCACGCGGCCAGTGTCCGATTTTTCCGGCGGCTGGCGCGTGCGGCTCAACTTGGCGCAGGCGCTGATGTGCCGTTCTGACTTGCTGCTGCTGGACGAACCCACCAACCACCTTGATTTGGATGCCGTGATCTGGCTGGAAAACTGGCTCAAGGATTACCGTGGCACGCTGCTGCTGATTTCGCACGACCGGGATTTTCTCGACGCCATCGTCAACCATATCGCGCATATCGAGCAGCAGAAGCTGACGTTATACAAAGGCGGTTATTCGGATTTCGAACGCCAGCGGGCCGAGAGGCTGGCGCAGCAGCAGGCTAGCTATGAACGTCAGCAGCGCGAAGTGGCGCACCTGCAGAAATACATCGACCGTTTCCGTGCCCAGGCGACCAAGGCCAGGCAGGCGCAAAGCCGCATCAAGATGCTGGAGCGCATGGAGCTTATCAATGCTGCGCACGTGGATAGCCCGTTCAGCTTCAGCTTCCGCGAGCCCCTGGCCGCGCCCGACCCTTTGCTGGTGCTGGACGAAGCTGATGCAGGCTATCAATCCACACCGATTTTGCAGCGCATCATGCTGACATTGCGCCCGGGCGAGCGCGTCGGCCTGCTCGGGCGTAACGGTGCGGGAAAATCCACCCTCATCAAACTACTGGCGGGCAGCATGCCGCCGTTGCAGGGCAAGCGCGTGGAAGGCAAGGACCTGCGGTTGGGCTATTTCGCCCAGCATCAACTGGAGCAACTGCGTGCCGACGAATCGCCTTTGCAGCATATGCTGCGGCTGGACCCGGCCACGCGCGAGCAGGAGCACCGCAACTACCTGGGCGGTTTCGATTTCCGCGGCGATATGGCCACCAGCGCCGTCGGCGCGTTTTCCGGCGGCGAAAAGTCGCGCCTGGCGCTGGCCTTGCTGATCTGGCAACGTCCGAACCTGTTGCTGCTGGACGAGCCGACCAATCACCTTGATTTAGAAATGCGCCACGCCCTGACCATGGCCCTGCAGGATTACCAGGGCGGCATGGTGCTGGTCTCGCACGACCGCGCCTTGCTGCGCGCGACCTGCGACCGCTTCCTGCTGGTGGCGGACGGCAAGGTGCAGGAGTTCGACGGCGACCTCGAAGATTACCGCGACTGGCTCAACGAGCAGCGCCAGCGCGACAAGGAAAAGGAGCAGGAAGAAAAGCCCGCTACCGTTCCCAATGCCAGGGCGCAGAGCAAGGCCGAACGCCACGCGCGTCTGCAGGAGCGCCGCCCGCTGCTCAAGGAACTGGAGCAGGTGGAAAAGAAAATGGCCGCCTGGCAGCCGGAGAAAAACCAGCTTGAACAAGCATTGGCCGCGCCCGAGCTATACCAGGAAGCCGACAAAACCCGTTTGCAAACCTTGCAGAAACGCCAGGCCGAGCTTGAGCAGCAACTGCACCAGGCCGAGGAACGCTGGCTCGCATTGCACGAGCAGCTTGAAGCCTTGCCGGAAATCAGCTGAACGCCAATATTCAGAAAAACAAAGGAATCCCGAGTCATGGAAATACGCTATTCCCAACGGTTGAGCCTCACCTACGCCCTCTGTCTCAACGAAGCCCGAGCCGATGCCGGGGAGCCGCCCAGCACCAACCTGGAAGACTACGACGCGCTGGAAGCCGCGACCTATCTCGCCTGCTACATCACCTTCCGCGCCATCCAGGATACTGGCCGTTCCCCTGCCGATGAGCGTGTCGAGAACTTCGACATGCTCGCGGTCTACCAGGCCTATGCCATGCTGGCGTATACCTACCTGACCCTGCCGCTGGGCGAAGAGGGCATGGAACCCGACTACCAGGCCGCCGCCGTCACCATCGCCCGCTCCCTGTTCGCCGAACTGGAAAATGAAGAACTGGCTGAAATCATCGAATCAGGCAACCACAAATACCAATTGATCGGCGACGCGGAAGTCGAGCACTGGATGAACTACCGCCAGGACATCGAGAAAGTACTCATGGCATTCATCATCGCCGCCACGGACGAAGAAGCGCCATTCGACAAGGAAGAACTGGTGCCAATGCTGGGGGCGCTGCTGAGTATGTTGTGTGAGGCGTTTGCGAGTGAGTAGAGGTGGGCATTGAATGAATGCTACATGGGCTGAAGCAGGCCAGTGATTCCCATCCGCAAAATTTTAGGCGGCCTAAATTATCAGGTCTTGCTCGTTGATATTGAAACCATTGGAAGTTGCATTGACTTAGCTCTAGTTCATCAAATACGATGCGACTGTCTAAATATAGTTAGGCTTTTCATTCAACAACAGGAGTTCATGTGAAATTTAAAGGAACAAAAGAGGAGCTGTCAGCAAAGATCCAAGCAATTGGATACCAAGTCGAGATCAAGGAAGCTGGCACATCTACGCAGTTCCGAACCTTAGATGGTGCTGTTGTCAATTGGTATCCAAGTACAGGAACGATCAACTATCAAGGCGATAAGACTGCCGCCGCCAAGATAAAAGACCTGCTAGAACCAACGCTTTCAATTGCGGGCGTCCCGGCTCAAAATCCGACCTCAACTCCCAAGCCGGACATCAAGCCCGCGACGGTCGAGGCGAAAGGCAAGGTGTTTGTTGTTCACGGGCACGACCAAAATTCACGCGAACAACTTGAACTTATTCTTCACAAGCTTGGCCTGGATCCATTTGTTCTCCAAAACACAGGGGGTGCAGGGCTCACCATCATTGAAGCGCTCGAGCAAGAAATTGGCCCCAACTCCGCCGAAGTAAAGTTCGGCATTGTTCTGCTTACACCGGATGACTTCGGTTATTCGAAAACAGAGGGCGCTGACAAAGCGCAACCAAGAGCCCGTCAAAACGTCGTCTTGGAGATGGGGATGCTGCTGTCATCAATCGGACGAAAGAATGTGGCGATCCTAAAGAAAGGGCACGTAGATGTGCCGTCCGACGCTCAAGGCATCCTATACCTCGGTTACAACGATCATGTTAAAGAAGCGGTGCCGCGGCTGGTTGATCGACTCACAAACGCTGGGTTCAAACTCGATCCGAGCAACATTACAAAAGCGTCTTCCTAGCACCTGCCTAACTGGTTGTTCAACAGGACGTCTACCAGCTTCGCTGGCAGCCGCCTGTTAACGCGGGCGTTAGACCGTGAAGCAATACCTCGCGGCGCTTCTACCAGATAACTCCAGGAATTTCTCTATGAAAAAACTTTTCTTATCAGTCACTGCCCTTGCACTTCTTGCTGGCTGCGGCCCGTCGCAGCAAGAGTACGACCAAGCTCGCAAGCAAGCAGCAGAACTCGAAGCGCAAGTTGCGGCTCTCCGCGCGGAGTTGGAAGACGTCAAGTTTGGCTCAAGTCGACTACTCGCGCAGGCCAAGTCAGCGTATGACATAAAGAACGATACAGAAGCAAAAAGGCTCCTTTCCGACCTCTTGAAGCGGCATCCATCCTCGCCCGAGAGCGGCGAAGCCACGTCGCTGCTTGCCCAAGTCGATTCTCGCATCGCTGCTGCCGAAATACAGCGCAAGCGGGAAGAAGAACAAAAAGCTCAGGAGGAGCGCTTGGCCCTTGAGCGAGCCATCGGCAATATGAAGAAAAGTACCGATGAGATAAATGGCATTACATGGGTAAGCCATCGTAGCACCCCGGTCTTAGCCAAGTACGCTTCTTTTTACTTCGGCTCTAATAAAGACAGCGCTGCAAACTATCCACTCAGACTAAAGCTCCAGTATTACGGTGATGACTGGCTCTTTGTTCGTTCGGTCACTGTAAAGGCTGACGACAAGGTCTACGAACTCGGCAGACTGGACTTCGAGCGCGACCACTCATCCGGCTCCGTGTGGGAGTGGATCGATATGCCGGTCAAAGACCATGCAATGCTCAATCACTGGATGACAGCCAAGCGCGTAGTAATCCGATTTAACGGCGACAAGTACTACGACGACTTCACTCTCCCCCACGGGCAACAGGCTCAGCTACGAGAGGTCTATCAGGCGTGGAAGATCATGGGCGGGAAACCATGAGAATCTGTGCACACACACTGCTGCACGGTGTGTCACGGTCTAACAATTCATTCAAGCCGACGCCGCTTCGCGGCGCGGCTTAATTCGGGCGTTATGCACAGCGGCTAAGGAGAACACATGGCAAATAACTGGAACATCCCAAGCCAGCTCGAAAAAGAAGTCCGCGAAAGGGACAAAAAATGCGTTTATTGCGGCGCAGAGTTCACACCAGCAAAAATATCAAGAAGAACTTGCGCCAGCTGGGAACACATCATCAACGACGCAAAAATTATTACTCAAGAAAACATCTGCCTCTGTTGCTGCTCGTGCAATGCAAGCAAAGGGCAAAAACAATTATCGCAGTGGCTTCAATCAAAATACTGCATCGAGCGTGGAATCAACAAAGATTCAGTTGCACCAATTATTCAAAAAGCAATCGAACGCGGACTATGAAATGCGCATAACAATTGGTTCAAGTCGTTCGCTTCGCTCACTGCGGGACCGGCTAAAGCCGGCCCCTTAACCAAACGTTAGTCCGCAAGACAGGAGTTCGCGAGGACGTGGAACGATTCGTATCACCGCCGATTGACCAATTAGAGAAGCTCCGCCAGCCGCTTACCGCAGGAGAGCGACTGGTTTTCAATCTCTTCAACGAGAGCTTGGCACCCGAATGGGAAATCTACATCCAGCCCCATCTAAATGGGTTGAGGCCAGACTTTGTCCTTCTGAAGCCGAACTTGACCGTATTTTCCAGCCTTTTTACCGTGCCGATCACACAGGCCATGTCAGCGGGCATGGCCTTGGGCTGGCAATTGCCAAGCAGGTGCTGGATTTGCATGGCGGGAAGATCAAGTTGCAAAACCGCCAGAGCGGAGGTTTGACGGTGGAAGTCTGGTTGTTGGTCGTGCCGCTGAGCAGTTAAATCTTGCCGGGATTGTGGATGCATTTGCTGAGTTTGGCGACGAAGCACTTAGGGTATGGATGAATTTTTACTAGGGTATAGTGATAACCGTAGCTGGTTTTAGCGAGGAGCATATGAAGGTAAAACGAATCATCGCCAATATTTCGGCTCCCGAACCTGCGGCAGCAGATAGTTTCTACCGCAATATCCTCGGCCTCGAACTTGTCATGGATCATGGATGGATTCGCACATATGCGGGTTCCAGCAAGATGACAGTGCAGGTCAGCTTTGCCAGCCAGGGCGGTTCTGATACACCGGTTCCCGATATCTCCATCGAAGTGGATGATCTTGCAGAAGTGCTACGTCGAGTTCGGGCTGCCTGCATTCCTGTGGAATATGGTCCGGTAAGCGAGCCCTGGGGAGTCCGGCGGTTTTATGTCAGGGATCCGCTCGGCAGGCTCCTCAATATTCTCGAACACGAAATAGGTTGAGAGCGCTTATTCATCGTGGCTGGTTTCCGGCAGCCAGCAATTCCTTGAAAATCTCACGATAAGCCGCTATTCCCTGGCTCAGCGGATAGCGCTGCACGATAGTGTTTCTCGCTGCGTCACGCAGCGGTTGCAAACGATCCGGGGCGTTTAGCACCTGGTCGACTGCATCCGCCAATTGTTCTTTGTCGAAAAAATCCACCAGCAGGCCGTTTTCGCCGTGCCGTATGACTTCTTCCACCGGCGCGGTGCGCGAGCCGATGACCAGGCAGCCTGCGGACATGGCTTCCAGCATGGACCATGAGAGCACGAAGGGCACGGTGAGGTAGATGTGGGTAGAGGAAACCTGCAGCACGCGCAGGTATTGCTGATAGGGCAGCTTGCCGAGGAAATGCACGCGCTGCATGTCCAGCCCTGGGACTTCGCGCAGCAGTTTTGCGCGGTAGGTGTCGCCGTCCGCCAGCTTGCGGCCGTAACTGACGTCGTCCCCGCCCACGATCAGCACATGGCAGTTAGGCCTGCGGGCAAGGATATGTGGCAGCGTGCGCATGAATACATGGAAGCCGCGATAGGGTTCGAGGTTGCGCGAAACATAGGTAATCACTTCGTCTGCGCGCGTGAGTTTCAAGCCGGAGCCGAGCTGTATCCAGGCCGTAGGGTCGGGCCGGGCGGCATCGGTGGCTATGCCTTCGTGAAGCAGGCGGATTTTATATTGGTATTCCTGCGGGTAAAGGCTGCGCTGCCATGCGGTGGGGCTGATGCCGATATCGGCAGCATGCAGCGAGAGCAGGTTGGTGATGTTCTTGGTGCGGATGCGCAGGTGGTCGTCCAGCGTCATCGGGTATTCGGGGTCGAAACCCGCGTCCGCGCCTGTAGCCTGGTAGAAGAACTCGAAGAATGTCACCAGCGGCACATCGGGATAGATGTCCTTGGGGTAGATCGCCTCGCCCCAGCCCATGTGGGCGACGATGGCGTCGGGACGATAGCCGCTTTCCTTGAGGTGCAGCAATGCGCGGGCGACGCTTTGGCCGCGGATGACGTGCGCTTCCACCGGCGCGAGATAGGCGTGCACGCCTTGGGTGGCTGCGCGGGCTGGCTGGTATTCCATGCGCTGCACTCCGGCCATGCCGGGTGCGTGTGCCTCGCACAGGCTCAACACTTGGTGCGTGCCTTCGTCTACCAGTGATTGCGCGATGTGGCGGAATTGGCCGGGAAAGTTCTGGTGAATGAAGAGTATCTTCATGGCTCAGGGTTCGATGAAGTCGCCATTCACGTAAAACCATTGCCCGTGTTCACGGACGAAGCGGCTGTTTTCGTGCAGCTTTTCCGCTTTGCCGTTCACTTTGTAGCGGGCGACGAATTCGACTTCTGCTTGGTCGTCAGCGGTATTTTCGTAGTCGAGGATGTTCAGGCCCAGCCATTTGAGCGGCGGCTCTTCGGCAAGCTGGAGCGCGGCGGGGCGCGTGGATGGGTGCCAGGTCTTGAGCAGGTAGTCTTCCAGACCCAGCGCATAAGCCGTGTAGCGCGAGCGCATGAGCAATTCGGCGGTCGGCGCAGGTTCGCCCGCATGCCAGGGTTTGCAGCATTGCGCATAGGCAATGCCGCTCTGGCAGGGGCAATGGATTGGCTGTGGCTTCATCTCCGGCTAGAAGATCTCGCGGGTTTCGAGGAATTCGATGTCCGGGTAGCGCTCCTGCGCCATTTGCAGGTTGACGCGGTTGGGCGCGAGATAAACGTATTCATCGTTGCCATCCAGCGCGACGTTGAAGCCATATTTGTCGGCAATCGCCTTGAGGTCGGCATCCGGGCCGCGCAGCCAGCGCGCGGTAGCACAATCGTAACTTTCAAATGCGACATCCACGCCATATTCATGTTCGAGTCGGTGTGCGACCACGTCGAACTGCAAAGTACCGATTGCGCCCAAAATCAGGTCATTGGAAAGCAAAGGCTTGAACAGTTGCGATGCGCCTTCTTCGGCGAGTTGCTTGAGGCCGATCTGCAATTGCTTCATCTTCATCGGGTTCTTGATGCGTGCACGGCGGAAATATTCAGGAGCAAAGGACGGAATGCCGATGAACTTGAGGTTCTCGCCTTCGGTGAAGGTATCGCCGAGCTTGACCGTGCCATGGTTGGGGATCCCGATGATGTCGCCGGAATAGGCTTCGTCCATGGTGGTGCGGTCCTGCGCCATGAAGGTGATGGCGTTGTTCACCGACAAGGTCTTGCCGCTTGCGACCTGCTTGATCTTCATGCCGCGCTCGAAACGGCCCGAACAGATGCGCAGGAAGGCGATGCGGTCGCGGTGCTTGGGATCCATGTTGGCCTGAATCTTGAACACGAAGCCGGAGAATTTTTCTTCCTTGGGGTCAACACTGCGGCTGGCGGTATTGCGCGGCAAGGGGGCGGGCGAGAGATCGACGACAGCATCAAGCAGGGACTGCACACCGAAGTTGTTGATGGCCGAGCCGAAAAACACTGGCGTCTGCTTGCCGTCAAGGTAGGCCTGCTTGTCGAAAGTATGGGAGGCGCCGCGCACCAGCTCGACATCCACACGCAGGTCGTCGGCTTGCGAGCCGATCAATTCGTCCAGGCGCGGATTATCCAGCCCCTGGATAATCTCCGACGTGCCTTTCTCGGCATGCGGGTCGAAGAAGCTGATGGTGTCGTTGTACAAATGGTAGACGCCGCGAAAGCTCTTGCCCATGCCGATCGGCCAGGTCATCGGGGCGCATTGCATGCCCAGCGTGGATTCGATTTCATCCAGTAACTCAATCGGCGCTCGCGATTCGCGGTCTAGCTTGTTGATGAAGGTGAGGATGGGCGTGTCGCGCATGCGGCAGACGTTGAGCAGCTTGATGGTCTGGGCTTCCACGCCGTTGACCGAGTCGATCACCATGACAGCGGAATCGACGGCGGTGAGCGTACGGTAGGTATCCTCCGAGAAGTCGTCGTGGCCAGGCGTGTCGAGCAGGTTGATCATGTGTTCGCGATAGGGGAACTGCATGACGGAGGAGGTCACGGAGATGCCGCGCTGTTTTTCCAGCTCCATCCAGTCCGAAGTGGCATGGCGTGCCGCCTTGCGTCCACGCACTTCACCAGCCACCTGGATGGCGCCGCCGAACCAGAGCAGCTTCTCGGTGAGCGTGGTTTTACCCGCATCCGGGTGGGAGATGATCGCAAACGTGCGTCTGCGCTGGACTTCTGAGCTGAAACTGGACATAGGGAAATTTCAAAAACTGGAAAAACCGCTATTTTACCTTCTTGTGTCCTGTTTCTGCCCTTAAGTTTAGGCTTTGTATCGCGATGGCCTTGGCGCTTGGAGCAGAAGCTTTGCAGGGGCTATGGCGGATGTATTTTTAAAATGCGGCAATCAATTGATTTTTATATATTTATCATGAAGTTGCAGATCTGCTTAGGGAGATGGGGCAGAGAATATTTGAGTTGCGTGATATATTAATAGTTTGGAGGCATACAATATGACGATTGATATCAAACACATCAGTAGCGGCTTCAGTAGCTGTCCGCAATTGACTGTGGAGCAGGTTCCGGAAGCAATACAGGCTGGTTTTCGCACTATTATCAACTGTCGGCCAGATGGCGAGGGTGGTGCTGAGCAGCCTCTTAGCGAGGATATCCGACAGGCGGTCGAGGCCCAAGGAGGCAGTTATGTGCATATCCCGATTGTGCCCGGACAGTTGACCCAGGCGCAGGTTGATGAGCTGGCAGGGCTGTTGCCTGAATTGCCTTTGCCTATTCTGGGGTTTTGCAAGGGTGGGGTACGGGCCACGAATCTTTATCAACATGCCTTGGCAAGGCTTGAGCAATAAGTCGCTGCCAGCGGAAGGACTGCTGCTGAGCAGCCAGCAACATTGTTGACGGGGTGCTGATTATTGAGCACCGGCCTGGTTAGGCTATGTGTGGCTGAACTGCTTAGGGTTTGTTTATCGCCCATTTTCTTCCTGGCACTTTTATTGCTATACATAACCCAACTCATGTCCAGGCATGGGAGAGAAACCAACAATATTGCAGGAGACAGCATGGCAAGTATCATCGGAATTACAGGCAGTTTATCCAACCCTTCCAGAACACGCGCCTTGGTAGAGGAAATTACCGCGCGCGCCTCGCATCAGCTCCACGCTGCAGCTGAGACCATCGACATTGCCGAGATAGCGCCTGTGTTGGGCAGCACCATCAGTTATGGTCATTATCCGGCAGAGCTTGCCGAGGCCTACCGGAAAATACAGAATGCCGAACTCATTGTCATAGGTAGTCCGGTCTATAAAGCTTCATACACCGGCCTGCTCAAACATTTTTTTGATTTGCTTGACCCCAAGGCACTTGCAGGTAAAGTCGCTATTCTTGCCGCCACTGGCGGCAGCGATCAGCACGCCATGATTGTGGACTATCAGCTCAGAACTCTTGCCAGTTTCTTCAATATGTATACCGTCCCCACAGCCATTTATGCCAAGGACAGTGAATTTACCGACTATCGACTCAATAGCGACAGTATCCGCCAGCGGGTAGAAAATGCGGTTGATCAGGCTACTTACCTATTGCAGGAGCAGCTGCCCCGCACATTGGTGGCGTGAAGGTAAAGAACATACTGTATTAATGAAAGAAGGGGTTGCGGAAGCAACCCCTTTTGCTATTACTCGCACTATCTGTGGCGGCGGAAAGCCTTCGGCATACACTTCAAGGCGACCCAGACGGAAGAATATGGGGCGACGGAAGGGAAACGCGGCACTACCTTCTTGGTGCTTGTTGGCGAGAGGAGGCCAGATTAAGTCGGAAGTGTTTCAACGGGGGCAAAGGTTGCCAAGTGGCAAGCAAAGAAGCCCAATCACTTCATCAGCTCTTCAGTACAGCCCTCAGTGAACCCCCGCAGACATCCCTTGGTAAACGCTCTGTCCCGCCCCGAAGTAACTCTCGTATACGTGGGCATAGGTCTTGGCCCGTTTGCTCTTCTTCAGGTCAGATGAATAGGCCTTAGGCAATCTGATGAAGAAGTCGCGAATGGTGCGCTCCACATCAGCCTTGGTCTGGGTCTTCAGCTTCCAATCCAGAACCAGCTTCTCTGCTTTCAGCTTCGCCAGTAGCTCCTTGGCAACCTTCTTTACTTCATCACGTTCCTTGTCGGTCAGCACGGGTTCAGCCTCTTGAAAACGCTTCTCTGCATAACGCAGGAAAATCAGCCCGAGTACTGGGTTCGAGAACTCGGAAGGCTTCAGGCCGGTGTTGGCCCAGAGTTGGTCTGCGGCAGACCACAGGCGGGATTCGATCTGGCTTAGGTTCGATGACATGCTTTTTGTGATTTCTGGCACTGGGCCGTGAATATTTATATGGAATTCTAACTGTTCTGACTCAGGGCAGGTAGCCATCAGGAGTGCACGATCTACACCGAGCTGCGTAAGGACACAACCGGCCAACGCTACGCCTTAACACGATGCCGAAGGCTGCTAGTGCCTGCATGACCTGCAAAAGGCGGCTGGCGGTAAAGACCCACAGCATGAGTCCCTGGCTGGCGGTGGGGCAGACCACGGAGTTGATCAGCGAGATTGAAAGTGGCGGGATTCCGCCAGTTTCCACTGTGATGGGCCGTAAGGGCGGTGCCACCGTAGCCAAGGAACTGGTCTACACCTACGCCTGTGGATCAGCCCGGCGTTTCACCTGAAGGCCATCCGGCGCAGCTGGAACAGGCAAAGGCTATTGAGCGGGGGCTGGCCTTAGCCAATGTCTTCGACGCTCACTGCGCGGACAAAGGCGAGACCTTAGTCCGGTTCATAAGGTCGCAGGAAGTGACTCCTGAGCCATGAGCACAGGCGACCTGATGTGCCTTGGCTATCTCTACCAAGAAAAACGAGCAAGTCGACGCTGAGCTACCTTGATTCGCTCTTCGGCCTCTTCGGTTTGCTGAATGGTCTCTTCGGTACGCTGTAAGTGGTACCGGGCTTCTTCACGCCAGCTGGCTGCTACACCAGTAAGTCTCTCGATCTCTGCTACCATTGCTGATAGCGTTTTCTTAGCGAGTGAAGCCCGGATGCTGTCGAACTCAGCTTGGTATCGGAGGAAGTGTTGTGCAGCGAGTACAGCTGCCTTGCGCGGGTCTTTGGTGTTAAGACTGAAGCGAATGAGCTGTGTGGGAAAGTGACCGGAGAGAGCTTTGGGGGTCTTCAGATTGAAGTAGTAGACCCCGTTTGGATGCTTATACGTGTGTGCTATACGTGCCATTTCCATGCCCCGAAGTGTATAACACCGGTGTGCAACTGGCATGAAAAAGCCCTTGAATCTCAATAATTTACCGAGAAATCAAGGGCTTACAGTATTCTGGCGGAGAGGGGGGGATTCGAACCCCCGATACGCTTTCACGTATGCCTGATTTCGAGTCAGGTACATTCAACCAGCTCTGCCACCTCTCCGGGAGCGCGGATTATAGCCGATGGGTCTTTCCAAGTAAAACTTTCAAAGCTGGCAGTGGAGGATCGTTTATTGTGCTGGGATGACAGGTAAAAGGCTTATCGGGATTGATGGTGCCACATCACCAATATGCCGCTGGCGCAGATGATGGCGATGCCGATGAGGCCGAACAGGTCGGGGATGTTGCCGAAAATGAAGTAACCGATAAGTCCGGCAAAAATGAGCTGAGCATAGGTGAAAGGCGCCAGGGTGGATGGGTTTGCGTGGTGGTAGGCCTCGGTCAGCAGCAGGTGGCTGGCGAGGGCGGAGGCGCCTAGGGCCAGGAGCAGCATGGAGTGATAAGCGCTGGGGCTTTGCCAGAAGAAGGGTGCGAAGCAGCCGAGCACGGCGCTGCCGATCAGCCCGCTGAGCAGATTGGTGGTAGCGGAGCTGTCCGTGGTGTTCAGTTTGCGCGTGATAAGCTGGTACAGGCTGAAGGTGAAGGCCGCGCCCACTGCCAGCAGGCTGACCGGGGTGAAGAGCGCGCCGCCCGGCCTGAGGATGACCAGGACGCCGATAAAGCCCAGCGAGACGGCGAACCATTGCAGCCTGGTGATGTGTTCTCCCAGCAAGGGGACGGAAAGCGCCGTGACGATGAGCGGCGTGAGGTAAACGATGGCGGTACCTTCCGCCAGCGGGATATAGCGCAGGGCGGAAATGAACAGCATGTTGGTGCCCACCATGCATAGCCCGCGCAGCAGTTGCAGGCCGGGTTGCCGGGTCTTAAAAACCGCGAATCCCGAGCGCGGCAGCATGACGGTCAGCATGAGGCCGCTATGCACGACATAGCGTATCCAGATCACCATCACCACCGCATAGAAACCAGCCAGATATTTGGAAAGCGCGTCGCTGCCCGCAAACAAGAAGATTGCGCCAAAGATGTACAGCACGCCCTGGAGCAATTGTGTTTTGGGATGGGATGGCATGAGGTAAGGGCAGGTTGGCGAATGCAGGGTCAGGACGTGAGGCGAAAGTGTATCAAAGCCCTGGCTATTACGATACTTGATGCTAGAAAGAGTACGGATAGGCAGGATGGCGGCGCAATGTACCTGACTCGAAATCAGGCATGCGTGTGGCCTTGACCTGCTGTTTGCCGCGTATAATGCCGCACTTTGCAATGATGCCCAGCGGGCGGAAGATAGACATATGCATTGCGGGATCGATTACGGCACTTCCAACTCATCGCTCGGCGTCGTCAAAAGCGGCCAGGTGCTCCAGGCGCAGCTTGAGCCGGGGAGCGTGTATTTGCCTTCCGCGATCTATCGCGCGTTTTCCGAGCACGAGCTGAATGAGGATATTGCCTCGCTCACCATCCGCCAGCAATTGGGCAATGCGCAGGGCCTGCTGTACGGCACGGAGGCGATAGAGAACTACATCCGTCACCCCGGCGACGGCTTGTTCATGAAGTCGCCCAAGGTGTTTCTCGGCAGCGACCTCAATAAAGACCAGATGGATTTTTTCGAGGTTGTGATTGCCCGGATGATGACGCATATCCTGACGCAGGCGCGGGCGTTTTACGGGTATGACCTCAAGCAGGCCGTGATCGGCAGGCCGATCCGCTATCACGGCATTCGCGGAGAGGCGGGCGACAAGCAGGCGCTGGCGATCATGGAGCACGCGGCGGCGGAAGCTGGGCTGCAGGACATCGTCTTCATGTATGAGCCATTGGCGGCGGCGTTGGATTATGAACAGTGGCTGACAGAAGATGAAGTGTTGCTGGTGGTCGATGTCGGCGGCGGTACTACTGATTGCTCCGTGGTCAAGGTTGGGCCTTCCTATCGGGAAAAGCGCGAACGCAGTGACGACTTGCTGGCGTATTCCGGCAACCGCATCGGCGGGGTGGATCTGGACATCAATCTGGGCTGGCACAACATCATGCCGCTGTTCGGGCGCGGCACGGACGAGTTGCACCACAAGGCGTTCGATGCCATTTCCGTGAGCAGCATCCCCAGCCAGCAAGCCTTCTATTCCAGGTTCGAAATGCCGGTGCATGGCAAGGCGAGCTTGGAGCGCGAGCGCCTTTACAAGGTCTGGCTAGATAAACTCAGCAGCCACTTAGTGCGCAGCGCTGAGCTGGCGAAAATCGCCCTCTCAGAAGTTGATGCGCATGTGTTGCCGCTGGGTTATGTGGAAGACGGCTTGCAAGTTCCTGTCACCCGTGATGATTTCCGCGAGGCCATCGCGCGCTCCACCGAGAAAATCCACCAGGTAATCGAGGACGCGCGGCAGGCCAGCGAAGCGCGTATCGACAAAATCTACCTCACCGGCGGTTCCGCCGTCTCTCCCGTCATTCAGCAGGTGATCCGCAATGTGGTCGGCGATGCCGTGCCGTTCGTCTCCGGCAATATGCACGGCAGCGTGGCCTGCGGCCTGAGTGTGTTTGCCAGTAAGTATTTCTCAGGCTGATGCTGATGCGGCGGATGCCAGCTACACAATCGCTGCAATAAAAAAGGGTTGCCTAGGCAACCCTTTTGTTTCACTACTTATGGCGGCGTTATTCAACACCTTGGCTGGCGAGGTAGTCCTCATAGTTGCCGAGGAAGTCGACGATGCCATCTGGCTTCACTTCGAGGATGCGGGTGGCCAGCGAGCTGACAAATTCACGGTCATGGCTGACGAAGATCAGGGTGCCCTTGTAGCGATCGAGTGCCGTATTCAGCGCTTCGATGGACTCCATATCCATGTGGTTGGTCGGTTCGTCCATCAGCAGCACATTGGTGCGGGCCAGCATCAGCTTGCCATAGAGCATACGGCCTTTTTCACCGCCGGAAAGTACCTTGACGGATTTTTTGGTGTCCTCGCCAGAGAACAGCAAGCGCCCCAGCATGCTGCGTACGGACTGGTCGTCGTCGCCGGGCTGGGTATGCAATGTCATCCAGTCGAATAGCGTTTCGCCGTTCTCGAACTCGTATTCGTGATCCTGCGCGTAGTAGCCGATTTTGGCTTTTTCCGCCCATTTCACGCTGCCGTGATTAGGTTGTAGCTCGCCTGCAATGCAGCGTAGCAGGGTGGTTTTACCCACGCCGTTTTCACCGATAATGGCGATGCGCTCGCCGGCTTCCACCATGAGGTTGAAATCGTTGAACAAGGGTTTGTCGTAGCCATGGCTGAGCTTCTCGATTTCCACGGCCTGGCGGTGCAGTTTTTCCTTTTCATCGAATTCAAAGCGGATGAACGGGTATTGGCGGCTGGAGGGTTTGAATTCCTCGATCTTGATCTTGTCGATCATCTTCAGGCGGCTGGTGGCCTGCTTGGCCTTGGACTTGTTGGCGGAGAAGCGGCGCACAAAATCCTGCAGTTCCGCCACTTTTTCCTTGGCGCGGGCATTGTCCTTGGCGGCTTGTGCGCGCGCGGCGGTGGAAGCTTCCATGTAGTCGTCGTAGTTGCCGGGGTAGACCTTAATCGTGCCGTAATCCATATCGCAGGTATGCGTACAGACCTGGTTCAGGAAGTGCCGGTCGTGCGAGATGATGATCATCGTGCAGTCGCGGTTGTTGAGCACATCTTCCAGCCAGCGGATGGTATTGATGTCCAGGTTGTTGGTCGGTTCGTCCAGCAGCAATACGTCTGGGTTGGCGAACAGCGCTTGCGCGAGCAGCACGCGCAGCTTCCAGCCCGGCGCCACGGAACTCATGAGGCCGTTGTGCTGGTCGGTGGGGATGCCCACGCCCAGCAGCAGTTCGCCCGCGCGTGCTTCGGCGGTGTAGCCGTCGTACTCGGCAAACACGGTTTCCAGCTCGGCGGCTTTCATGTAGTCGTCTTCGGTGGCTTCCGGGTTCATGTAGATGGCATTCTTCTCTACGTTGGCCTTCCACATTTCTTCGTGTCCCATCATCACCACGTCCAGCACACGCTGGTCTTCATAGGCAAACTGGTCCTGGCGCAGGAAGGCCATGCGCTCGTTCACATCCAGAGCGACATTGCCGGCGGTCGGTTCCAGCACGCCGGCCAGGATTTTCATGAAGGTGGACTTGCCGCAGCCGTTGGCGCCGATCAGGCCGTAGCGATTGTTGTCGCCGAACTTGACCGAGACATTCTCGAACAAGGGCTTGGCACCGAACTGCATGGTGATATTGTTTGCGATTAACACGTCGGTTGTATTCCTAAAGTAAAACTATCGATCAATGAATTAAAACTTGTTGCGGATGACAACTTCATCCAGTGCCAGCTGGCCGCCGCGCGGGCGAGGGGGCTGGATGCCCTTGCCAATAGCGACAAACATCGCCGGGATATGGTCGGCAGGCAGGTTGAGCAGCTTGGCGACCGCGTCGAAATCAAAGCCATCCATCGGGCAGGAGTCATAGCCCAGCTCCTTGGCAGCGAGCATCAGCGTGGCGGCCGCCATGCCGCAGGAGCGCATACCCTCGTCGCGTTGCACCTGCTCCTTGCCGCGGTAATAGTTGTCGATGGCATTGACCAGGTAGTCCTGCACGGGCTGTTCCGCATTGCGCCAATAGCGGCGCGGTTCCTTTTCCCAGGCTTTCAGGTCCGCCGTCAGCACCACCAGCAGCGAGGCATCCGTGACTTGCGCCTGGTCCCAGCTGGCGGCGCGCACTTGCTTGCGCAGCTCCGGGTCCTGCACCAGCACGAAGCGCCAGTTCTGGATATTGAATGCCGTCGGCGCCAGCACGGCCAGCGACATCAATTTCTCTATCTCTGCCTCGGATATCGTGTGGCTGGCATCATACGCCTTGACCGAGCGGCGGTTTTCAATAGCTTCAATGACATGCATAAAAACAGAATTCCTATCAATAAATAGCGATAATTTCCAGTTCCAGGTCGCCTACAGGACGATGCCAGGTCACGCTGTCACCGATTTTCTGGCCGATCAGCGCCTTTGCCAGCGGAGAAATCCAGCTCACCTTGTTCGTGGCGATATCCGCTTCATCTTCGCCCACGATGCTGAAAGTATGCGGGCGGCCATCTTCATCTTCCACTTCTACAGTCGCGCCGAACAGCACAGTATTGGTTGCCTGATCCTCAGGTTTGACGGGGATGGCGGATTCCAGCCTGGCATGCAGGTAGCGCAAATCACGGTCTATCATGGCAAGACGTTGCTGGGCAACAGGGTCTTCCTTGCGTTGGGCGAGGGGCACGCGCTCCTGCTCAAGCATGCCGGCTTGTTGCTCCAGTTGCTTGAGGCCATTGGGGGTGACGTAATTGGGATGCGGGCTGAGCGGTCTTTCCGGTAAATCCGTTCCTGCATGCTCAAGATCATCCTCTTTTACAAATCCACGGCTCATGGCGCACGATCCATAAAACCCTGAATTATAGCGCAAATACGCTGTACTTGCTTGGGAGGGCGGGTGAACGGAGTTACTAATGCTGTCTTTGTCTATGTTGAATACCGCCATTCTTTCACCTATGCAACCAGGCCATGTTTGATCGGGTTGGTATGGATGTAATCCATATGCGCTCGATAATCTGCCTCATTGCGGATGCAATGCTCCTATACCGTCTTTGCCAGATACTGCGCTCACCTCTTCTGCGACACACGGTAGAACGATATTCTACTTGTGGAATCGCCTTGGAAAATCCTGATTTTATCAACCTCTATCGGGTGGCATAGTCGCTATCGTTGACCGGCAATTCAATCAGGGCATGCAGATGATCTGGTAATACGGCCCAGCCGTGGATGATGAAGAGGTGGCGCTGTTTGACAGAGGAGACAACCTGGTGCAATAAGTCGATATGCCGAATGAGCAAGTCATTGTGTTGCCGCTGCAAGCAGGTTGACGGTAAAAAAATACGTTCCGCCTGCATGCCAAATGCGCCGATAGTCCATGAGTGAGAGTGTATTGGAGAGGCGGAATTCGGCGCAATGCCCGTTGGTTATTGCCGCCCTACGCTGGCTATAAGAGAGGCGCTGGCTTACTTCAACAAGCCAAGCAAGAGGATGAAAACAAACAGGGCCACCATCTATTTCAGTGCACCTATGATACAGGCGTGGACAAAGGCGTCGATGGGTCTTCTGGTTTTTTCAACATGAATGGATCGCAGTCTGCAAATGAAAATAATCGGCTAAATTAAGAGCTTGATTCAATATGCTTGCGCAAGCTGACGAATACGGCTGGCTGCTTCCATGCACTCATCCAGCGAAGCCACCAGCGCAATGCGGATGAATCCCTGGCCGGGATTGACGCCGTGCGCCTCGCGCGCGAGGAAGCTGCCTGGCAGCACCGTGACGTTGTAGTCGCGGTATAGCCGCAACGCAAACTCGGTATCTGATTGTCCGGTGTAGGCCCAGAGGTAGAAGGCGGCATCCGGCAGTTCCACATCCAGCACTTCCTGCAATACCGGTGTGACGGTGGCGAATTTCTCGGCATACAGGCGGCGGTTTTCCACTACATGCACTTCGTCCTGCCAGGCCGCCACGCTCGCGGCCTGCACGGCCGGGTTCATGGCGCAGCCGTGATAGGTGCGGTAGAGCAGGAATTTCTCCAAGATTTTTGCGTCGCCCGCGACGAAGCCCGAGCGCATGCCCGGCACGTTGGAGCGTTTCGACAGCGAGCTGAATACCACCAGGCGGTTGTAGTCGCGTCCCAGCAGGCGTGCGGCCTGCAATGCGCCCAAGGGCGGCTCGGTTTCGTCGAAATAGATTTCCGAATAGCACTCGTCCGCGGCGATCACGAAACCGTAGCGGTCGGAGAGGGCGAAGATTTCTTTCCATTGCTCCAGGCTCAATACCTTGCCAGATGGGTTGCCGGGAGAGCAGACATACACTAGTTGCGTGCGTTGCAGGACGCTTTCCGGCACGGTTTCGAACGCCATGGCGAAATCATTGCTTGGCAAGGTATTGAGGAAATAGGGTTCCGCGCCTGCCAGCAATGCCGCGCCTTCATATATCTGGTAGAAGGGATTGGGGCTGATGACTACGGGTTGCGGCAGGCTGCTGTCGATGACGGTCTGGGCAAAGGCGAACAAGGCCTCGCGGCTGCCGTTGACCGGGATGATCTCCGTGTCCGGGTTCAATGCTGGTATCTGGTAGCGCCCGGCGATCCAGGCGGAGATGGCTTCACGCAGTTTGGCAATGCCAAGCGTGGTGGGATAGGTAGCCAGCCCGGACAGATTGTCTGCCAGCGCGGAGGAAATCAGCGCTGGCGTCGCGTGCTTGGGTTCGCCGATTGATAAATTGATGGGCTGGTATTCCGGGTTGGGCGTTGTGCCGGCGAACAGGTCGCGCAGGCGTTGGAATGGGTAGGGTTGCAGTTTGTAGAGGTCTGGATTCATGGGCCCCATTATAAACGCAGACGACCTCGGGCAATAGCCAGGCTAGTCTCCAAACCCGCCTTTCGCGCCTTCGGCGTCAAAGCGGATCTTGAGCGACAGGTCATTGCGGGAGTCTGCGCTGGCGAGCGCATTGTCTTCTGTAATATCGCCTTTTCTGAATAGCTCGAACAGGGATTGGTCGAAGGTGTGCATGCCGATATCCCGGTTGTTGCCCATGACATCCTTAATTTCTTCCAGCTTGGATTTAAGGATCAACTCGGAAATATAAGGCGTATTGATGAGCACTTCGGTAGCCACGACACGTTTGGCCTTGGTGCCCGGCAACAGGCGTTGCGACACGATCGCCACCAGGTTGAGGGAAAGACTTAGCTGGATGGCCTGCTTGCCGTCTTGAGGAAAGAAGGAAAGGATGCGTTCCAATGCCTGGTTTGCATTGCTGGCATGCAGGGTTGCCAGGCACAAATGCCCGGTTTCGGAATAGGCGATAGCGTGCTTCATGGTTTCCATGTCGCGGATTTCGCCGATGAGGATGACATCAGGCGCCTGCCGCATGGCATTTTTCAGGCCGTTCTCGAAACTCAGGGTGTCAATGCCGATTTCACGCTGGTCCACCACGGATTTCTTGTGCTCGTGCATGAATTCGATGGGGTCTTCCAAGGTAAGGATGTGACCATCGCAAGTGCGGTTGCGATGGTCGATCATGGAAGCCAGTGTCGTGGATTTTCCGGAGCCGGTCGCACCGACCACCAGGATCAACCCGCGCTGGCGCATGATGAGCTCGTTCAGCACCTCGGGCAGGCCTAGGCTCTGCAGGCTGGGGATAACGTGCTTGATATAGCGGATCACCATCGCGACCTCGCCGCGCTGGCGGAAGACATTGATGCGGAAGCGCCCGACCCCATGCATGCTAAAGGCAAAATTCATCTCCAGCGTTTGTTCAAACTCTTTTTGTTGCGCGGGCGACATGATGGAATAGGCGATTTCCTTGACCGCGCCCGGCGTCATGACCTGGTTATTGATGGGAGAAGTCTTGCCGTCGATTTCGATATGAATGGTGGTGCCGGTGCTGAAGAACAGATCAGAGCCGCTTTTTTCGACCATGAACTTGAGAATGGGGGTGATATCAATTGCCGCCATGATGCCTTCCTGATTTTTTGTTTGCGGCTACTTTATCATAAGGCGCCGGGAGCAAGCTTGCGCATAGCATTGCCATGCGTATCAAACAGCAGCCTGATGATAGAGCTGCGCCAGCCTGCGATAAAGCGCTTCTATATCCTGTGTAAAACCTGCCGTATCGAACAATGGCGTGATTTCACGGGTGTTTGCCAGGTGCTGGCGGTATTCCTGCAATAGTTCCGGATGAAGCGCAAGCTGCAAAGCCAGCGCCTCGTATTCAACTGAACTGCTTGTCACGAGACGCCCCAGCCCGGCTGCCTGCAACAGGCTGGCGGCCACCCGGCTGGCAAAGGTGCTGCCGCTGCATGTGACCAACGGCAGCCCCATCCACAAGGCGTCGCTGGCGGTAGTGTGGGCATTGTAGGGGGCTGTGTCCAGGAACAGGTCGGCATGGACGTGCCGGGCAAGGTGCTGGTCCAGCGGTATGCGTGGTGCGAACACCAGACGCGAGGCCGCAATGCCGTGCTGTTCCGCCGACTGTCTTAAATTCTGGCTGGCAAGTGGATGGCACTCCAGCAGCCAGAGTACGCTGCCGGGAGTGGCCTGCAGCAGGCGCATCCAGCAGGCGAACACATCCGGCGTGATCTTAAAGCTTTGGTTAAAGCAGCAATACACAAACGCGCCTTCCGGCAGATGGCAGGATGCGCGGCTTGGCGTGGCGGCTACCGGGCGCTGGCTGTCGTTGGGCTGATAGGCGTGCGGCAGCAATGCCAGCGTTTCAGCGTAATGCGCCTGGTCTGTTTCCGGTGTGATGACGGCGTCGCTGATCAGGTAATCCACGAACGGCGCGCCCATGGTGCCAGGGAATCCGAGCCAGGAAGCCTGGATGGGGGCGGGCCGGAAGGCCAGTATGCCGCTGCGGCTGGACTGGGTGTAGCCTGTGAGGTCAACCAGGATATCCACCTTGTCGGCATGAATGCGTTCAGCCGCCGCCTGCAATGACAGAGGACGGATATCGACAAAATGATCCACTGCCTGCTGCAGGCGCTGGCGGGCGGGCGTTTGGTCGTCCACGCCGTAGGAATAGGCGCTGATGACGAATTGATCACGGTCATGCAGTTCGAACATTTCCGTGACGAGGGAGGCCAGCGGGTGCAGCCGGAAATCGCAGGACAGGTAGCCGATATGCAATTTCCGGTTGACCGTCGGAGTATGTTGCGCCAGCGGAGGACATGCCAGTAAATGGCCGTAACGGTGGTTTGTCCAGTTTCTGGCGCAGCTCAATTGTTCTGCTGGCGTCGTCCCTGGCATGGCGAGAAAGGCAAAAGGCGAAACCTGCGCTTGCGGGATTTCATTGACCCAGCTACGGATTTCAGCCACATCGGCATCAAGGTATCGCCAATCGCAAAGATGCTGGCGTTGGTGCGCCAAGTGCACTCTGGCGTGATACAGATCGGGCTTGATCTCCAGCGCGCGCTCATAACAAGCGATGGCTTCAGGCAATTGCTGCAATTCCCGCAGCACATTTCCCAGGTTGTTGTGGGTATCGGCATCCTGTGGCGCGATTTGCAGCGCATAGCGATAACTTTCTGCTGCCTGGGCAGGCTGCCCCAACTCGCGCAAGGCATTGCCCAGGTTGTAATGCCAGGCGGGATTGCCTGGCTGCAGCATGGCCAGCTCGCGGAAATAGCGCTCAGCATCGGCGAAATGCGCGGTTTGATGCGCCTGATTGCCCAGTGTTTGCAATACGGCGCACAAACCTGCATGGAGATCCGGGTCTTGCGGCGACCGTTGTCTGGCTTCCAGGTAAGCTGTTCTCGCGGATAACAGGTCGCCGGCCGCATGATATGCCCCGGCCAGGTTTTGCCAAAGATCGCTATCCTCGGGAGCCAATGTCAGCCCCTGACGGAATTGCCGGATGGCAGCTTCGAATTGTCCCGCGGCACGCAAGGCCAGGCCCAGGTTGTTGTGCTGGTCGGCATCGCCGGGATTGACCTGAATGGCATTACCTATCAGCTCGGCGGCTTTCTGATGCCTGCCGGACTGGTGGCACAGCACGCCGTAATAATGCAGGCCGTAGGCATGAAGGGGGACAATAGTCAGGAGCTGCTGGTAAAGCCTCTCTGCCTGCGGCAGCTTGCCTTGGCGATGAGCGTCCAGGGCTTGATGAAATAATTGATCTGGATTCATGGCTGCATTAAACCATATTCAGGCGAACCGGCGGCCTGTTCACTCTTGCTGATATGCGGGATAACAGGCCAGGCCGCGCGCCAGGCGTTTCAATCCCAGTTTGCGCAATGCGAAGCGATTGGGATCCAGCGCGGCAAGCAATTCATTCCCCACTGGCGCGGGCTCATGGTGAATGGCGCAGGCCAGCATTTCCGCGGCAATCGGGGCCGTGGTGAGTCCCTTGGAGCCATGGCCGGTATTGACATACAGCCCCGGCAGCCATGGCAGGCTGGAAGCGGGATCGGCAGTATAGCGCGGCGGTGTTGCTTCCAGCGCCTGCGCATCCAGGATGGGGCCAACCAGCGGCAAGTAATCCGGGCTGGTGCAACGGATGGCGGCACGGCCTTCCAGGGGTTGCGGCAGCAAGGCCTCATGCAGCGTAGGCGCCATGTGCTTGAGCATGGCAAGGTTCTGCATGTGTTCTTCTCTACGAACGGCGGTATTTGTATCGTGCGGCACAAACGTCGCGCCCAGGCAATAGCCATCCTCCAGCAGCGGGCTGATATAGCCATCGGTGCATAATAAAGTATTAAGCACCGGCGCTCCGGCAATAGGCTTTAACTGGCTGACCTGGCCGCGCACCTGCTCCAATGGCAAATGCCTGGTCTGGGGAAAATGGGCAGCCTGCGCGGCATTGGCGATGACCACGATCTCGGCCTCAGCAAGCAATTGCTTGCCAGCCCACACCTGCCAGCCCGCATCCCGGTGCCTGATATCGGTCACATGCGTGGCGAGCTTCTGGGTGATATTGGGATGCGACGCCAACGCCTCACAATAGGCGCTGGGCCTGACCCAGCCAGCCTCGGGAAAATGCAATGCGCCATACTGCAGTGGTATTCCGGCAATCTGGCTGGCCTCTTCCTGCTCAACCCAATGCAGGAGTTCGGGTGAAAATCCGCGGCTGGTGATGGCTTGGCAGCGTTCCAGTTCACGTTCGTCAAAAGCCAGTTGCAGCATGCCGCAACGCGCATGATTTTTTGCATCCAGTCCCAGTTGTTGCAATAGGCGCAAGCCATGCAGATAGCCTGCCAGCGACAAGCGTTCCAGTGGAATATCCTGACGCGCCAAGGCAGGGTAGAGCACGCCGACAGGGTTGCCGGATGCATGTTGCGCCAGCGCATACTCCTGCTCGATCAGGCTGACCTGCCAGCCACGTTCCGCAAGAACGCGGGCCGTCGAGGTGCCTGCGATGCCGCCACCGATGACTACAGCCTGCCGCGGCTGGATATTGCTGGGTTCGTTTTTACTAAAACTGCCGCAGAGCATGTCCCGCTTACGGCCATATCCCGCTACCTTGTGCACTTCGAAGCCTGCATCCTGCAAGCCGCGCTTGACGACACCGGCGCTGGTGAAGGTGGCAAACGTGGTGTGCCGATGAGAGTGGGTGGCCATATTGGCGAATAATGTTTCCTGCCACATATCAGGGTTACGCGAAGGGGCGAACCCGTCCAGAAACCACGCATCGGCATGACTGTGCAGCCGTGGCAGCAACTCATGCAGATCGCCGATCAACAGGGTCAATTGTACTCGGCCCTGGTCGAATACCAGCCGCTGCCAGCCGGGAACGATCTGGCGGTATTGCTCAAGCAGCGCGGTGCTGTATTGCTGAAGCTCGGGCCACAGCGCAAGCGCGCGAGCCAGGTCGGCATGGCTGAGCGGGAATTTCTCGATGCTGACGAAATGCAGCCTAGCCCGTGTGGGAGCGGTTCGCATCCAGAGCTGCCAGGCGCAAAGAAAGTTGAGGCCGGTGCCAAAGCCGGTTTCAACAATGGTGAAGCTGGGCTGTTTCAGCGCCTGCCAGCGTTCGGCAAGCTGATTATGCTGGAGAAATACATGCCGCGTTTCTTCCAGCCCGCTTTCACGCGAAAAATACACGTCGCCGAACTGGGAGGAATAGGGCTGACCTTCATGCCATTCCAGTTGGGTTTGTGGATGAGCTTTTATAAACATATTCTTTTTCTGATTTGATTCATTATAATATTGCGTTATATTAATCCAAATATAATGAAGTCATTTCCAAATACTTTTCGCTAACAGAAAGCACACCATCATGAAATCCAGAATCCTGCGCCTAGCCTTTTTTCTGGGGCTGGTTTTTAACCTCGCTGCCCATGCCGACCCGGCACGCATTGCAGCAGCAGCTGACCTCAAATTCGTCCTGGAAGAACTGGTTCAGGCATTCGAGCAGCAGGGTGGCGAGAAACCTGCCGTGACTTATGGTTCATCTGGCGCCATTACCACGCAAATCACGCATGGCGCTCCTTTTGAGCTGTTTCTCTCCGCCGATGAGGATTATGTCTTCAAGCTCCATACCGGCGGCTTAACCAAGGATGAGGGCGTATTGTACGCTACCGGCCACCTGGTGATCGTCGCGCCCAAGCAGGCAGCATTGGAGGTAGATGCTGAACTCAAGGGTTTGCAGGCGGCAGTGAAGGCAGGTAAGCTGCAACGCTTTGCGATTGCCAATCCCGAGCATGCACCTTACGGACGCCGCGCTGTGGAAGTGCTGAAGCACGCGGGACTATGGGAGCAGATACAGCCCAAGCTGGTATTGGGCGAGAATGTGGCCCAGGCCGCGCAATTCGCCACCAGTGGCTCCGCGGATGGCGGCATCGTGGCGTTATCGCTGGTAAAATCCCCGCAATTGATCAATAGCGTCAAATATGCCGAAATCCCCGAAAGCTGGCACACCCCGCAACGCCAGCGCATGGTGTTGCTCAAGAACGCTGGCGGCAATGCCCAGGCGTTCTATGACTTCCTCCAGCAGCCTGCCGCCCGACAGGTATTCCGCCGTTACGGTTTTGCCTTGCCGGGCGAATAAGCGCTGATGGACTGGATTGCACTAGGGCTATCGCTCAAGCTTGGCATCATGACGATATTGGTCCTGGTGCCGCTGGCTATTTTGGCAGCGCGCGGGCTGGCTTATTGCCGCTTTCCCGGCAAGCCTATGGTCGAAGCGCTGCTGGCGGTGCCATTGGTGCTGCCGCCTACCGTGGTGGGCTATTACCTCTTAGTCGGTCTGGGCAGCCAGTCCTGGCTTGGCCAATGGCTCATGCAGTGGACGGGGCATTTGCTGGTATTTCATTTCTCCGGACTGCTGATTGCTTCCATCATTGTCAACATTCCGTTCGCGGTGCAGCCCATTCAGCGCGGCTTTGAATCCATTCCGCAGGAGGTGCGCGATGCAGCGGCCTGCTGCGGCATGTCGCGGTTGCGTACCTTGCTGACGGTGGAGCTGCCGCTTGCCTGGCCGGGTATCGTGACTGCGATCGTGCTGACTTTTGCCCATACGCTGGGCGAGTTTGGCGTGGTGCTGATGGTAGGCGGCAGCCTGCCCGGTGAAACCAAGACCATCGCCATCAGTATCTACGACCGGGTCCAGGCGCTGGATTTCGATGCGGCAGGCAGCATGTCGCTACTATTGTTAGTGTTTTCCATCATTGTGCTGGCGCTTGCCAACAGTTTATCCAGGCGCTTTGGCAGGCGCGGGGGCTATCATGGCCTCTGACCTCAAGCTGCATCTCAGGCAACGCCGCCCGTTTGCCATGGATGTTGCCTTGCAGTGCCGCGCGGGAGAATTGCTGGCATTGCTTGGGCCTTCCGGCTGCGGTAAATCCACATTGCTGCGCATGATTGCCGGGTTGCAGCACGCCGAATCAGGCGACATCACTCTCAACGGGGAGACTTGGTTCAACGATTCAATCCGTTTGAAGCCACAACAACGCCATATCGGCTATGTACCGCAGCATTACGGCCTGTTTCCACACATGACGGCAGAAGAAAATATCCGCGCGGCGCTTCATCATCTCTCCCGGCAGGAGCAGAAAGAACGCGCCACGCTCTGGCTGGAGCGCGTAGGGTTGTCAACATTGGCTTACCGTAAACCGGCAGAGCTTTCCGGTGGCCAGCAGCAGCGGGTGGCGTTGGCGAGGGCATTGGCAGCTGATCCCAGCATCCTGTTGCTTGATGAGCCATTCTCGGCGCTCGATAGCATCACACGGGATGGCTTACACCGCACCTTGGCTACGCTCAAGCCGCAGCTCAACATTCCCATGATTCTGGTGACGCATAACCTGGTAGAAGCGCAATTGCTGGCAGACAGCCTGGCCGTGATGGGACAGGGGCGCATCCTGCAACAAGGCACCCCGGATGAAGTCTCCAAGCGACCAATCAATACTGACGTAGCGGCCTTGACCGGCATGCACAATATATTGTCCGGCAGGGTCATACATGTGTCAGACAGCTATAGCGTGCTGTCTGTTGGTGACCAAACGCTGGAAATACCACACTCTTTGGTGATCAATAGCAACGTGCAATGGTGCGTGCCGCAAGAGGCAATCAGCCTGTTGGTATCGTCCGGTGAAGCTGCGAACCTGGTAGGCAATATTCGGCACCTGGTCCAGCTGGGGTCGCAATGGCTGGTTAGCGTTGCCCTGCCTGGAACAAGCGATGCACTGGAGCTGCGCTGTCCGGCAGTTATTCCTCTTGCCATTGGGCAACCTGCGCGATTGGCAGTGCGCACGGAACATATTCATATTCTTGAGTCTTAGAAAATGAGTGTTGTTGACTCTCATCTATCATCTCCCTCAGCATGGCTGATGCAATACAGCCATCTGATCCCGCCTCGCGGCAGGGTGCTGGATGTAGCTTCTGGCGCCGGGCGCAATGCCACCTGGCTTGCGCGGCAGGGGTTCAGGGTGACGGCGGTAGATAGAGATGCAGGAGCGCTGGCGATATTGGCAAACCTGGCCCCAGATATAGAAACCCAGGTATGTGACCTTGAGCAGGGCGGCTGGCCATATTCAGGCAAGCAGTTTGATGCCATCGTGGTGTGCCGTTACCTGCACCGGCCAATGCTGCCAGAATTAGCTCGGAGCCTGGTACATGGCGGCGTGCTGATTTATGAAACTTTCATGCAGGGGCATGAGCAATATGGCCGGCCAAAAAATCCAGAATTTCTACTAAAAAACAATGAATTAGCAGATGTTTTTAAACTATTTCTGAAGATTGTGGCGTATGAGGAAGGACTGCTTCAATTGCCGCCAAATCCCGCTATTCTGCAACGGATAGCGGCTGTGCGTACTACAGCTTGAAGCGCCCAAACTTGAATGGAATCACCTTGCCAATCACATTGAAACCCTTGGCTTCTTCCGCGGTATAGATTTCAGGCGGCAAATCGCCGTCATTGTCATTCCTCACGACGACCGCGCCATCCAGCCGCAACTGCACCCGCTTGATGCGGATAAAGTCATTCTGGCCGATCACGTAAACGGCATTGTCATCAAACGCACGGCAGCGCATATCCACTAATATTTCATCACCGTCGAGCATGGACGGCTCCAGACTGGTGCCCCTGACCGTGAATATTTTCAGGTGTTGAAAAGGTGCTTCCAGTTGGTTGCTGGCCGGGTTGAAATCAATGCTTTCCACCAGGTATTCATCCAGCGATTCATAGTGATAACTGGGCTTGTTGTAACGGGCAACTTTGCTTGTATCTACCAGGTAATCATTGGCTACATGACGTTTTGCGGCACCGGAACCGGTCGTATAGTGATGCGGAGGAGTGTATCCCTCCGGGTACTGCCAGTTGATTAACTGCATCAGCGCTGAAGGCGGGTGATACTTTTTTGTCTTGCCTTTTCTGCCACGGCTTGCCACTTCGATATAGGGCCATTTTTCCGCATTGACAATCACATCCCAACCCTGGCGCGTGCCTGGCTTCCCCGGCAATTGCATCTCGGCCAACTCTTTGCATGAAAAATACAATGTTTCATTTTCAATAGGAGAGGGCATAGGGATTTTCATAAAATAAACTTCGATTTAAATATTGACAATAAATAATTGCTTATTTGCTATTACATGGTAGGACGAAGCTATACCTACAGCTTAAATTCATTACTATTCTTAACAACTATCAATCAAATGAGTGTTGCGTCTCTGTCATTTCAAGGAAGTGTTCGACAGCGATCCATCATACTCTTGATCGTCATATATGCAAGCAGGGCGTAATTAGCATTACGCTTTCATTCCCACGCGCTGCTGAACTCTATTTATCGCAATTTATTGATTGCGAATCACATGTTGTTAAGCTAATTGACAATAATGCCAAATCCGTGTGTGTTACAAGAGGAAACTCTCTGCCTTTATCCTGATCTACTTTATCTATTGACAAAATTGAGCAATGACAAGTTCATGCTAATCTGTCACCTAACTATTCATCAGGAATACCCATGTCTTTTATCCAATATGCACAGGCAGCAATCATGTGCTTGCCTATGCTTTATGTGTCATCTCACGCATGGGCTGAAGATCAATGGTTGCTTGTCGCCCAAGGCGAAGCTATCAATGTAGGGCAATCACTATCCTTCAAGATAATCAAACCTGGCAATGCTGCTGAATGGCCAGCCAGCATGCATATCAAGCTTTCAGGCGCCGGCAGCAGTAATGAAGACATTGAACTGGTTGCGCGCGTAAGCAGCGAAGCAAACCAGATCAGCCGGGAGTATAGCGGTATGCCTCGCCAGGCATTTGTCGGCGTGGTGCGGGCTACACTGGCGGAACAGCCTTCCAACACAGTATTGCTATTAGCCAATAACGAGTCCGTGATTGCGACAGAAGCAAAGGACTCCACCCAGGTTGCTACCACTGAAAATGTTGCTCCGCAGGTTGTGATCGCAGCTCCTGACGATGAGCCTGCACTAAGTGCCGAGGAGCCGGTCTATTTCCTCTTTGGTCATAGGAATGAGCATGGATGGGATGCGCGTTTCCAGATCAGCTTTAAATACCGCCCATTTGAACCCAAAGGCTCGGTGGCGCAATTCGCTCCATTTTTGAGCAATCTCTATTTCAGCTATACCCAAACGACTTTGTGGGATCTTGGCAGCGATTCCAGCCCATTCCGCGATACGAGTTACCGTCCCGGTCTGTTCTATCATTTGGCGGGCAATACTCACGGCTGGCTTCCCGCGCATTGGCGCATCGGCGTGGAACATGAATCAAACGGGCAGGGCGGAAACGACTCGCGCTCCCTTAATACTGCCTATATACGTCCCAGCTGGCAGATCAATTTTGCCAGCGGCAGAAAATTGGTCTTCTCACCCAAGATTTATACCTATCTCGACAAGGATGAAAATCCGGATATCCAGCATTACCGGGGCTATGCAGATTGGCAATTACGTTATGGTAGAGAGGATGGTCTCATGCTCACCGGACTATATCGCCAGGGAACGCGCGGCTACGCCACCGGCCAATTGGACATTACCTATCCCCTGAGCGACCGCATCCTTTCCCGTACCGGCACGTTCGCGCATTTGCAGCTATTTTCCGGCTATGGCGAGACATTACTTGATTACGACCAAGACAGAGATACCCAGATCAGGTTGGGGATTTCCATCACCAGATAGCAGGCAGAATTCAGGAGTGCAGCATGCCAGAAATCACCAAAGCAAGCGCAACAAGACCGCATATCGCTCCGATAATGGCGGCTATGGCGCCAACCCATATCAGCCGGTGAGGTTTTGTTGCTTTGGCGACTTCTTTTTTCAAAGCGTCGAATTGCTCTTGTAGCTGACGCTTCTCAAGCTCTGACCGGATTGCCTGCATGGTATAGGCTGATACAAGGCCTTTATAGATCATGGATTCGCCAGCGGCAATCTTGTCTAGCTCATCGCTGGTGAGATTTCTGATTTCATTTAAATTGATTTTGACGTGTTTTAGCATAATGAATTAGAGACTGCTAAAGTAAATGAGCTCTGAGTGTCAGTTCACTGTCTGGAGAAAGAGTAGGAATGATGACTTGGAAATGAGTATGTTACTAAAGAGAAACCCGGCGTGACCTGCAAGATTAATTACACAGGATCAACGCCGGGATCAATATGGCGTCCCCACGGGGATTCGAACCCCGGTTACCGCCGTGAAAGGGCGATGTCCTAGGCCTCTAGACGATGGGGACTTCATCGTCGGAACCCGGAAAACCGGGTTCCATATTTGGTGGAGATAAGCGGGATCGAACCGCTGACCTCTTGCATGCCATGCAAGCGCTCTCCCAGCTGAGCTATACCCCCGAAAAAGAGCCGCTATATTAATGAGCCAACTGACACCTGTCAACGCCTCAGCGCAATTTAAATCAATAAACCGCTATTTTTCTTGCAACAGACGTTTGAGCTGCTCAGCAAAGCACTGCCACGCTGGCGGAATCAACCGCGGATATTAGATTGCGATGCAAACTCGGCCAGCTCGACGCGGGGCTGCGGCTGCCAGCCCGGCTTGCGGTGTTCTGCGACCACATTGGTGAAAATACCGCCGCGCACGTAGAACTTGGCGGTCAGGCGCATGAATTTGGGATCAGTCGCCGCTACGAGGTCGTCCAGGATGCGGTTGGTGACCGCCTCATGGAAGCAGCCTTCCTCGCGGAAGGACCAGATATAGAGCTTGAGGCTCTTCAATTCCACGCATTTCTGGTCGGGGATGTAGTCCAGGTAGAGCACGGCAAAATCCGGCTGGCCGGTCTTGGGGCACAGGCAGGTGAATTCGGGGATTTCCATATGGATATGGAAATCACGTCCGGGATTAGGGTTGTCGAAGGTTTCCAAATCTTTGCTGGGTTGACTAGACATAAGGGCTACCGTATAAATCGGGTTGTTCAAAAAAGTGTCATTATAGCCAAGAGCTCCACCAATTGCGCCTTACTCACCTCAAGCTTGCCGGCTTCAAGTCCTTCGTCGATCCCACCACCTTGCATATACACGGCCAGCGCGTGGGCGTGGTGGGGCCGAACGGCTGTGGAAAATCCAATGTCATGGAGTCCATCCGCTGGGTGCTGGGGGAGTCCAGCGCCAAGGAAATGCGCAGCGAGTCGATGGACGATGTGATTTTCAACGGCTCGGGCAACCGCAAGCTGGCTTCCCGCGCAAGCGTCGAACTTATCTTTGACAACAGCCTTGGCGGCGCTGCGGGAGAGTGGTCGCAATATGCCGAAATATCCGTCAAGCGCGTGATCGAGCGGGAAAGAGGCTCTACTTACTTTATTAACAATACTGCGGTGCGCCGCCGCGACGTGGCCGATTTGTTCCTGGGTACCGGACTTGGCGGCCGCGCCTATGCCATCATCGGCCAGAACACCATTTCCCGCATTGTGGAAGCCCGGCCGGAGGAAATGCGGGTATTCCTGGAAGAAGCCGCGGGTATCTCAAAATACAAGGAACGACGTCGAGAGACGGAAAACCGTTTGCGCGATACCCGCGAAAATCTGGTCCGGGTGGAAGATATCAGCCAGGAAATGGATAAGCAGATTACCCGGCTGGAGTCCCAGGCTGCGGTGACCTTGCAATATCAAGGGTTGCAATCCAGCCTGCGCCTTACCCAGGGCCAGCTGTGGTTATTGAAAAAGCGTGATGCCGGCATGCAGTGGGAGAAGGCCCAGGCCCTTGTGAACCGCTTGGGCATCGAGTTGGAGGCGCAAATGGCAGCACTGCGCCAGGCAGAAAGCGGACTGGAATCCTTGCGCCAGCGGCATCACGAGGCATCCGCCGGTCTGCAGGCCGCGCAAGCCGCCTATTATGAAGCCAATGCGGAGGTCTCCCGCTACGAACAGCAACTGCGTCATGCGCAGGAAAACCACTCCCGTTTGCAGGTGCAGTTGCAGCAGATTGATGCTCAGGCGCTTAAGCTAGGACAGCAGCATCTTGAGGTAAGTGAAAAACTAACCGGCCTGCAGCAACAGCATCACACTGCCAGCCAGGAAGAAACGGATGCTGCCGAGCAACTAGCGGCATTGAAGCAAAAGCTGCCTGAAATGGATCGGGCTTTCCAGTCCGCGCTGCATATCCACTCGGCGGCGCAGCGCGCCATGCATGAAGCTGAGCAGGCCATCCGCCTGGAAGATACCAATATCAGGCATGCCGAGCGTAACTTCTCCGATATCAGCCAACGGTTGCAGCGCTTGCGTCAGGAATTAAACAATCTCAGGCTGCCGGATGAAACCAAACTGCATAAACTGGAAACTGAATTCAAGGAAAGCACAGCCTGGCAAATTGAGCGGGAGCAACAATTACAGCAACTGAGGGAACTGGAATCCCACCAGGCTGAGCTGATCAAGACATTGCGCGAGAACATGCAGCAATCCGAGCGCCAATTGACCCAGGCCGAGGCTGAAGCTGCCTCTCTGCGCAAGATACAAGCCTCTTTGGGCCAGCAAGGAAAATTGGAAAGCTGGTTGCGCGACCAAGGGTTGGATGGGTGCGAACGCCTGTGGCAAAAGATCAGGATCACACCCGGCTGGGAAACCGCAGTGGAAGCGGTATTGGGTGCTCGGCTCAATGCGTTGATGGCTTCGCAAAATCAGAACCCGTTATCACTGGTCGCAGAGCGCCCGCCTGCTGCGCTGGTGTTGGCCCTGCCTGATAAGGGGGACGTTGTTTCGGCTACGGCACAGCGCTTGAGCACCATGGTCGAAGTGCAGGACTCAGCAGTGCACGCCTTGATCATTCATTGGCTGGACAATGTGCTGATCGCGCAAACCACAGTTGAAGCGCAGGCGATATGTATATCGCTACCGCCAGGGCAAAGTGTGGTTACTGCTGCTGGCGATATATATGATCGCCATAGCATTAGCCTGCATGTGCAGAATTCGGAACTGCATGGCGTGCTGGAACGCCAGCGTGACCTTGATGCGCTGGAAGCTGTGTTACCGGAGATGCGCCGGCTCTTGCAGGAAGCGCAAAATGCCTTGCAAGAGGCAGAACTAAAACAGCAGGAACAACGCCAGCAGCAACAGCAACTGCAGCAGCAATTACGCCAAACCAGCCAGGCGCAGCATCAGCGCAGCTTGCAGATTCAGCAGCTAACCCAGGAAAAGCAGCATGTCGCCCAGCGCCGCCAAGGTCTGGAAAAGGATATTGCTAGCCTCGCAGTACAACAGGAACAGTTGCAGCAGGAGTGTCAGCAGCAGCGGCAAAAACTTGATGAGTTGCAAGCATCGCTCAGCCAGTTGCAAACCCAGCGCCAAACAGCCCAAACCAAACGCAATGCCATGGAAAGCGAATTGAGCGCGGCACGCGCCGCCTGGCAAAAAGCCGAACGCACAGCGCAGGAAAAAACGTTCAACCATAAATTGCTGGCCACCAGCTTGTCGGATAGCCAACACCGCTTGAGTGCGATCCAGGAAGAGCAGCAGGGTATTGCTGCCCGCCGTCAGGAAACATTGGAATTGCTCGCGGTTTCAGACCTGGAAAACCTGAAGGCCAGCCTGGAAGCTGCGCTTGCCTTCAAGCATCAGCATGAGGCGGCACTGGCAAACGCGCGCGATGCCCTGGCTGAAACCGAGCATGTATTGCAGCAACAGGAGCGCAGCCGCATGCAGTGCGAACAATCGCTGCATCCGCTGCGCGACAGACTGGAACAATCTCGCCTGAATGAGCAGCAAGCCAGATTGTATTTTGAGCAATGCCAGCAGAGCTTGCAGGAATGCGGCTTGGATGAGGGCGAGTTGGTGCATGGTCTGACTGCCAATACCAAGGCTTCCGACCTTGAGCGCAGGATTGCTTCCCTGGGGCAGGATATCGAAGCGCTCGGCCCGGTGAATCTCGCGGCCTTGCAGGAACTCGAAAGCGAACGCGAGCGCAAGCATTATCTGGATAGCCAGGCGGCGGATCTCGAGCAGGCGATTACCACGCTGGCAGACGCGATACGGCGCATAGACCGTGAGACTCGCAGCCGCTTGCAGCACACTTACGACGAGGCCAACCGCAATTTTGCTGAACTATTCGCCGAGCTATTCGGCGGAGGTCAGGCCAAGCTTGAAATGCTGGGCGACGAAATCTTGGATACCGGCATGCAGGTATTCGCGCAACCACCCGGCAAAAAGAACAGTACAATCCATCTTCTGTCCGGCGGCGAAAAGGCATTGACGGCCCTAGCGCTGGTATTCGCGCTATTCAGGCTCAATCCGGCGCCGTTCTGCCTCATGGATGAAGTGGATGCGCCGTTGGACGACAGCAATACCGAGCGTTTTTGCGCCTTGGTGAAAAAAATGTCCGAGCGCACGCAATTTTTATTTGTCAGCCATAATAAAATAACCATGGAAATGGCCCAGCAGCTCGTGGGGGTCACCATGCAGGAATCCGGCGTTTCACGTATTGTGGAAGTGGATATCGCTGCCGCATTGCAAATGCATGAAGCGACATGATGGGAACGCCGCCCTTGACGCCAAAAGCGCATTCAACATGTTTAACAAGTTCAGGATCACTTAAGCAGATCAAAAAGCGTGGAGTATCAAAATAATGACTGATCTACATTGGGCCTTATTGGGGCTGGGCGCACTTATCATTGGCGCCGTACTTGCCTTCAATTGGTGGCAGGAACGCAAATTCCGGCAAACATTCAAGCGCTTGGATGAGCCTGAGTACGATGCGCTGATGGAAGAGGCCCGCGCGGTCCGCAATGAGGAATTCCATATCGACCACAGCATGGTCAGGGATATTGATGATGCGCCTGTCGAGGAGCTCCAGGAGCAATCCGAGGTTGAACAGCAAGCCCGGCAAGCTGATGAGTATCAATACGAAGCGTCATACGAACCTGAAGTGCCTGTTGCCCCTTCCACACCTGAGCCTAGCATCACAGATTATGCTCCCGCCGCTACAGAGGAACTGCCACCGTGGGAAGATGAGCCTTCGACACAGCTTGACCATGAGACTGAGCCGGAATTTTCTCCCCAGCCAGTCACGCTTCCCGTCATTACCATTCCGCCGGAAGTGAATCCCGAAATCGACCTGGTCGCCGTGCTTTCCCTGGCTGCTCCTGCCAGCGGCCAGGCATTGCGTGAATTCTTGCTCTCCATCACGGACATCGACAAGCCGGTGTATGCGTATGGCTTGGGTGACGACCAGCGCTGGCACCTGCTGACGCGGGAACAGGAAGCCGCTCATTTCCATGCTGCCGTCTGCAGCTTGCAGCTCGCAGACCGCGCAGGCGCTGTTTCAACCGGTACCTTGTCGCGCTTTCACCTGGCAGTGGAAGAGTTGGCGCAAGCGCTGGGTGCCAGCCTGGAATGGCTGAATGTGGACAATGCATTGCAACAGGCCAGGGAGCTTGACCAATTCTGCATCGAGGTGGATCAACTGGTGAGTTTCCACTTGGTGCAGGGAAATGGATCATTTACCGGCACCAAGCTCCGTGGCCTTGCCGAGGCCGGCGGCCTGTCGCTGGGCGAGGATGGCGCTTATCATTATGTGGCAGAGAATGGCGACGGCAATCCGCATGTGCTGTTCTCCGTGGTAAACCAGGACAACCAGCCATTCGGCGTGGATATGCTGCGTACTTCAGTTATCCGCGGACTGATTTTCCAGCTGGATATCCCGCGGGTGCAAAACTATGTTGAAGCCTATAACCACATGGTGTTGCTAGCCCGACAGATGGAGCACAGCCTGGGGGCGCATCTGGTGGACGACAAGCAACGCGCGCTCAACGATATGCAGATCGACAAGATCCGCCAGCAGGTCAAGCTGATTCACGACAAGATGATTGCGCACGGCATTATGCCAGGGCAGGCTTATGCCTTGCGCCTGTTCTCCTGACATGGCGGATATGCAAACAGGACTGTTTCCTGAGCAGGAACCTGCTACTAAACCGCCGGAGTTGCTGAAAACGGCGGAAGAGTTACGCGCCACCCTTCGGCGCTACGATCATGAATACTATGTGCTGGATGCGCCCAGCGTGCCGGACAGTGAATATGACCGGATGTTTCGCGCGCTCCAGGCACTGGAAAACGAACACCCGGAGCTGCTGACGCCAGATTCGCCCACGCAACGCGTCGGTGGTGCTCCCATGGGCGAACTGATGCCAGTCCGGCATCGCATTCCCATGCTATCAATTGAAACAGAAACCGATATCACGCCGCAAGGCGCTTATAACTTCGATGCGCGTGTGCGCAAAAAGCTTGGATTGCTGCCAGAGGATGCGCCCATTGAATATGCCGCGGAACTGAAATTCGACGGCCTGGCCTTGAGTTTGCGTTATGAACAGGGGAAATTGGTACAGGCAGCCACTCGCGGCGACGGCGAAGTCGGTGAGGATGTCACGCATAATATTCGCACCATCCGGCAGATTCCTCTGCAATTGCATGGCGACGTGCCGGAGGTGATCGAAGTGCGCGGCGAGGTCTATATGAGCCGCCCTGATTTCGAGCGCTACAACGCCCGTCAGCGCGAGCACGGCAAGCCTGCGTTGGTCAATCCGCGTAACGGCGCTGCCGGCAGTATTCGCCAGCTCGACCCGCGCCTGGCTGCGCAACGGCCTTTGTCATTTTTTGCCTATGGCCTAGGCGAAACGCTGGGCTGGACAGTGCCGTCCACGCATGCGCAAGTGCTGGATGCCATCAAGGCATTCGGGCTGCCCGTCTGCGGCGAGTGTGTGGTAGGCCAAGGGCCGGATGTTCTGGCTGCCTTCCACCAATACATCGCTGCCAAACGCGATCAGTTATCCTATGACATCGATGGCGTGGTATATAAAGTCAACCGCCTGGACTTGCAGCGTGAACTCGGTTTTCGCTCGCGCGAACCCAATTGGGCCGTGGCGCATAAATTCCCGGCACAGGAAGAAATGACCGTGCTGGAGCAGATTGAGGTGCAAGTGGGGCGCACGGGCGCCATCACGCCGGTGGCGCGCCTGCAGCCAGTATTCGTTGGCGGCGTTACCGTCACCAATGCCACCTTGCACAACCAGGATGAAATCGACCGCAAGGATGTCCGTATTGGCGACACTGTCATCGTGCGCCGTGCCGGTGATGTGATTCCTGAAGTAGTATCTGTCGTCCAGGATAGGCGTCTGCCGGGCTCGCAGCCTTATATCTTACTGGAAGCCATCAACCACCAATGTCCGATTTGCGGCTCCCACGCCGTGCGCCTGCCAGATGAAGCTGCCGTGCGTTGCACGGGCGGTCTGTTCTGCCCGGCCCAGCGCAAGCAGGCTATGCTGCATTTCGCCTCTCGCCGCGCGATGGATATTGAAGGACTGGGAGAAAAACTCGTCGACCAACTCGTGGATGGTCAGCTTGTGGCAACATTGGCCGATATCTACCAGCTTGACCTTGGGACGCTAGAAAATCTTGACCGCATGGCGGAAAAATCCGCGCAGAATCTGCTGGATGCTTTGGAAAAGAGCAAGCAAACCACACTGGCCCGCTTTATTTACGCACTTGGCATTCGCAATGTGGGCGAGGCTACTGCCAAGGACCTGGCGCGCTATTACGGCAACCTCAATGCATTGCAGGCGGCGGATACGGGTTCCTTGCAGCAGGTGCCGGATGTAGGGCCGGTGGTAGCTAATTCGATTGCGGAGTTTTTTGCCGAAACACACAACCGTGAAGTCATCAGGAAGCTTACTGATGCCGGCGTGCATTGGGAGGAAAACGAAGGCCAACCTGCCAGCAGCGGCAAGCTGGAAGGCAAGACATTCGTACTGACCGGCACGCTTCCCACCTTATCCAGGGAACAAGCCAAGGAACGTATCGAGGCTGCTGGCGGCAAGGTAAGTGGCAGCGTTTCCAAGAAAACCAGCTATGTGGTGACCGGCAGTGAGGCAGGCAGCAAGCTTGCCAAGGCCCAGGAGCTTGGCTTGGCTATCCTGGATGAGGCTGGGCTATTGTCCCTGCTGACAGAATGAACGATGACTTTCTCCCAGCAGTGATTCAGTTGGCGCATGAGGCCGGAGCGGCCATCATGCAGGTATACCAGAGCGATTTCGCCGTAGAGCATAAGGATGATCAGTCTCCACTGACCGAGGCCGACCTGGCCGCTCAGCGGGTGATCAGTCAAGGTTTGCGAGATTTATGCCCGGAATTGCCATTGATTTCCGAAGAGTGCGAGCTTGCCCCCTATACGGAGCGCAAATGTTGGCAGCGGTATTGGCTGGTGGATCCACTGGATGGTACGCGCGAATTCGTCAAGCGCAACGACGAATTCAGTATCAATATCGCCCTTATCGACCATGGGCAGCCCGTGCTGGGCGTGGTATACGCCCCAGCGCTGGATTTATGCTACTACGCAAACAGGCAGGGAGCATACAAACAACAGAGCGGCATGCCGCCCCAACGCATTCACGCTCGCCATTTGGACTTGGGTAATATCACCATTGCCGCCAGCCGCGCTCACCCAGGGCAGAAAATCCAGGCGATGTTGCGCCATATCAGCAGCCAACATGGGGCGCCCCAAATCATCAATATGGGCAGTTCGCTCAAGATATGCCTGGTTGCCGAAGGAAAAGCCGATATGTATCCGCGGCTGGGGCTAACTGCCGAGTGGGATACCGCAGCAGCGCAATGTATTCTGGAGCAGGCGGGCGGTAAGCTGGTTGACCGTCATGGGTTACGTCTTTACTACAATCGCAAGGACACTATCCTCAACCCGGAATTTTTCGCGCGCGGCGCTACCGTGCATGACTGGAATCAATACTTGGAGTAAGCATGCTCGCTGCAAGACTGACGCTATTACTGTTGACCGGCTCTGCCATGACTTCTGCCTTTGCTGCCTCGGCAGATAACTGTCTGAAACTGCTGGGTGAAGGCCAGGCAGAGGAGGCAATCAGGCAGGCCGAGCTGGCTCTTGTTCAGATCCCAAACCATTATGAAATTTTACTATGCAAGGGCAGGGCAGAGTTAAAGCTGGAGCACAGCCAAGCCGCCATCAGCAGTTTTACGGCTGCTGAATCCGCCGCGGCTAATCCGCATCAACATCTGCTGGGTCACATTTTTAAAGGCCATGCCTATAAGGCTGGCATGCAACCAGCGCAAGCCCAGGCTAGCTACGAGGCTGCCTTGACAGTGGCTGAGCAAGAAAAAAACCAGAAATTCCAAGTTATATCTCATCTTTTGCTTGGGGAATTGCTGGTGGAAGCAGCCCAGTTTCCGCCAGCCAAACAACATTATGAACAAGCGCTCAAGCTGGCTGGTAATTATAGCGAGCGGGCAGATGCCAATTATCATCTTGCCGAACTGGAAGCGGCACAGGGCCGTTATGAGGAAGCCATACCATATCAACTGCAAGCAGTGGTCATGTATGCATCTCATGGCAGCTTTGATGAATATGCCAATGCAGGGCTGGAACTCGGCCATTATCATCTTCAGGCCAAAGAGTTTGCCAATGCGGAAAAGAATATCAACAGGGTATTGAATAAAGCTCGCGAAGCGGAAGATGCCTATTGGCTCGCTAAAAGCCATCTCTACTTGGGAATGACCTATGCAGCTTCCCAACAAACTTCACAAGCCAAGGAGTCCTTCCAGCAGGCGCTGGATATCTGTGAGGCGGTAGGTGCTGAAAAACTGGCTGCCGAGGTGCGGTTACAACTTGGCAAGCTTTCACAGTAGCCTTGCGAAATTAATAAAAAATATTAGATAAATATCATAATCTTAAAGGAAATTGATTAAGTATTACTTTAATAAAAGTGCGCTTTTGGTTTGCGATGTCCTGGCATTTACGCGAAAATATGCGCCTTGTTTAACCTCGCCAAGCAGCTGCATTGGCTCACACAAAGCTTTGATTATAAAAGCTTAAATCAATATAAGGAGTGTGCACATGCAACATCAGATTGATATTTTCCTCTCATCTCTCAACGAGTTCTGGTCCCAGGTCGCCACGTTTTTCCCCAAGATGCTGGCTGTTATCGTCATTCTGGGATTTGGCTGGGTGTGCGCCAAAATTGCCTGCCTGGGTGTCAAACGAGTGCTTGAGTTAGCCCATTTTGATAAGTTTGCCGATCGCTCCGGTCTCGAAGCATTCCTGAAACATGGTGATTTCGACCTTACTCTGAGCGGTGTGATCAGCCAGGTTGTTTATTGGCTGGTAATTCTCTTATTTGTGATTACCGGCGCCAACACCCTGGGCCTGACCGAAGTGGCCCACATGCTCAATAACCTGGCCAACTATCTGCCTAAAATTATTGTGGCCATTCTGGTGCTCATCTTCGGCACTTTGCTTGCTCGTTTCGTGAACCGCCTGGTGTTTGCCTGGCTGCATGGCATGAAATACGATGGTGCATTAAGAATCAGTACCACTACGGAATACGGTATCCAGATATTTGCTTTGTTTGTTGCCCTTGAGCAGCTCGATATCGGCACCCAATTGCTGACAGCATTGTTCGTCATCGTCTTTGGCGCCATCTTCCTGGCGCTCGCCATAGCCTTTGGCCTGGGCGGTAAAGAGAGGGCAGCCCGCCTGATCGAAGAGGCAGAATCCAAACGCAAGTAAGTGTCGCATCTCCAGCCGGCGCCGCGAGCCGGCGCTGGTTTCGTGCCAGATAATTCTTACACCATAATCAGCCACCTCCTATCCGCTCCTGAAAGCGCCTGCTTTAGCATGAGGTGGCAATTTGATATTGCCTTCACCACTCAAATGATTCGGGAGAAATAGCATGGCGTTCGGTACGGTCAAATGGTTCAACAATGAAAAAGGTTTCGGCTTCATTTCTCCAGATGATGGGGGAGATGACCTGTTCGCCCACTTTTCAGAAATCCAGGCCACTGGTTATAAAAGTCTGAGAGAAAACGACAGGGTGCAGTTTGAAATCACCCAGACAACCAAAGGGAAACAGGCTTCGCATATTCAAAAGGCTTAGCCAGGTTCCAGGGGTGATGAGAATCGCCCCGTTTCTGTTTTGCCTCCCTTTCCTCTTCAAAGGCAATTGATCAATCGCCTCGTCACTACATCAGTCAGATCATCATTTCCAGCATTATGTTTTGCAAACAGCTATGCTAGAATTCACAGTTAATATTCATGTTCGACTTAATCTCCTTTAACAAACATTAAGTTGTGCCGAATGCTGGTGCAGAACTGATTCCAGTTTTGCAATTGTTTAATTTCAACTACTTGATTGATGCCATGAAGCCAAATAGTTGGCGGGGCGTTACGATCAAAATCTCGATTTAAGGAATACAGCAGATGCAAGCAACCGTTGAGACCATCAGCAATCTCGAACGCAGGATGACGGTTTCCTTTCCAGTACAGCCACTGGAATCCGAAGTAAATGAGCGCATCAATCGTTTGGCTCGCACCGCCAAGATGCCTGGCTTCCGCCCTGGCAAGGTGCCATTGAACATGGTGCGCCAGCAGTACGGAGCGCAGGTACGTAACGAGGTGCTTACCGATGCAGTAGAGCGCAGCTTCAATGATGCTATTCAGCAGAACAAACTGCGCGTGGCTGGATACCCCAACATTGAACACAAGCCTTATGCGGAAACCGACGAAAGGCTGGAATATATCGCAACCTTTGAGATATTCCCTGAAGTTAAGGTCGGTGACGTTTCCAAGGTCAAGATCGAGCGTCCGGTACTGGAAGTCGGTGAAGCCGAAGTCAAGAAAACCATAGATGTCCTGCTGCGCCAGCGCGCCACTTTCGAGCCGGTCAAGCGTGCCTCCAAGAAAGGCGACAAGATCAACATCAGCTTGATTGCTTCCATTGACGGTCAGGAAGTCGAGCGCACCGATGCAAACGGCCTGGACCTCATTATTGGCGAAGGCGGTCGCTTCCCGGCTTTTGAAGACGAGCTTTCCGGCAACAAGCCAGGCAGCAACAAGGTATTCGAAATTGCTTATCCGGCAGATCATCGCCCTGAACAACTTGCAGGCAAGACTGTCAGCTACGATGTCACCTTCAATACCGTTGAACAAGCCAAGTTGCCTGAATTTGATGCAGACTTTGCCCGCAGCCTGGGTGTGGAAGATGGCAACGTGGAAGAGATGCGCGAGGAAATCACTGCCAGCCTTAAGCAGGAAGTGGAAAAGCGCGTGCGCGCCAAGCTGAAGGAGCAGGTATTCCAGGCATTGATTGACTCCAGCGAGCTTGAGTTGCCAAAAGCCTTTATCAATGCGGAAATTGGTCGACTGATGCAGTCGACACAGAACAACCTGAAACAACGCGGCGTTGATTTGTCCAATGTGAACCTGGAGCCTGCAATGTTCGAAGAGCAGGGCAAGCGCAACGCTACGCTGCGCCTGGTGCTTTCCGAGATTGTCAACGCCAATAACCTGCAAGCTACTGCTGATCAGGTTCGCGGCATGGTGGATACTTTCGCGCAAAGTTTTGAGCGTCCAGAGGATGTGGTGTCCTGGTACTACGCAGATACCAAGCGCCTGGATGAACCAGCTGCATTGGCAACAGAAGAAAACGTGGTTGACTGGGTGCTGAAATCAGCCAAGGTGACTGATAAAAAAGTCAAGTTCGATGACCTGATGGGAAATAGCTAATGATGCATTATCCTGCAACTGCGCAAAGCCAGTTTGAAGCTCAAGGCCTTGGGTATATCCCTATGGTTGTGGAGCAAAGTGGCCGTGGCGAGCGTTCTTACGACATTTATTCCCGGCTGTTGAAAGAGCGCATTGTTTTCCTGGTCGGCCCGGTCAATGATGTCACCGCGAACCTGGTGGTTGCTCAGTTGCTATTTCTGGAGGCGGAAAACCCTGACAAGGATATTCATCTCTATATCAATTCCCCTGGTGGTTCGGTAACTGCCGGCATGGGTATTTATGACACCATGCAGTTTATCAAGCCTGACGTTAGCACCTTATGCGTCGGTCAAGCGGCCAGCATGGGCGCCTTGCTGTTGACGGCAGGAGCGAAGGGTAAGCGCTTCTGCTTGCCGAATTCCCGCGTCATGATTCACCAGCCGCTAGGCGGCTTTCAGGGGCAGGCATCCGATATCGAGATCCATGCCAAGGAGATCCTGTTTCTGCGCGAGAAGCTTAACCGCATCCTGGCGAGCCATACTGGCCAGCCTGTGGAAAAAATTGCTCTTGATACAGACCGTGACAATTTCATGAGCGCGGAGCAGTCAGTGGCTTACGGCTTGGTGGATAAGGTGCTTGCCAACCGCACGGATGCTGCCTGACACGATATTTAAGTTTATTTAGGATAGTTTGATGACCACAAAAGCCGAGGGCGAAAAATTACTGTATTGCTCGTTTTGCGGCAAAAGCCAGCATGAAGTGCGTAAGCTGATTGCCGGCCCATCTGTTTTTATCTGTGATGAATGCGTTGACTTGTGCAATGACATCATCCGCGAAGAAATTCAGGATGAAAACGGCCTTAAGCCCAAGAGCGGCAAGTTGCCGATTCCCAAGGAAATCTGCGGTATCCTCGATCAGTACGTGATTGGACAGACACAAGCCAAGAAAAATTTGGCTGTGGCTGTCTACAATCACTACAAGCGCCTGGATCAGGGCGTGCAAAAGGATAAGGATGATGTCGAGATTGCAAAAAGCAACATCCTGCTGATCGGCCCGACAGGTTCTGGAAAAACCTTGCTGGCGCAGACATTGGCCCGCTTGCTGGACGTGCCTTTTGTCATGGCGGATGCCACCACCTTGACCGAAGCGGGTTATGTGGGCGAAGACGTCGAAAACATTATGCAGAAGCTGCTGCAGAAATGTGATTACGATGTCGAGAAAGCTCAGCGCGGTATTGTTTATATCGATGAAATCGACAAGATCTCGCGCAAATCCGACAATCCATCCATTACGCGCGATGTATCGGGCGAAGGCGTTCAACAGGCATTGCTCAAACTGATCGAGGGTACGATTGCCTCTGTGCCACCACAAGGTGGTCGCAAGCATCCCAATCAGGAGTTTGTGCAGCTTGATACGACGAATATCCTGTTTATTTGTGGCGGTGCTTTTGATGGGCTGGAAAAAATTATCCGCCGCCGCTCCGAGAGGGGCGGAATTGGTTTTGGTGCAGAGGTCAAAAGCAAGGAGGACACTCGTGCTGTCGGCGATCTCCTGCGAGAGGTTGAGCCTGAAGATCTGATCAAGTTTGGCCTGATTCCGGAATTTGTAGGTCGCCTGCCTGCTGTTGCCACGCTTGAGTCACTGGATGAAGCCGCATTGGTCACCATTTTGGTGGAACCCAAGAATGCCTTGACCAAGCAATATACCAAGCTGTTCAAGATGGAAGGCGTTGAGTTGGAATTCAGGGAGCCTGCTTTGCACATGATTGCCAAGAAAGCACTGGAGCGTAAAACTGGTGCACGCGGCTTGCGTTCCATCATGGAGCATGCGTTGTTGGAAATCATGTATGACCTGCCTTCATTGTCCAACTTGAGCAAAGTAGTCATTGATGAGGGAGTCATCAAGGGCGACTCTCCGCCTATCCTGATTTATGCGGATGAGCCCAAGCTGGAAACAGCGAGCTAAATAAAAAGGCTGCCTCGTGCAGCCTTTTTTATGTTTTACGTGAGAATATAGAGGCACAGACACTTGAAGTGCCCAGGTATGGCCCCATGATGTATAACAGCGTTCGGCATGTTGCCTTGCTGCTGACAACACTGAAAGTATTTCCATGACAGAACAAACACTACCGGTTTTCTCTCCAGATTCTGGATTGCTCCCACTATTGCCATTGCGCGATGTCGTGGTGTACCCGCATCTTGTCATTCCTTTGTTTGTTGGTCGCGAGAAGTCGGTCAAAGCTCTGGAACTGGCTTCAGATCAGGAAAAACAGATTTTGCTGGTTGCACAGAAATCACCGAATAAGGACGAGCCTGACGCGGACGACCTCTATGATGTAGGGACCGTCGCCACAGTATTGCAAATGCTCAAATTACCTGACGGCACCGTCAAAGTGTTGGTGGAGGGGCTGCATCGCGCCAAAGTGGTGGAGTTCGTCGAAACCGAGGAATGTTTTGCTGCCAGAACGGAAAAAATTGAAAGTCCAGCAGAAGAAGATAGCCAGACCCAGGCTCTGATGCGAACTGTTTTCACCCAGTTTGACCAGTATGTGAAACTCAACAAGAAAATTCCGCCGGAAATCCTGACTTCGCTTGCAACCATTGATGATGCCGGCCGTCTGGCCGATACTATTACTGCCCATCTGACTCTGAAACTGGAAGAAAAACAGAGGATTCTGGAAATGTTCAGTGTTGCTGAACGCCTGGAGCATCTGTTGAGTCTGCTTGAGTCTGAAATAGACATCCTGCAGGTGGAGAAGCGCATCCGTGGTCGTGTCAAACGCCAGATGGAGAAAAGTCAACGCGAGTACTACCTGAACGAACAGGTCAAAGCTATCCAGAAAGAGCTCGGTGAACAGGACGAAAATGCCGATATTGAAGAGCTGGAAAAACGCATTGCCGATGCGCGCATGCCTAAAGACGCGTTGACAAAGGCAACTGCCGAACTCAAAAAACTCAAGATGATGTCACCTATGTCAGCCGAAGCGACAGTGGTACGCAACTATATTGAGACCCTGGTTGGTCTGCCGTGGAGAAAGAAAACCAAGATCAGTCGCGACCTGGGTACGGCTGAGAATATTCTGGATGCGGATCACTACGGCCTGGAAAAGGTCAAGGAACGTATTGTCGAATATCTCGCGGTACAACAGCGCGTAGATAAGCTAAAGGCGCCTATCCTTTGCCTGGTAGGGCCTCCCGGTGTCGGCAAGACCTCCCTTGGACAAAGTATTGCAAAAGCGGTCAATCGCAAATTCGTGCGTGTCGCCTTGGGCGGCGTGCGAGATGAATCCGAAATCCGTGGTCATCGCCGCACCTATATCGGCTCCATGCCCGGCAAGATTCTGCAAAGCATGTCCAAGGTAGGAGTCAAGAATCCATTGTTCCTGCTGGATGAGGTGGACAAGATGGGGCAGGATTTCCGTGGCGATCCATCCTCTGCATTGCTGGAAGTACTTGATCCAGAACAGAACCATACTTTTGTCGATCATTATGTCGAGGTTGAGTATGACCTTTCTGATGTGATGTTCGTGGCAACAGCTAACTCCTTGAATATTCCAGGACCATTGCTGGACCGTATGGAAGTCATTCGCGTGGCCGGTTACACCGAAGATGAAAAGGTCAATATTGCCATGCGCTACCTGCTGCCCAAGCAGTTGAAAACCCATGGATTGAAAGAGACGGAAATCGGAATTTCCGAAACTACAATTCGGGATGTCGTCAGGTACTATACCCGTGAAGCAGGGGTGCGTAGCCTGGATCGCGAAATTTCCAAGATTTGCCGTAAGGTAGTCAAGGAAATCCTGACCTCCAAAGCCAAGACAGATACTGCTCGCAAAGTAACTGTCACTCCAAAGAGTTTGGAAAAGTACTTGGGAGTGCATCGTTTCGACTACGGTGTGGCCGCCAAGGAAAATCAGGTCGGACAAGTGACCGGACTGGCATGGACTGAAGTAGGGGGTGAGTTGCTCACTATCGAATCAGTGCTGTTGCCAGGTAAGGGTAAGGTGATTACCACCGGAAAACTGGGCGAAGTTATGCAGGAGTCCATTCAGGCCGCTATGAGCGTTGTACGCAGCAGGGCTAAACGGCTAGGATTTGCTGAGGACTTCTATGAAAAAAATGACATTCACATTCACTTGCCCGAGGGCGCCACTCCCAAAGATGGCCCTAGCGCGGGGATTGCAATTTCCACAGCCTTGGTTTCCGTATTGACCAATATCCCTGTGCGTGCCGATGTGGCAATGACAGGTGAAATTACCTTGCGTGGAGAGGTGCTGCCTATTGGAGGCTTGAAGGAAAAATTGCTGGCTGCCCATCGTGGTGGAATCAAGACAGTATTGATTCCGGAGCAAAATGTGAAGGATCTGACCGACATTCCAGCCAACATCAAAAATCAGCTCGATATTCATCCGGTCAAATGGATAGATGAAGTATTGAAACTGGCGCTTGAGCGTATGCCGGAGTCGGATGAAACTGGCGCGACTGTTGCAGAGGTAAAACCTAAAGATGAGCCAAGCAAGGCACCTTCCGTTACAAAGCACTAGGATACTATGTAAATCAAGTAGAAGAGGCTTGACATAGTCTTTTAGCGCTTGATATAACACATGGCACAGGGAGGTAACTCCCTGTTTCTATAACAACGGAAGGGGATTACAGGTGAATAAGTCTGAACTGATTGATCAAATCGCCAAAGCCGCTGGAATTTCCAAGGCTGCTGCTGGTCGTTCTTTAGATGCAACAACTGCTGCAATCACCAAGGCATTGAAAAAAGGGGATCCTGTCACCCTGATCGGCTTTGGTACCTTTTATGTTGGAAAACGTGCTGCGCGCAACGGGCGGAATCCCCGCACCGGCGCCACTATCAAGATTGATGCTGCCAACTCCCCTAAATTTAGAGCTGGCAAAGCACTCAAAGATGCTGTAAACTAGCGGTCTTCGTTGGTTGAGATGGGTGCTTAGCTCAGTTGGTAGAGCGTCGCCCTTACAAGGCGAATGTCGGCGGTTCGACCCCGTCAGCACCCACCATAACAACCATCAATCAGACGTTAGTTTTATTAAGAAAATAACGTGAAGTCATGGAGCGGTAGTTCAGTTGGTTAGAATACCGGCCTGTCACGCCGGGGGTCGCGGGTTCGAGCCCCGTCCGCTCCGCCAGAAAAAGCGAACCTTCGGGTTCGCTTTTTTGCTTTATTCATCCTGCTTTTCCCCCTACTTCCTCCCTTTTGATAATTGCTTTGGCTAGGCGTGCCTTGCTTAAAGCTTGTGTGGTATATTTAAGAGTTAGGTTTATTAATCAGCCCTGTACAGATTGGGCTGGATCATTTTGATAAAAATTGAACAGTGAAGAAGGCAAATAGTTATGTTGGAAGCAATTCGTAATCGTTCCCAAGGATGGCTAGCCAAGGTCATATTGGCTGCAATTACCATCCCGTTTGCATTGGTAGGTGTGGATAGTTATTTACGGGATGCGGGCTCGAATGTTGCTGTAGCAAAGGTCAATAAAGATCCAATTACAATCCAAGAGTTTGGTGATGCGTTGCAAAACCTGCGCAACCGCTTGCAAAGGGAAGGTGAGGTTGATCAAGCTGTTATTGACGGGCCTGAACTGAAGCAGGCTGTTATTGACCATCTTGTAGAGAGAAGATTGTTGGAAGCAGAAGTCCGTCGCGCTCATTTTGTCGTCAGCGATGAGCAGCTTTCCCATTACATTACCAGCGAAGATGTATTCCATCAGGATGGAAAATTCTCTCAGGAGCTTTATGATCAATTTCTGTCAGAACGTCGCCGCACACCTTCTCAATTTGAGGGCGAAGTAAGAAACGATCTGCTAACCATGCAGGCACGCGATGGCATCTCTGCATTGGCCTTCGTCTCAAACGGTGTTGCCAACAATACAATCAAGATTGACCATCAATCGAGAGAAGTCAGTGTGGTTGAGTTCAAAACCGCTGACTTCATTCCACAGGTCAAAGTCACTGAAGATGAAGTCAAGGCTTATTACAACGAGCATCAAGACAAATTCAAAGTACCCGAGCAGGTTAAGCTGCAATTTGTCTTGTTGTCTGCGAACGGCTTGATTACCAGTCAACAGGTCAGCGAGCAAGAGGCTCGCGATTATTATGCGCAGAATGCTGCTCAATTCCAAGGCGATGAACAACGTCGCGCAAGCCATATCCTGATCAGTTTCGGTGTTAGCCCAACTCCGGATGCCAAGCAAAAAGCTAAGGAAAAGGCAGAAGAAATCCTTACCCAGGTGAAGAAAAATCCCGATCAGTTCGAGCAACTGGCTCTTCAATATTCTGATGACCCTGGCTCGAAGGATAAAGGTGGGGATCTTGGCCTGTTTGGCCCTGGCGCCATGGTAAAACCTTTTGAGGACGCTGTATTCTCAATGAAACCAGGCACTATCAGTGAGTTGGTTGAAACAGATTTTGGTTATCACATCATCAAGCTAACCGAAATTCAGGGTAGCGGCCAATCGTTTGAGACAGTGCAAGGCCAGATTCGTGCCGAACTGATGTACCAGAAAGCACTGGCTAAATTCTCTGAACAAGCGGAAAACTTCAGCAACATGGTGTATGAACAATCTGGCAGTCTGGAGCCTATTGCCAAAGAGTTTGACCTCCAAGTACAAACCAGCGGCTGGTTAAGTCGTGAGGACGGAGCAAAATTCTTCAAGAATGATAAATTGATGAATCTTGTATTCAGCGACGAAATCTTGAAGGAAAAGCGTAACACTGAAGCTGTAGAGGTCTCGCCCAATAACCTTATTTCTGTACGCGTGGATGAATATAAACCAGCAACTGCGCGTTCTTATGAAGAAGTGAAAGTAGCGATCGAAGACTTCCTGAAACAGGAACAAGCTGCCAAGCTGGCGAAGGAGAAGGGTGAAGCTACGCTGGCTGATCTGCGTGCAGATAAAACACCGACCTTGAGCTGGACTGCGCCAACCACCGTGGATCGCTATAGTTCACACAGCCTGACAGGCTTATCAGTTTCAGCTGCATTCAAGGCAGATACTGCAAAGTTACCTGCATACAATGGCGTTGCTGATCGAAATGGTTACCTCTTAGTTAAGGTAACTTCAGTCCAGTTCATGATGGAAAATGACGAGGATCAGCGCGCATCAAAAATGCAATTGCAATCCGCATTGGCTACTGAATACAAACGGGCATACATCAACTCTTTGAAAGAAAAGAGCAAAGTTACAGTCAACAATCAATTACTAAACGCTGACGATACCTTTAGAAACTAATCAATGGTTTTCGTCGTCTGCAAAGGCGGAGGTCTATATTCAGGCCTCCGCCTTTTTATTTCCAATACATCATCTCATGATATAATGCTGGCCTTATTTGGATGACTTGAAAATCAAAAAGGAAGTGTGGCCGAGTGGTTGAAGGCACCGGTCTTGAAAACCGGCGACCCGCAAGGGTTCGTGAGTTCGAATCTCACCGCTTCCGCCAGTAAACCCGCTTTACAGCGCTGTTTCAAGCCCACTCATAATTTCTTGGGGCAAAATTGGGGCATTTAGTGCCTCGCTCATCTTAATATCTCGTTATTCCTTTGCCCGGGTGGTGAAATTGGTAGACACAAGAGACTTAAAATCTCTCGCTCTTTGAGCGTGCCGGTTCGATTCCGGCCCCGGGCACCATGAAAAATCAATCACTTAGATTTTTCTCCTTTTTCTAAAATTCCCCATTAGTCAACATTGTGTCAACTTCGCAAGCGGGTTAAATGTTTTCGCTTCTTGCAGATGATCTGGTGCCATGTGTGCATAGCGCATGGTCATGGCTAGCGTGGAGTGACCTAGTAGTCGTTGCAGTACGAGGATATTGCCGCCGTTCATCATGAAGTGCTGGCGAAGGTATGGCGCAGCACGTGGGATAGCTGGCCTCGTGGCAATTGAAGTTTGCTATTTTCTACAGCATTCCTGAATTGGTTATAGGCCGGCTTGAAGAGATTGCCGCCTAGTGTCTTTGGCTTCAGGTTTGCGAGTTCTGCATAGAGCGCTGCATCAATCGGAATTGAGCGATTTTCCGGATTTAGTACGGCTCAGGACGAGCCGTTTACGTGGTTTGTACGCAGATCTAACTCTAGCTCCCGATAGATGCGGTAAACGCGCTTGTGGTTCCAGCCAAAGCCTCTGACGTTGCGCAGGTACAGAAAGCACAATAGCACAATCCAAATCCCCAGTTCCGGTGGTTGTCGGTTAACCGCAGCAACCAGTTGGCAATTTCCTCGTTCTCGGCGTCAGTCTTGGCCACGTATCGGTAACACGTCTGGCTCACTTTGAAAGCTTCACATGCCAGGTATAGCGACACGCCGCTTTGCTGCACTGCGTGTTTGGTCATCTCGCGACGACGAGACGGCCTCACCACTTTTTTTCAAGAGCTCCTTGTACGATCTTGGTCTTGAGCTTCTCTTCGACATACATTTTGCGTAGCCGTGCGTTCTCCGCCTCCAGCTCCTTCATGCGTGCCATCATCGATACGTCCATGCCGCCATACTTTGAACGCCACTTGTAGAAGGTTGCTGTGCTGATGCCAAACTCCCAGCAAAGCTCTGGCACTGCCAAGCCGGACTCTACCCGCTTGAGCGCTTCCATGATCTGACTGTCTGTGAATCTCGACCACTTCATCTTGTAGAACTCCTCAATAAGAAAGTTCTACTTCTGAATACACCGCTTTTGCGGGAGGATTACCAAGGGATCATGTTCCATTCGGATCAAGTATGTGAGCCGTAAGTTCCAGCAGCGGCTCTGGCGTTACCGTATGGTGCAGAGTATGAGACGGCCGAGGTAACTGGTAAGTGCTGGGGGACAATACGTCGATGGAGAGGTATTTCGTAGCTTGAAAACAGAGTGGATGCCGTCGATGGGTTACCACGGTCTCGCGGCTGCGCAGAAGGATATTAGCAGTTACCTGATGGGCTACTACAATCAGGAGCGCCCACATACCTTCAATGGTGGCGTTGCTCCGGTAGTGGCCGAAGAAAAACTTAAAACTGTGTCCGAAATTAATTGATCACTACAGCATGATGGATGTTGGTCGTGGTTAGCCAGCATAGCTTTAATAAAATCAGGGCCTAATCCATAAATAACCTCGCATATTCAGCAGAATACGCGGGGTTTTTATTTGTTGCCTACCAACAAGACAAGCAGTTGGAGTTAGATCATTGCGCTGGCTCCGCGACGAAAATCTCTACGCGACGGTTCTTGGCGCGGTTGGTTGCTGTATCGTTGGCAACCAAGGGTTCGTGCGAGCCGCGGCCGTCAATGGTGAAGCGGCTGGCGGCGATGCCGCGTGCGGTCAGGTAGTCGCGGGTATTGGCGGCGCGGTTGACGGACAATGGGTTGTTGATGGAATCAGAACCGGTGTTGTCGGTGTGGCCGATGATGGTGACCAGGGTGTTGGGGTTGTTTTTCAGGGTGGTGGCGAAGTTGTCAAGCACGGTGCGGAAGTTGGGCTGGATATCTGCCTTGCCGGAAGCGAAGGAAATGTCGCTAGGGATATTCAGCTTGAGCTGGTTGTCCTCGGTCTGGGTGACCTGCACGCCAGTGCCTTGGGTAGCTTCTTCCATCTGGCGCTTTTGCTCTTCCATGCGCTTGGACCAGACGTTGCCGGCAATTGCGCCAGCACCCGCGCCCACGGCGGCGCCGATGGCGGCGCCCTTGCCCTTGCCGGCGATGGCGCCGACGACAGCGCCTGCGCCTGCGCCGATGGCTGCACCCTTGGCGGTGCCTTTTTGAGTTTCAGACATATTGGCGCAACCGCTCATGACAAGGGCTGCGACGAGTGCGCTAACGGTAAGTTGGGTTTTCATGATTTTCCTTTTTTGTTGATGACCATGGTGTTTTGGTCAGCATAATACAAGATAAAGTTCGCTGCAAAGCAGGTTCACAATTGTTCATTTTTCTGCAAAAAAGCCCGGCTCATGATGAGCCGGGCTTCTGGAGAGATAACGCCTGTAATGACAATGGTTTGAGCCTGTTATTTAAATACCAGGATTTCTCCCTTGCCGTCGTTGGCGATGTCGCCTGCATAGCGTTGCACCCTGTTCTGGTTGATGCTGGCGAACTTGCTGGGCAAATTGCGGAACGACTTGAACATGAGGCTGAGGAAGGGCAGGGTATGCGTGCCGCAATCCTGCAGCGTGGCGTGCAGCTTGGGTTCCTTGGTTAGCAGCAATGTGCCGCGGCGCATGCCGTAGCCCACATAGTCTCCTACGCTGCCGAGCACGCCGATGGTGCCTGCCAGCATGCGCGAGGCGAGGTAGCCGCCTGCGTTGCCTTCGATCAGGATGATGCCGCGGCGCATCTGGTCGCCAGCCCGCTCGCCGACGTTGCCGCTGATGAGCACCATGCCGCCCTTCATGCCCTTGCGGTTGCCGGGCAGCGCGGCGGCGAGGAAGTCGCCGGTGCTGCCCTTGATCTCGATCAGGCCGTTCGCCATTTCACTGGCGGCAAAGGCATCCGCGTTGCCGTTGAGCACGATGTGCCCGCCGCGCATCTGCAGGCCGAGATAGGAACCGGCGCCGCCGTTGACGGTGATTTTGCCGGTTTTCATCTGGCTGCCGATGAAGTCCAGCTTGCCGTTGGCATTGTTGAAGACGATGTCGGACGCATCATCGCCGCTGATATCGAACAGGTTGTCCGCACGCAGCTTTTCACGGCCGCTGACGAGCAGGGTGACGGCGATGTCTGCCGGGTTCTTGCCTGCCAGGTTGTCAGGCGTGAGCGGGGACAGGTCCACGCGTTGTTGCAGGGATGCTTTTAGAGTGAAGGTCAAAGCGCTCATGCCATGATCTCCCGAAGTTTGAAATGATAAGGGCCGAGTTTGCCGCCGTAGTTGCCTGCGGAGATGCGCTTGATGCCGTTCTTGGCGCCGAGTTCGCAGGCTGCCGCGATGCCGGCGCGCATGGCGATGCGGATGTCGGGGTCGGTGAGGCCGTCGATGACGATTTCCATCACCGATTCGATCTCGGGCGAAAGCTCGGTCTTGGTGATGCCCTTGAGCGTGGGGCAGAACGCATCGTTGGTCGATGCGATCAATGCCTTGTACTTGGAGCCGACCTTGGAGCCGGAGCGCACCACGCCGCCCGGGAACGGCATGATGACGTTGGGCACCTTGCTCATGGCGTCGATCGCGGCTTCGCATGCGGCGAGCGCCTGAGGCTGCGATTCCGCCAGGATCAGGAAATTGCCGCCGCCCACGGAGCGGATCATCCCTGTGCTTTCTTCCGTGAGGAATTCGCCGTCCATCACCGGCACGCGCCAGTAACGCTTGCCGTTGAACTGCTTGGAGATTTGGAATCCGTCACCAAAGAAACGCAGGTTCTTGCCGAGGTTGATCTTGGTGATTTCCTCGTAGCCATCATTGATGCCGGAGAATGCCGCCGCGGTAGGGCAGGTCAATACGCATTGCCCCATGCGGGTTTCCAGTTGCTTGATCAACACTGCGCTGCTCATGGCAAACATGAGGATGGAAACGCCAGGGCGGCCATCCGGAGTTTCTTCCTCTGTGAGCTCGCGTTCAATGCCAGCTTCTACGCCACAGGCAATCACCGAGGTGGCAAAGCCAGTCATGGCGCGTGCTGCGTTGTAGGCCCAGCGCAAATTCTGTGCAGTGATGATGACACGGGTGCCGCGCATGCCGAAGGCTTCGGCAAAGGTGTCGTCTATGGTTACGCCGTTAATAATCATTATGCTGTTTTCTCCCTGCGACCCTTGGCTTCCTGAACAATCACTTTGCCACGGCCACCGTCTTCAAGCTCGGCGGCGTTGACCTTGTAATTTTCCATGTTCATGGTGTGATAGCGGTCGAAATATTGCTTGAGATCCTTCTCGATACTGCGGTCAAAGTCAGGCTTGACGGTATGCGTGCTACCCCAAGTTACTTTGACCACTTGGCCGTCCCTGACTACCAACTCGCCGTCCTTGAATACATAATCCGGCTTGGCAAACATGGCTTCGCGGTCTGGATTGTCGGTATAGACGGTGATGTCAGCTGCGCCACCAACGCCAAGATGTCCACGGTCATGCAGGCCGACCAGCTTGGCTGCACCGGCACGTGTCATGATGGCGATCTCGTAGAGGCTATATTCGCGCTCGATAGAGGTCAGCGTGCTCATGGCCTGGGCATCCAGGTTGAGCTTGGTGAACATGTCGTTGCGGAAGCTCTTGTCCATCAGCAAGCGGATCAGGTGCGGGTAGCTGGTAAATGGTGCGCCATTCGGATGATCGGTGGTGAGGAAGATGCGCCATGGGTCTTCAGTTAACAGGAAGATTTCCAGGCCAATCGCCCATTGCAAGGCGTTGACGAAGTTCTTGTCCTTGTACTTGAACGGCACCACGCCGCAGCCGGAATCGCACTCGATGTCCATGAGCACGGCCTTGTTCGGATGCGCATGGCCGGAGTTGGCATACTGGCGCATGGTGTCGCCGGAGGCGGTGACGGTCTGGCCGAACAGGATCTGGCCGACGTCTGCGGAGACATTCTTATGCTTATTCAATGCTTCCGCCACGGCGGCCGCGCCGGAGGAGAACTTGCGATCGCCCTCTGTGCCGTAGCTGTGGAACTGGATATGCGTGAGGTGGACCGGGTAGCCTTCCACCGCGCCCATGGTCTTGAGCGTGGTCTCGACGTTGCCGGGCACGCCCAGGTTGTTGCCGTGCACATGCAGCGGGTGGGCAATGCCCAATTCGTAGACAGCACGGGTCAGTGCTTGCAGCACTTCGCGCGGCGTCACCTGATAATGCACGTTCTCCTCGTCCAGGTTCAAGGCGCGCTGGTTGAACTTGAAGGCGTTGATGCCGCCCGGGTTCACCACCTTGATGCCGATAGCCTGCGTCGCATGCAGTATCCACGCAACGTAGTCGTTGATCGCGTTCTGGTCTTTCTTCGCAGCGAGCATGCGCAGGAAGTAGTCGTCGCTGCCGAGCATGGCGTAGCCGCCCTTGTCCAGGATGGGGATGTCGCACATTTCCAGGTGCGACTGGCGCGCATTGACCGGGGAGAGCGCCGGCTCGAAGCCTGCGGTGTAGCCCATTTCTGCGTAGCGGTAGCCGGTGTTCAATGTCGAGGGGGCTGCATGGCCGCATCCGGCGCGGCAGGCTGCCGTATGCGTGGTGGCGGAGCTGCGGTGGTCCTCGGGCAGCATCAGGCGGGCGATATTGACCTTGCCGCCGCCAATGTGGGTATGCATGTCGATCGCGCCCGCCATGACCACCTTGCCGCGCAGGTCGTATTCCTGGTCTATGGTGTCGTTGTCGCCGGGACGGTCGATGATGCGGCCGTCGCGGACGTAGATGTCCATGACCTTGCCGTCGATCTGGTGCGCAGGGTCGTAGACCCGGCCACCTGTCAGTTTAATCAGCATGTTTCTGGTTCCTTGACTTGCTTAAGCGACCTTCAGTGCGGACTCTATGGCAGAGAGCACGTCGGCGAGTGTGGGCAGGCTGGTGTCGCGCAGTTTGCGCAATGGCAACGTTACCGAGCTGTCGCTGCGGAATTGCGCGCCGTTGGCTTCCAGGCCGGGAATCGCGATCGGGATGAACACCTCAGGCGCTTGCTCGAACTGCATGGCCGGATGGCCGATGACGATGGTAGGCGCCTTGCTCTTGGGCGGCACGCGCTCCGGCTTGAAGCTGTTGATCCAGACCAGTACGTCGGCTTCGCCCTCGGCCAGCAGGCGCGCGGTGTCGTAGTGGTAGGGGTCGTAGTCGGGGTAGCCTCGGCGATAGGAGTTGCGGAACGGATAGCCGCTGATCCAGGTGCTGACGTTGTAGGCCGTCACGTCGCCGTCGTTGCCGCTCAGCGGCAGGCCGGCGCTGCGCGTAGTCTTGTTCAGTTCCTGCACGACGCCGACGATGTTCTGGATGGAAAGCTCGGCATGCGGGAAATCCAGCGCGCTGCCGGTCCAGGCGATCACGCTGTACTTGGCGGCCTTGAGGCGTTCGGCGAGTTTCTCCAGCGACTCGCGGGCGATGCCGGCGACATTGTCCGCCTTCAGCGGCTTGCCGGCGACGATCGCGCGCAGTGCGGCCAGCACCTCAGGCACGCGGTCAAGGTCGCAAGGCAGTACGTCGGGTTGTTTGCCGTTCGGCGAAACGCCCGGCGCGGTATTCAGGTCTCGGCCGCCCAAATAGACGATTTCGCGGTCTGAGGTGTTCTCGGTGAACATCGCCTCCTTGTTCCAGATCACGCGCTCGAAAAAACGCGGGAAATAGCTGACGATATCGGTGCCAATCACCACCAGCAGGTCCACGCGGTTCTTCACTTCGCTCAGTGTGGTGACGAACCAGCCGGAATTCTGCATGACCAGGATGTTCTTCATCGAGCTCTTGGAATTCATGTGGTCGATGGTGGCGCCGGAGGTTTCGGCGAGGTTCATGACTGCACGCATGCCGTAGACGTCTGTCGCCAGGCCGGACAGCAAGGGGTGCCTCGCCGCGCGAAATATCTCGGTTGCCTTGGCGATGGCCGCATCCAGTGTGGTTGCCTGTCCGTTGACGGCTGGCGTAGCGTTGCCGCGCGGATGCTCGAAGAAAGCCTTGGCCTTGGGGCATGGCGGGGAAATCAGGGCAAGGTTGCCATCCGCGTCGCGCTCAAGTCTGAGATCGTCGCTCAGCAGGCCATCCGCGGGATGGGTAACGGCTTCCAGCGATGCTGCCGGAAAAAGGGTTGATTGGGTCATGTTCTCCATCCGAAAACTGGTTAGTTCCTTAAGGTTCATGCCTTGGTCGGGCATGAGACAAACCGGTGACACCGATTGAATTGGTGCAGGCCTGTAGGCTGCAGCGGAATTATACTCCTTGATCCACCCCGAAAACAGCTTGTAACTATGACAAGGCTACTTTAATTACTGACGAATTCCGAGGTTGGGGAGGACAGTGAAAAATCATGATCCAACTTTTTAAACCACGTCAGGCTGGGCTACAATAATGGATTATTGGCATCACAAGTGCCGGTTTCTCGCAAGCTGAAGGAAATTATCATCAACAAGCAAGGCGTCAGTGTTGTCACCACGGCACGGTTGCACATGGGTTTCTTTGATCTCAATGGGGATCTGGGACGCCGTTTTGGCAGCATCGGGGTTTCCCTCAATCGCCCTGCGACCGAGTTGCATGCATGGCATGCCGGGACATTCACCGCTGAAGGGCCAGGAGCAGCGCGCGCGGTGCGCATGGCACAAAAGCTTGCAGCTTCCTTGCAACTGACCGGAGGCATGCATATGCGCTTGGTGAGGACTATTCCCGAGCATTCCGGCCTGGGCTCAGGCACTCAAATGGCACTGGCAGTCGGCTTGGCCTTGAACCGCCTGCACGATCTCGGTCTATTCATCCGTGACGTTGCCATGCTGACCGAGCGTGGAGCGCGTTCCGGTATCGGGCTGGGTACGTTTGCGACCGGCGGCGTCATCATCGACGGCGGGCGCGGCGCGCAGACCGTGGTGCCGCCCGTGATTGCCCGCGCGGAGTTCCCTGCGGATTGGCGCATTATCCTGATTTTCGACCGTACCCAGACCGGCGTGCATGGTGAAGACGAGGTGGCTGCGTTTCGCAACCTGCCCCAGTTTCCCGCGGATGCCGCGGCGATATTGTGCCGGCATGTCCTGATGCAGGCTTTGCCCGCGCTGGCCGAGTGCGACCTGGAGGCATTCGGTGCGGCGATCAGGGAATTGCAGATCCGCACCGGCGACCATTTCGCGCCTGCACAAGGCGGGCGCTACGCCAGCCCGCGTGTGACGGAAGTGCTGGCTTGGCTGGAATCAGCCGGGGTTGCCTGTTTCGGCCAAAGCTCATGGGGCCCGACCGGGTTTGCGGTGCTGGAGGATGAGGATGCAGCGGCGGCCATCGCCGCGCGCCTGCGCAAGGAATTTGCCCATCACGGGGCTTTGGAGTTCATGATTTGCGAGGGCCGTAACGAAGGCGGTATCGTCAGCGATATTCCGTAGTTGGTGACGGCGATTCAAGAAGATTCAATTTAAAATCCACATAGGTGAAACAATGGAAAAAGTATCAATCCTGCATTTGATCACGGCAGCCAAGAATGCCAGCCCGTTCGATGTCAACATGGCGTACGACGCCGGTTTCGACAAGATCATGCCTTATACCAACGTCGAGCTGAAGGAAGTGACCGGCCTGGTGCAGGACGCCATTTTCTCCCGCAGCCCCAGCGGCGTGAAGCGCGAAAGCGTATTTATCGGCGGTCGGGATATCGACGTGGCCATGGATATGCTGGAGATTGCTCGTAAGTCCATGGTGCCTCCATTCGAGATATCCGTATTCGCCGACCCTTCTGGCGCCTTCACCACGGCTGCAGGCATGATGGCCAAGGTGGAACAGCACCTGACCAAGAATTTCGGCGGCGACTTGAGCGGCCGCAAGGTCAGCGTATTCGGCGCGACCGGCCCGGTAGGCGGCTGTACTGCAGTGATTGCCGCCAAGTACGGCGCGGAGGTGGAGCTGGTGGCGCACCGCGCGGTGGCCGATGTCGAGGAAAAGGCGGCTTCCTACAACAAGCGTTACGGTATCAATCTCGGCTATACCGACGGCAGCACCGACGAATTGAAGCAGAAGATTCTGCACAGGACCGACATCGCCCTGTGCGCAGCAGCAGCGGGCATCCAGGTCATTAGCTTGGCGCAGATGGCAGGTTCCCCGACATTGAAGGTGGTGGCCGACGTGAACGCTGTGCCGCCTACCGGCGCCGAGGGCGTGGACGTGTTCGCCGACGGTGTGGCGATCCCTGGCACCAATGCGTTTGGTATCGGCGCGCTGGCGATCGGCAATGTCAAATACGCCACCCAGAACAGCCTGCTCAAGCAGATGTTGGAAGCGACCGAGAAAAAGGTTTATCTAGATTTCCTGTCTGCGTTTGAAACCGCGCGCAACTGCTTGAAATAAGCCGGTGGCTGGCAAGCTCGTCGTTGCGGCTGTCTGCGCCAGGCCCTACGTGGCGATGGCAAAAGCAGCCGGTTATGACGTGCTTGCCCTGGATATATTCGCCGATACCGATACCGCCAGCCTGGCGCAGCAGGTATTCCGCTTGCCTTATGTTGATGGCGGCTTCGAGCCAGCAGGGTTTGAAGCGGCTTTGTCTGCCATTGCGGGCCAGCATGAGGTGCAAGGCCTGGTTTATGGCAGCGGGTTTGAGCGTAACTCGCACTTATTGAGCATTGCCAGCCGTTATTTGCCTGTCTTGGGGAATAGCGCAGACATTGTGGCGAAAGCCAAGGCGGTGCCGAATTTTTTCCGGTTGCTGGATACTCTGGATATTCCCTATCCTCCTAGCACTATCAACATGCCCGTGTCGATTGGCGGCTGGTTGCGTAAGCGTAGAGGGGGGTCCGGCGGGACCCATGTATGCCGCCTGCAGGCGGGCAGCATTCATTGCGATGGGGATTATTACCAGCAGGAATTGGCTGGCACGCCGGTTTCGGTATTATTTGCGGCTGATAGCAAGCATGCTTGCGTGGTTGGCTATAACAGGCAGGAGGTTTCGGCTTGGGGCGATTTGCCGTTCCGCTACGGCGGGCTAGTGACGCATGCCAGCTTGCCGGACGATTGCAGGCAAGTCTTGCAGAGTGCGGCGGAAAAATTGACTGCGGCATTGCAGCTGCGTGGCCTCAATAGCCTCGATGCCATATTGATGCCGGAAGGTCATACTTTTGTGCTGGAATTGAACCCGCGTCTGACTGCCAGCGCCGGGCTGTATCAACCGCATGCCGACCTGATGCGTATGCATCTGGACGGTTGCCGCGGTGCGCAAAAACAGCTCCAGGTGGAACAACAGGCCACGGCGCAGCTGGTGGTGTATGCCGAAAGTGATTTTATCGTGCCGCCAGATTGGCCTTGGCCAGAATGGGTAGCCGACATGCCGGAGGCGGATAGCAGCATCATGGCCGGAGATCCGGTCTGCACCGTATGGGCGCAGGCCGGGAGTGCGGAAACTGCCCACAGGCTGGCGCTGCAAAGATTGCAGATGATGGTTGCCATGCAGCAGGCGGCCAGTAATACCGATCAGGCGACAGTTTGCCGCTATTAAATTTGAGAAACTTTGAATCAGCCGCGCATTAAGCGTGGGAATGAACAGAGATTACTGAACAATTAAATGGGAAATGGAACAAAAATGAGCGAAAGTAAACTTGATGTCAGTCTGTGGCCCAGCGTCAACCAGCTGACCAACCCTCTGGTCAAGCACCTGGTGGATAATGCCAAGACCTTGCGCCTGCTGGTAGAGAAGCTGCCCAGCGGTGCGACCGTGATCGATGCCGGTATCAAGGCCGAAGGGGGCCTGGAAGCAGGGAGCCTCATTGCGGAAATCTGCATGGGCGGCCTTGGTCACGTGAATCTCCATTCTTCCAATACCTTCCCGCATTGGCCGTGGATGTTGTCCGTGCATTCCAACAATCCCGTGCTTTCCTGTCTGGGTAGCCAGTACGCCGGCTGGAGCCTCGCGCACGAAAAATTCTTTTCTCTGAGCTCTGGCCCTGGCCGAGCCCTGGCAGGCCGTGAAGAACTATATAAAGAGTTGGGCTACAAGGACAGTGCCGATGCCGCGGTGCTGGTGTTGGAAAGCGACAAGGTGCCACCGCAGGAAGTGATTGAGAAAGTGGCGCGCGATACCGGCGTCAAGGCGGAAAACCTGACCTTCATCCTGACCCCGACCCGTAGCCTGGCCGGCACCGTGCAGATCGTGGCGCGCGTACTCGAAGTGGCGTTGCACAAGGTCCATACCCTGCATTTCCCGCTCGAGCATGTCGTGGACGGCATGGCAAGCGCGCCGTTGCCGCCGCCTGCTCCGGACTTCCTCATCGGCATGGGCCGCACCAATGACGCCATTCTTTTCGGCGGCCATGCCCACCTGTTCGTCAAGGGCAGCGACGAAGCCGCCGCCAAGCTGGCTCAGGAGCTGCCAAGCAGCGCCTCGCGCGATTATGGCCGTCCGTTCGCCGAAGTGTTCAAGGCCGTGAACATGGATTTCTATAAGATCGACCCTATGCTGTTTAGCCCGGCAGCTGTGACCGTGACTGCGGTCGAATCAGGCAAAAGCTTCACTGGCGGCAAGCTGGATGCGGCCTTGCTAGACCAATCCTTCGGCTACGGCGCGTAGTGAACCCGCCGCGCATTCCCATCTTTACCGATGATCCGGGCTGGCATGGCAAGCGTCTGACCGAGGCGTTTGCCGCGCGCGGCTATGAAGCCGTGTTTGTCTCGCTCAAGGATTGTGCCTTGCGGCTGGGCAGCGGCGAGCAGGCGGTCTTGATCCCGGGCTTCGAGCAAGCGCTACCTGTGGGCGCGTTTGTGCGTGGCGTTCCTGGTGGTACCTTGCAGCGCGTAATTGCGCGGCTGGATATCCTGCATGCGCTGGAAATGCTTGGCGTGACGGTCTATAACGACGGCCACGCGGTAGAGCGTACCGTGGACAAGGCCATGACCAGTTTTCTGTTGCATCTCAATGGTGTGCCGACTCCGCCAACCTGGGTTTGCGAGTCCAGGTACCATGCGCATGAGGTTTACCTGCGAGAAACCATGGCTGGGCGCGAGCTGGTCATCAAGCCGTTGTTCGGTTCGCAAGGACAGGGAATACGCAAGCTTACTGCTGAAACTGCATTGCCTGTGCCGCTTGAGCAGTATGTGGATGGTCTCTATTATCTGCAACGCTATATAGATAGCGGAGAAGGAGCGTGGCACGACCACCGGGTGTTCGTCATCCGCGGCAGGGCAGTGGCGGCCATGATCCGCCATGGCAGCCACTGGGTGAATAACGTGGCTCAAGGTGGGCGCTGTGAGGCCATTGCTGCGCAAGGAGAGCTGGCGCAGCTGGCGGAAGCCGCTGCAGCTGCCGTCAAGGTGGATTATTGTGGTGTGGACATTATCCGCGACCGGGACGGCAGGCATTATGTGCTGGAGGTCAATAGCATTCCCGCCTGGAGGGGCTTGCAAGGTGCGACTGGTATCGATATCGGTCAATTGTTGGTGGATGATTTTCTCGCCCGATTGCATGTGCAGCCGGAATTGACAGCGGTTTCATGAGCACATCCCGAATTGCCGAAGCATTCCGCGCAGCCTGCATGGCGGAGTTGACCAGCCTTAAGCCTGGCAATGTCCATATCTTCGCGGATGGGCATGGTATGGTAGTACAGCAATTTATTCAGAGTGCTGATGCCGTGGCTGCCGTGATTGCGGAACCTGGGCTGAGTGTCGGGGAGCGAATCCTGCGTTCGGTAGAAGCAACCTGGAGCGTGGTGGACTGCAATACCAACCTGGGGATTGTGCTGCTTTCCGCGCCGCTCGCGCATGCCGCCTTGATGCCTGATGGCGCCCCGTTGCAGGAGAAAGTGGAGGAGGTGCTGGAGCGATTGGATGTTCATGATGCGGCGCTGGCCTTCAAGGCGATTGTGCGGGCGGCTCCAGCGGGGTTGGGGACATCCGATAAGCACGATGTGCATGAAACGCCTGACATTACCTTGCTGCAAGCCATGCAATCTGCCGAAGGCCGGGATCATATTGCTTGGCAATACAGCCACGGTTTTGCGGATATCTTCGGTCTGGGCTGCGATACCTACCGCCAGGCAATGGTGCGCTGGAACAATCCGGCCTGGGCGACTACTGTGCTTTACCTCACCTTCCTGAGCAATTTCCCGGATAGCCATATCCGGCGCAAATACGGGCTGGAGCGGGCGCAGGAAGTGAGCCGTCAGGCTGCAGTCCATCTGGAAGCATTGTTGACGCATGAGAATCCTAAGCTGTACCAGCGAACCCTGCTGAATTTCGATACGGAGTTAAAGGAGCAGGCGCTGAATCCCGGAACCAGCGCCGACCTGACCGTGGCAACATTGCTGGCCCATGCATTGCAGTGATGGATTTTCTATAGTTGCCGCGCAATTTCAGTTATACTTTCAAGGATTCGCTCGTGACTGGATTCAGGCCTTATTCATGGGTTTGGATAGCCAGTTTTCCGGGTTGCTGAATTTTTCTGTGTTTTCGTTCAAGTGTGTTCTCTAGGAGGAGCAATATGGCTAATTTATTCGATCAACTGAAGGAAATGACAACCATCGTGGCCGACACCGGCGACGTGGAAGCAATCAAGAACGTCAAGCCTTACGATGCTACGACCAACCCATCCTTGTTGTTGAAGGCCAGCACCATCCCTCAATATGCTCCGTTGATTGATGAAGCAATTGCCTACGCCAAGTCCCAAAGCAGCGACAAGGCGCAGCAAATTGAAGATGCAGCCGACAAGCTGGCTGTACTGATCGGTCTGGAAATCCTCAAGCATGTTCCTGGCAAGATCTCCACTGAAGTGGATGCACGTCTGTCCTTTGATACCGATGCAATGGTGCAAAAGGGCCGCAAGCTGATCAAGCTGTATCAGGATTCCGGCGTTGCCAAGGATCGCGTGCTGATCAAGCTGGCTTCCACTTGGGAAGGCATCAAGGCTGGTGAAATTCTGGAAAAAGAAGGCATCAACTGTAACCTGACATTACTGTTCAGTTTTGCACAAGCTCGCGCTTGCGCTGAAGCTGGCGTATTCCTGATCTCTCCATTCGTTGGCCGTATCCTCGACTGGTACAAGGCCAAGACTGGCGAAACCTATACTTCCGAAACTGATCCAGGTGTACTGTCCGTTCGCAGAATCTATGCATACTACAAGGAACACGGTTACAAGACCGTGGTCATGGGCGCTTCCTTCCGCAATATCGGTGAAATCACTGCACTGGCTGGTTGCGACCGCCTGACCGTTTCTCCAAACCTGCTGGAAGAACTGAAGGCAACTGAAGGTAACCTGCCGCGCGTCCTGGTTGACAATGGCGCTACCAAGCAGCGTCCTGCCTTGCTGACCGAGAAGGAATTCCGTTTCGAGCAGAACGAAGATGCCATGGCAACCGAGAAGCTGGCCGAAGGCATTCGCGGTTTCGTGGTTGATCAGAACAAGCTGGAAAAAGCCCTAGCTGAAAAGCTGTAATACGCTTTAAACCGGATGTCATGCCAGTTTTGGCGTTGACATCCGGAGCGCTTGGCGATTAAGATTGCCGCTCGACTTTTGTTGTATGAAAAGTAATTTTCATTTTTAGTTGTACTCAATTTGTAACCCTTTTGGAGGAAGTATCGTGGCATTGACACAAATGGCATTAGATTCACTGGATTTCGACGCAACCGTTGCACTGGCTGAGAAGGTTGCTCCTCACGTTGACATTCTCGAAATCGGTACCCCATGCATCAAGCACAACGGTATCAAGTTGCTGGAAACTCTGCGCGCAAAGTTCCCTAACAACAAGATCCTGGTTGACCTGAAGACCATGGATGCTGGTTTCTACGAAGCTGAGCCTTTCTACAAGGCTGGTGCTGACATCGCTACCGTTCTGGGTGTAGCTGATCTGGGTACTATCAAGGGTGTAATCGACGCTGCTAACAAGTACGGCAAGAAGGCTCAAGTTGACCTGATCAACGTTGCTGACAAGGCTGCTCGCACCAAGGAAGTTGCCAAGTTGGGCGCGCACATCATCGGCGTTCACACTGGTCTGGACCAACAAGCTGCTGGCCAAACTCCATTCGCTGACCTGGCAACTGTTACCGGTCTGAACCTGGGTCTGGAAGTTTCCGTTGCTGGTGGCGTTAAGGCTGCTACCGTTAAGCAAGTTAAGGATGCTGGCGCTACCATCATCGTTGCTGGCGCTGCTATCTACGGTGCTGCTGATCCAGCTGCTTCCGCTGCTGAAATCACTGCTCTGGCTCACTAAGTTTCACTTAAGTCAGAAATAGCGTAAAAATCCACCACGCGAGCTCATTGAGCGAGTCTGGTGGATTTTTTTATGACGCATTCCACAGTTAAAGTTTTCAAAGGTGAGTGCCATGAATAAATATCAAGAACTCGTGGTCAGCAAGCTGACCAATGTAATCAATAACACAGCAGAAGGCTACGACGACAAGATCCTGAGCTTGGTCGATGCTGCTGGCCGTACCTTCATCGGTGGCGCAGGTCGTTCCCTGCTGGTTTCCCGTTTCTTCGCGATGCGCCTGGTTCACGCTGGCTATCAAGTCAGCATGGTCGGTGAAGTGGTGACTCCAAGCATCCAGGCTGGTGATCTCTTCATCGTGATCTCCGGCTCCGGCAGCACAGAAACTCTGATGCCATTGGTCAAGAAGGCTAAGAGCCAAGGTGCCAAGATCATCGTGATTTCCATGAAGGCACAGTCTCCAATGGCTGAGCTGGCCGACTTGGTGGTACCGGTGGGTGGTAACGATGCACATGCATTCGACAAGACCCACGGTATGCCTATGGGCACTATTTTCGAGCTGTCTACGCTCTGGTTCCTGGAAGCGACTATTGCCAAGCTAGTAGATCAAAAGGGTCTGACAGAAGAGGGTATGCGTGCTATTCACGCCAACCTTGAATAAAAATAGTCTTGGACTATGAAAAAACCCGGCTGCATTATTTGCGCCGGGTTTTTTATTAACTTAATCAGGGATATAAAATGCACGGAGCCTCCTTTTCGGTTATAAAGTAATAACGTACCCATATCTGACGATAGAATAAGGAAACATGCGGGGTATTGGGTTGTTGGCCTTATTTTTGTAAGGAAGCGAATTATTAGTGGGATGTCGTCACATAAATTTCATAAATATATGTATAATATTCCGCAAATTTCAAGCTTGACGTTAAACAGGCGTCAGGCAATTTTAGGGCATAGCTAACCAAGCAATGCCGGCGTGTTTCTACGGAAACTTTATATTGGAGAATAAAATGGCAGTTATTGATCGCGTTTTAGTAGGTGAAGCACTTGTAGTTGACAACCGTCCAGATGGTAGTGGTTTGGATCTGCTGAACGTAGCCCACATCGACCTGATTATCGGACCACGCGGTAGCGCTGCAGAAGACGCTTTCTGCCGTACTCTGACCGATCAGAAAGAAGGTGTGAACGGCCTGCTGGCAATCGTTGCACCTAACATGATGGTAAAACCAGCGACTGTAATGTTCAACAAGGTAACCATCAAGAACGGCAAGCAAGCTGTTCAGATGTTCGGCCCAGCACAACGCGGTATCGCGATGGCTGTGATGGATTGTGTTGCTGATGGCACCATTCCTCAAGAGGAAGCTGAAGACGTATTCATCTCCGTAGGCGTGTTCATCGACAGCCGTGCTGACATTGACGAGCGTATCCAGGAATGGAACTACCAGGCTACCAAGCAAGCGATCAAGAACGCTGTTGCTCGCGAGCCTAAGGTTGCCGAAATCCTGAAGAACTACAAGGAATCTGCTCACCCATTCCAAGCCAAGAAGTAAGCTTGGTTATGGACTGTCCGATGTCAGTATTCTGATATCGCTAATGCAGCATCAACGCCCTGATATTTTGTTATCGGGGCGTTTTGTTTTATACATCAAGCAGGGCATGCAACTCGGCTTGACTGAGAACACCATTATGCAGGGCGCTGGCGACTAATGCGCCCTGTATACCTTGGCGGTTGAGTAATTGTAGATCGCCCTGGTGGCGCACGCCGCCCGCCGCATAAAAATGATGCGATGGATATTGGGTGCGGAAGTGGTTGAGGCGTTCCATATCGGGCCCGTTATTGCTGCCTACATGGGGCAAGCTCATCACAATGACATCCTGAGGCCAGTGTTGGGCTTGATAAAGAATCTCGGGTGGACCTTGGTATCCGTCAACTGTGAAGTCCAACGACAGAACAGGTGGGTTGATACATGACTGCCGCAATTGTTGCCAAGCTGCGAGGTCAGGAATGCTCTCAGTGCCGAGCACCGGACGCAAGCGAGAGTGTCGCCAAGGGGCAAGGGTTTCCACGGACTGGATACCCGCATCGATCCAGATTTGCAGCGCAGGATGCTGGTTCAGCAACTTTATGACTAGATCGAGATGGTGTCCGCGTTTCTGGATGGCATCCAGGTCGGCAATATAGAGTAGCGGGAATGGGTATAATTCCAGCAATGCTGCCAAAATTTCCGGTGCCGCGCTGTCGTTGCAAAGGCTGGATACGATAGGCGCGTAATGTGCGCGATCTCCTTTGCGTGCATGCACGACAATGCCATTCATCAGATCAATTACAGGTATTACTTGCACAAGCGTTCCTTCTTTTTTCCACAACATGCCCCATTGCCATGCGTATCCTGATTATTGAATACCTGACAGCGGGAGGATTATACCGCGAGCATATCCCGCCAGCATTGGCGCGGGAGGCGGTCTTGATGCGGGATGCCATGCTGTCGTCCATGAACGCGATTACCGAAGTGGAATTACTCCATGTGCATGACGCACGCTTTTCCTTGCCATCAGAAGTATCTGGCTGCCACGTATTGCAGGTTGATGAATATCCATGGGATATATGGGCCTCGCTGGTATTACAGGCCGATCTGGTGTGGCTGGTGGCGCCGGAAAGTGCCGGGGTATTATGGAAATTGACCGGGTTGATAGAGTCGTCCGGTAAAGGCCTACTTTCCAGCAATCAGGCCGCAGTGGAAATGGCCAGCAGTAAATGGCTGACCTACCAGAAGCTGAAATCGGCAGGTGTTCCAGTGGTGGAAACAATGCATTCTCCAGCATTGCCGCTTGCCGCTAGAGGATGGGTTGTTAAACCTGACGATGGCGTGAGCTGCGACGATACCTGGTATTTCCCCGATGCGCACAGCCTAGAGCAATGGCTGGAATATGCCCCGGCAAGCCACATTATCCAGCCTTATATTGAGGGAGTTGCCGCCAGCCTGACCATGCTGTGTCGTCATGGAGAGGCTTGGTTGCTGACATGCAATCAGCAATTGATCGAGATCAACCAGGGCAGGATGCACTACCGTGGCGGAATCGTGAATGGATTGGCTGAATATTGGCATGAGTGTGAGGAGCTTGCGCGGCAAGTGGCTGCTACCATGCCTGGATTGTTCGGCTATGTGGGCGTGGATTTCATGATCGACAGCAATGCTCCTGATCGTAACACACGGCTACAGGTGCTGGAGGTGAACCCGCGCTTGACGACATCCTTTGCAGGGCTCCAGGCCGCTATTGGCTACAACCCGGGCCGACTGCTGCTGGACTTGTTTTATAATGAAGACTTTAAGCTGCCGCACGAACTGCAGCGCAACCGAATTGAAATCAATCTGAATGACTGAAACAATCCTCTCATCCCCGCATTATCTTGGCTGGGATATTGGCGGCGCCCATCTGAAAGCGGCATTGGTGCGTGCGGATGGTGTTGCTGTAAAGGTGGTGCAGGTACCTTGCCCCCTCTGGCAGGGGCTAGATCAGCTGGATATGGCATTCGAGGCCGTGGCCAGACAACTGGATATGACGCAGGTGATGCATCATGGCGTGACCATGACTGGCGAACTGGCCGATATCTTTCCCGATCGCCTCACTGGTGTATGGGAAATTGCCTCGCGCGCCCAGGCCAGCCTGACAGGTGAAGTATTGTTCTTTGCCGGAACCAATGGCTTCGTGCCATTGGGAGAAGTGCGGGCGAATGCTAATGCGATTGCCTCCGCCAACTGGCTCGCAAGCGCGGCCTTTGTTGCGCATAAGTTGAAGCAGGGTTTGTTCATTGATATTGGCAGTACCACCGCAGATTTTGTCCTGCTCCGCGAGGGTTATCCGGCCAACTTGGGACAGACGGACGCCGAGCGCATGCGCCATGAAGAACTGGTTTACACCGGCGTGATCCGTACTTCGCTCATGGCCTTGGCCTCCAGCGTTCCTTTTGCCGGACAGTGGCAGAATGTGGCTGCCGAGCATTTTGCTACCACTGCTGATATCTATCGTTTGACTGGCGAATTGGACCCGGCAGAGGATATGGCCGCCACAGCGGATGGTGCAGGCAAGAGTATTGAAGAAACCTGCCAGCGCCTGGCCCGCATGGTGGGAAGGGATGCGGTTGATGCGGACAAGTCGGCATGGATACATCTTGCGCGGGCGTTCAAGCAGCAGCAGCTTGATTTGCTCAGGCGCGCCATCTTGCGCAATCTCTCCCGTGATCTGGAGTCACCTGCGATGCCCTTCATTGGCGCAGGCGCAGGCGCATTTCTTGTACGCGAACTGGCACAACAGTTGGGGCATGAGTTTATTGCTGCCAGCTCGTTATTGAAGGCAGAATCAGATGAGGTGCGGGACTGGGCAGGCATTTGCCTGCCAGCTTATTCCGTGGCTAATCTGGTCATGGATGCATGGGGCGGCGAAACGACATGTTGAGGCTAGCGCTACCATATCTTGCCGATAGCTCCACACTATTTGAGAAAATCGTGCAACAGCCATGGGCCATTTATCTGGACAGTGGCTACCCCGGCAATGATTATGGGCACTATGACATCATGGTTGCCGATCCGATCGTGACATTCACTACGCGTGATGGTGTGACTGAAATTGTTGACCAGCAGGGCGCGCGCGTGTCCAGCGACGATCCGTTCCTGCTATTAAAGCAGACATTGCAGCAATATCCCCGCGTGGAGACAGAGTTACCATTTATCGGCGGCGCGGTGGGGTATTTTGGCTACGACCTTGCCCGTAGCATTGAAACCTTGCCGAATCAGGCGCTGGATGGTGAGCATATTCCTGAAATGATGGTTGGCATTTATGATTGGGCCATCATCATTGACCATCGCAAACAGCAATCCTGGCTGGTATGTTGCCTGGAGACGGAGCAGAGCAAGGCGCGCTGGGAGCATGTATGCGCATTGCTGGATAAACCGGATATGCCGGAAATGGCTGCATTTGCCGTGCATGAAGCGATTCATTCCAACGTTGACGAGGATGGCTATCAGCAAGCCTTCGAGCGCATACAACACTATATTCATGAAGGTGATTGTTACCAGGTCAACCTGGCGCAGCGTTTCAGTACGGCAGCGAGTGGCGATGCCTGGCAGGCATATCGGTACTTGCGCGAGATAGGCCCAGCACCTTTTATGGCCTATATGAATCTGCCGGGTGTGCAGGTGCTGTCCGATTCTCCCGAACGCTTTCTCCAGGTCAGTGGCCGCCATGTGGAAACCCGTCCGATCAAGGGCACGCGACCTCGTTCTATGGATGCCGAAGAGGATGCGCGTCAGGCAGCCGACCTAAAAAATAGCCTCAAGGACAGAGCTGAGAATCTCATGATTGTCGATCTCCTGCGCAACGATATCGGCAAGAGTTGCGCCATTGGCTCAGTACGTGCGGATCGTTTATTTGCGCTGGAAAGCTATACCAATGTGCACCATCTGGTCAGTACTGTGACAGGCCGGCTGGATCAACAGCATGAGGCGGTTGATCTACTGCGGGGAGCATTTCCTGGTGGTTCTATTACCGGCGCACCCAAGCTCCGTGCCATGGAAATTATCGAGGAATTGGAGCCGAACCGCAGGGGCGTTTATTGCGGCGCCATTGGCTATATTGGTTTTGATGGCAATATGGATACCAATATCGCCATCCGCACTGCGATTTATTCGCATGGAACAATTCGCTTCTGGGCCGGAGGTGGTATCGTAGCGGATTCGGAGGCTGACAAAGAATATCGTGAGACTTGGGACAAGGCGTCTACCATGCTGAAACTTATCGAACATTTTCGGGGATAACCAACATGTGGGTCATTAAACTGGGCGGCAGCCTGTTGGGCTCGCCCGAACTAAACATCTGGCTCGATATCGTGGCCAGACATGGTGATGGCCAGGTGTTGATTGTTCCCGGCGGTGGAATCTTTGCCGATGCCGTGCGCGATGCTCAGATCAGCAGCGGCATTGATGATGCGACAGCCCACCGCATGGCGGTGATGGCCATGGATCAATATGGCGTATTAATGACTGGCCTCAGTCCAAGATTGGTAACTGCGCGTAGCGAGCTCGAAATCGCCGAACGCGGCTGGCAGCATCGCGGCATCGTCTGGATGCCGAGCGACATGGTATGCGCAGACGAAAGCATCCCCATGAACTGGGGAATCACGTCTGACAGCCTGGCTGCTTATCTTGCCGCAAAGCTGAATGCGGAGCACCTCATTCTCGTCAAATCCTCCCGGCCAGATGCAGACCAGCAAGTCTCGCTGGAAAAGCTCACCAAGGAAGGTTTTGTGGATAGTGCCTTCGGCGATCACATTGCCGGCAGGGCGTTCAATACTTGGGTCGTAGGCCGCCAGGACTGTGTAGCATTCAATGATGGTTTTACCGAAGAAGAACTGGCGCGGGTCGGGTTACCCGTCAGATGTTCCTGGAATTAAAGGAGAAAAACATGAGCGAAGCAGAACGTACTTACAATGAAGCAGAAATCCAGGCCAAGCTGGAAGCGGAGTTACCGCACTGGTATTACGAAGACGGCTGGATTCGCCGCAAATATAAAACCAGCGGCTGGAAGGGTACCTTGATGGTGGTGAATACTGTCGGCCATCTGGCCGAAGCGGCATGGCACCATCCAGACCTGACCGTCTCCTATGCCTTTGTCATCGTCAAGCTCTGCACCCACACTGCCAAAGGCATCACCGACAAGGACTGGGAACTGGCAAAGAAAATAGAATCAGTCATCCAATGGCAACCCGGCAAGGAAAATGGCGCACTGGAAGGCACACCCAATGACGACGCCCGGTTTAAATATATCAAGTACGACTGATCTATCAATCTAAACTATTGTTGTGAGCTACTGCCGGTTTCGTGGACACCATCCTAAGCTAACCATTATGCGCCACTCAGTTTCACGCACCACTAGCAGGTAAGGTACACCCACCCACCTCGCTGCTATACCTTTCAAAAAGCTGCGACCTACTTCGCGAAGGAACTGAAATGAAGTTCGGTTTCATTGCGAAGCATCGAGGAATCTGGCCGTCGACATGGCTGTGCGAGACACTCGATATTTCACGAAGTGGCTTCTATGCGTGGCTGACACGCGACCCCAGCAACCGGCAGCGTAGTAACGAACCTCTCATCCGAGGTGTGCTCAAGCTTCATGCAACAGGAGGGATTAGCAGCCTGCGTGGGCTTAACTATAGAGAGTAGATGCACTGGCTAAACCGGAAATCTGCGCGATGCCGAAACAAACAACCGCACCGGAAAATAAGATGCCGGAATCAACAGACAGCAACAGAAAGATGAAACAACATGGCTGATAAACCAAAGGCGGCGGGACAGGATCATGCTGATGTGCCTGCAAGCCGGTTCGATACAGTACGCCGTCTCCTGAATCCACACCGCTTTGGAGAAAGCCTGGAGCTTGACGCGCAGCCATCACTACGCAATGCGACACTGGCGGGGTTGCAGGCCGCCATTACGGTTGCTGTCTGTGTACCCATTTTCGCCCTTTCACAGTGGTCGCATCTTGTAGGATTTGCTTCACTGGGGGCATTGGTGGCGCTTTTTGGACGCTTTGCTCCTCAGTACCGACGCTCTGGCATCGTGCTGAAGTGCGTATTCTGGCAGACCTGTGCTGTTTTTTGCATGTCGGCAACAGCATGGCTGGGCTGGTCGCAGATAGCCCAACTGACGTTATTGGCTTTTGCCTGCGGTTTTTATTTGATGGTTTGTTTCAATGGCAAGTTCGGCGCTCCTGGTCCATTGATCTTCAGCTTTGCAGTCGGAGCTTCCATCACAACACGCTTAGCCTGGAACAAGTCATGGAGCGCACGCTGGCGACTGTCGCTACAGCCTTGTTTGCCTGGTTGATCTGTGTTGCCAGCGAAAAACTGCGCCACTATCCCACAGCGGAGCGCCCCTTTCCCAGCGTTCCGGAGCAACCGATGAGCTATCTGCTTTTCATGTCGGCGCGGGTTGCGTTTGCGGCGCTCATTGTTGTCTTCATCAGCCATGCCTGTGGCTTGCACTATCCTGCCTGGGCAGCGATGGGGGCAGTGGCTGTCATGCAGGGTAGTTATCTGCATATCAATATGCAGCGTGCTTTACAGCGCACGGCCGGCACGATAGTGGGCGCCATGCTGGCATGGCTGCTACTTGCTCAGCAACCTTCGATCTGGCCACTCATCATTGTGCTGGTGCTGCTGCAATTCCTTGTCGAAATCGTGATTGGGATTAACTATGCGCTGGGACAAGTGCTGGTCACGCCAATGGCGTTGTTGATGACACATCTCGCCGCGCCTGCTTCAGCCGGGGCGGCCATGGTGCCTGAACGGGTGATTGATACTCTACTGGGCGCGATTGTCGGCATGGCAATTTCTGTCGTGCTCTCGAATATAGAGGACAGGCGAATGCTGGAACGCCATCATCGTTCGCGCATGCGCCGTTAGTTTTGCCATGTTTTGTGCCGTTCTGTCGCGGTCACTGTTGATGGCAGGAAATGAAAGCCTTACAGGGGAGCAAGGTTACCCGATGGTTACGGATTCAGGCTGTGGGCGTGCGGTTGATGGCAATATGCGGTAGCCGCATGATCTTGTCGATAGCAAGCCGCGCCAATGCCCAGGCACGTTCTTCCCGCATTTGTTTCTTTTCACTCTCTGTATGGGGAAGAAATTGCCCACCGAAGGTCAGAGAGTGGCGAATGGTAGTGCGTTCATTCATATAAGCTTTGACAACATCCCGCACACGTTCTTCACGACTTTTATATAACGACCGCATCCCGAATCTTTCTGCATCTGTTTCACAACAAGCATGTTACATGGCGTTTGTGACACTGTGCCAAGACATTATGTCGAAAAGTCGAAAATTCCTACACAATCTTCGGAAGAATGATGATTACACCATGCCCAGCGTGTATTTAGCATGATGCAGTTGATGAGTGGAGGATAGATAGATGAAGTTCTGCAGGCATGCCGTATTACTGCTGGTGGTTTTTCTGCCCCTGCATGTGCACGCTGAAAATGAGATAGCCGATGGATATTGTGATAATGCAATTTGTGCAAAAGTCAGGTCAGCATTGGAACGCGACCCCATGCTGAAGCTGTTTGATATCCGGGTCCAATCCGATGACTTGGGCGCAGTACATTTGAGCGGCACAGCGAAATCCCAGGCGCAAGTGAGCCACGCTGTCACTGTGGCGCGAAGCGTGAGCGGGGTAATGTCGGTGCAGAATGATATCGTCATCGATAGTGCAGATGGCATAAAAAAGAAGTAACAGTGTGCTGTGTATTCGAAGTTAGAATATACGGGTTAGTGCCGTGAATAAGGCAGTAAGCCTGCATGCAGGCCGATGAGCCGTCATTGACCCAGTGTGACTCTGCCGATATAGATTGGGCGCACTAACCCGGATAATGACAGGCTAGGCCTATGGATGGCCTGGCCTGTTTTTATGTCAGCAAACATTGAACGACAGGGGAGCTGCAGCGTAAGCCTGCTAATTTTTCTTGGCCTGTTGCTGTCCTTTGTCGAGATTCAGCAAGATAGAAGGCAAATGGTTCATTCAGCAGATAATTGCTTGTAAATATCCGCAATAATGCGGTATGACTGCAAGCGTACCTGATGGTCGAACACATGTCCGGTCACCATCAACTCATCCGGTTTTATATCATTCAGCATCATTCTCAAGCCTGATTCGACAGTAGCAGGAGAGCCTACCAGCGAGCAGGACAGCATGCGTTCCACACCTGCCTGGGTGGAAGCGTCCAGATAGTCATCAATATTGTCGACTGGTGGGGGTAGCTCTGCCGCTTTGCCGCGATGCACGTTGGCGAAGGCGAGTTGCTGTGAGGTGAACCAGTAGCGTGCTTCGGCATTGGTCTCCGCAGCCAGGATATTCACCGTGAGCATGAAATAAGGCTTGTCCAATTGCGTCGAAGGGACGAAGTTGCGCCGGTAGGTATCCAGCGCCTGCAGCAAGAAGGTTGGGGCGAAATGCGCAGCAAAGGCGAAAGGTAGGCCGTTGGTGGCGGCATATTGCGCGCCGTAGAGGCTGGAACCCAATATCCAGACCGGGATATCCAGCCCGGCGCCCGGCACTGCGCGAAGCGCTTGCCCTGGTTGGGCCGGGGCGAAATATTGCCGTAACTCAGCCACCAGTTCAGGGAAATCATCGGCATAGATGTTGAGATTGCGGCGCAGGGCGCGTGCGGCAATGCTGTCGCTGCCCGGCGCGCGGCCCAGCCCGAGGTCGATGCGCCCGGGATAGAGCGATTCCAGCGTGCCGAACTGTTCCGCAATCGCCAGCGGTGCATGGTTGGGCAGCATGATGCCGCCTGCGCCGACGCGTATTGTGCGCGTATGGTCGGCAATATGGCCGATGACCACAGAAGTCGCCGCGCTGGCGATACCCGGCATGTTGTGGTGTTCCGCGAGCCAGAAGCGCCGGTAGCCCAGCTCGTCTGCAAGCTGGGCCAGGCTGACGGAGTTGCGGAATGCCTGCGCCGCGGTGCCGCCCTGGACGATGGGGCAGAGGTCGAGAATGGAAAAAGGAATCATCTGTTCAGCTTCATATTATGGATAAGGATGGCTCATTGAATTATGCACGCGACTCAACAATTTCTGTGGGTAACTTTGTGGGCAGCATGGGCATGAGTAGGGTAACTGGCTGTTGTATCAAGGGTAAATGGGATGTGCCTATTTTTTGAGCAAACACACAAAGCTTAATTTATATGCACAGAGAACATACAATGCCCGAAACTGTCACTTTATTAACCTCTTTCAACCCATTCATTATCTATGCTGACTTTCGACAACCGCTTCCTGCAGGAATTACCCGGCGACCCGGAAACCGCCAACCAGCTCCGCCAGGTTTACCATGCCTGTTGGTCAAGCGTGCAACCTACGCCAGTTTCCGCGCCCAAATTGCTGGCCTATTCACGCGAAATGGCGAGAGAGTTGGGCTTGAGCGAAGTGGATATCCAATCGCCAGAATGGGTGAATGCATTGAGCGGTAATGTCCTCATTCCTGGCATGCAGCCTTACGCCATGTGCTACGGCGGCCACCAGTTCGGCAACTGGGCAGGACAATTGGGCGATGGGCGCGCCATCAGCCTGGGCGAAGTGGTCAACCGCCAGGGGCGGCGCTGGGAGTTACAGCTCAAGGGCGCGGGCGTCACGCCGTATTCGCGCATGGCCGATGGCCGCGCCGTGCTGCGTTCCTCGGTGCGCGAATTCCTGTGCAGCGAGGCCATGCACCACTTGGGCATTCCCACCACGCGCGCGCTGAGCCTGGTGCAGACCGGCGATACCGTCATCCGCGACATGTTCTATAACGGCAACCCGCAAGCGGAAAAAGGCGCGATTGTCTGCCGCGTCTCGCCTTCCTTCATCCGTTTCGGCAATTTCGAGATTTATGCCATGCGCGGCGACAAGCAGACCCTGCAAACCCTGGTCGATTTCACCATGCGCCGCGATTTCCCCGAACTCGCGAATTACCCTGAACAAGAGCGCTTTGCCGAATGGTTCGCCATCATCTGCGCCCGCACCGCACGCCTGATCGCGCAATGGATGCGCGTCGGCTTCGTGCATGGCGTAATGAACACCGACAACATGTCCATCCTCGGCCTCACCATTGATTACGGCCCTTACGGCTGGGTAGATAACTTCGACCCCGGCTGGACGCCCAACACCACCGATGCGGCAGGGCGGCGCTACTGTTTTGGCCGTCAGCCCGACATCGCGCGCTGGAACCTGGAACGTCTGGCGCAGGCACTATATTTCCTGAACCCTGAACGCGAAATCTACGACGAGGGCCTCATGCTTTACGACCAGACCTACAACAAGGAATGGGGCGCCGTGCTGGCCGCCAAGTTCGGGTTTGCTGGCTGGCGCGATGACCATGAACCGCTCATCAATGAAGCGTTTGACCTCATGTACCACGCCGAGATGGACATGACCGTCTTCTTCCGCCAACTCGCCCGCGTCGATATCGCGCAACCTGACGTGGAAATATTGCAGCCAGCCTGCTACAGCCCGGCACTATGGGAAACCTTCAAACCGCGCTTCGAGCAATGGCTGAAGCAATACGCCGCAGCCATACTTGCAGATGGACGCGATCCGCTGGAACGCATCAATGGAATGAACCAGGCCAACCCGCGTTACGTCCTGCGCAATTATCTGGCACAACAAGCCATCGACCTGGCCGACCAGGGCGATACCAGCATGATAGAAGAACTGCTCGAAGTGCTGCGGCGGCCTTATGACGAACAGCCGGGCAAGGAGCGCTTTGCCGAGTTAAGGCCTGACTGGGCTAAGCATAAGGCGGGGTGTTCGATGTTGTCGTGTAGTTCGTGATGGAGGGGTAATATTCGAAAAGTAGTATCGAAAAATTAGGAGTAAAACATCCAGGCTGGCATCAGCCCAATTTTAGGCAGTCTAAATCATCATATAGAGTTTAATGGTATTGTAATTACTGGGAAATTCATTGATTTGGCCTGCCTGAATTACATACAATTCGGATTTCTAAATATAGTTAGGCATCACAAGAGCGGAGAAAATTATGGAAATTCTAGTCTTTGTAGCCGCTGTCCTTGTCGTTGGCTTTGTTGTACTAGCGGGACAAAGGAAAGAATTTGACGATCCTAAGCCAATGTCAAACCAACATTTGCTATCGGCAATTGCCGGTCAAGCGGATTGGTTGGAAAAAATGAGTCGAACGCCCATAGAGACCCAAAATTCTTCATCAACCCTTAAGCTGGCCAAAATGCGTAGAGGTTATATCGCGCGACTATGCTTGGAAGTAGTATCAAGAGGTGACGGCTCTGGAGGTCCAGGCACCCAGGAACTGAAATATCCCGGAGCCACTGCCGCTATGAATGTTTTCTCAGAAACATACGAGTACGCCAAAAGGCTGGAAGCAGAAGGAAATAGCAAAGAAGTAGCCGCGACAAAGGCAGTTAAGGAAAAGCTATTTATTTCTAATGGTGTATTTTACTCAACCCAATGGGAGGTTAGCCAAAAATGATTCGCTGGCTCATTGTTTCAGCCATGTATGCTGCCGTGTTTTTGATGTCGTCAAAGTTCGATGCAATGCAAGCCATCATTGGTGGCTTGATGTGTGGTGCCGCCTCCATTGGCGCATCAAAACTTTTTGGAATAGGAAAGCAGGAATAGCTCCGTGCTGAATTTCTTTCTAAAAAAATTCCGAATATTTTTCCGTACAAATCATCCAGAGGATTTTTCTTGTTATCTTCCGCCTAGACCAGAATCACCCAAGGAAAAACTAATTCTTGAATGTCAGCGCAGAGGTGTGCCGATATTTAAAGACGACTCATCCGAGACCAGTGCAGGAGTATATGCTCATCTTCGAGCAGTTGCTTCTGAGGCAGAGTTACAAAGCCGCCTCATCTCCTCTCTGTCGCTTGAAAAGGCTAAGTGGGCAAATAGAATAGCTTGGCTCGCGTTAGTAGTAGGTTTTTTGGGTCTTATTGTTGCATGCGTGAAATAGTACTCAACTCTGCGCTCAAGCCGACTCGCCTTCGGCGGGCGGCTTATCTGGGCTGTTAGGTAACTTCAGCAAGTACATACACCCATGCTTAAATCACTATTTGTTCAACTGTGGTGGATATTTCCTCTACTCATTGTCGGCGCTGTCCTTAAAACACCATGGTTTAAGGGAGTCTTTGGTGAATGGTTGGTCAGCTTGTCTGCAAAGTTCTTCCTTGACCCAAAGGAGTACCGCCCAATTCACAATGTCACGCTTAAAACGCCCGATGGAACGACGCAAATCGATCATATCTTCGTGTCACGATTCGGTTTGTTTGTCGTTGAAACAAAGAACTATAGCGGCTGGATTTTTGGTGATGAAAATCAGCCCATGTGGACACAGAAGATTTTCAAGAAAACCAACAAATTTCAAAATCCGCTTCGTCAAAACTATAAGCACGTCAAAGCATTTGAAGCCCTATTAAATCTTCCGCCGGAGAAAATTCACTCTGTCGTTGTCTTTGTCGGGGGGAGCGAGTTCAAGACGAAGATGCCGGCAAACGTTACTTACGCGGGTGGATATATTTCTTACATCAAGTCAAAGACCGAAGTTTTTCTATCGCTTTCCGAAGTTGAGGCAGTGGTCACTGCAATTAGCACCGGCAGAATGGTACCGTCGCTCGCCACAAGTCGTGAACATGTACGGAATGTTCAACGTCACTTAAATCCAGATGCGCCAAGATCATGTCCAAAATGCGGGGAAAAAATGGTTCTGCGCACAACAAAAAGTGGAGACCTCATGGGTAGCAAGTTCTGGGGATGCTCCGCTTTTCCAAAATGCCGCACGATCCAAAAAGTTATCTCTCAAGAAGCACCAAGTAACTGATTGATTTTTCTGGTTGTCTTATGCGATATTGTCGCCCGGAACAAGCTGCATGCCCATGGATTTTGCCTTATAGATGAGGTTGTGCAAGATGCACTGGCGGTAGCGCGTCTTGTTGTTTCATCAAGCAGTAACCTTTCGTTCAAGCCATCCCTACTCTAGTCTTTGGAGCATCCCCATGACCACACATACTGCCAGAGAAGCTCGCGCCAATCTGTATCGACTCATGGAACAGACAGCGCAATCACATTGCCCAGTCCTTATCACTGGAAAACGTAGCAATGCGGTACTTGTTGCGGAGGAGGATTGGATTGCCATCCAGGAAACGCTCTGTTTACTCTCTGTTCCTGGTATGCGTGAGTCGATTAAGGCCGGTGTGACTGAGATTGTTGACTCCTGTGCGACAGAGCTTGATTAGTGATTGGGAGCGTTGTTTTCACCAAGCTATTGTAGAGGGTAGTAGGAAGTACCGAAAAAAAGCCGCTCAGCTTTGCTGAACGGCTTTTGTCTAACTGAGCGTTACTTCAGATAGGTTTTTTACTTATCGTCCTGGCGGAATTTCGAAAGCCAGTGTTCCATTAGTTTGCCGGCCGCTTCGCGTCCGCCGAGGCCGAAGGATAGCGCCACGGCTACTGCGATAGCGCCTAGTGTCAGGCCGAATGCCAGGTTGACGATGTCGTCGGCGATGCCCATGGCGCGCAGGCCCATGGCGACTACTAGGCCAAGGATGGCGAAGCGGGCGATGCGTGCCAGGCCGCGGCTGTTGGGGCCTGCGGCGCGACTGATGGCTTCATGCGCCATGCCGGCCAGCCAGAAGCCGATCACCAGGATCACGGAGCCGAGCAGCACGTCGCCGCCGAAACGGATGAAGGTGGCGATGATGTCGCTGACTTGCAGGAAGCCGAGCTGGTTGGCGGCTTCCACCGTGGCGAACAGCATGGCGAAGAACAGCGCGACCTTGCCGACGAAACCGGAAGCCGATTTGCCTTCAAAAGCATGGCCGAGCCCGACGCGAGCCGGCAGGGTATCGAAGCCGAGCGTTTGCAGCAGGCTGGCCAGCAGGCGCGAAGCAAACGAGCCCACCAGCCAGGTGACCGCGAGGATCAAGCCGGCAGCGATGATGTGCGGCACGGCTGCCAGGAACATGGACAGCATGTCGGTGGCCGGGCGGGAAATCGCCTCGATGCGCAGGGCGTCGAGCGCGGCGATCAGCGACGGCAAGAACACCGCGATGAATACCAGCAAGCCTCCCACGTGCGACAGGCGCAGCGTTTCCGTTATACCGGCGCGCTGGCCGAGATTGTCGGCGCCGGCGGTGCGCAACAGGTTGCTGACCAGGTTGCGCAGCACCGTGGCGACGATCCAGCCGACGCCGCCGATCACCAGCGCAGCGACGGCATTGGGCAGGATGTCGAGCGCCCTTGCCACCATGTCGCGCAGCGGGTCTAGCAGGCCTTGCAGTTGCAGCGCTCCCAGCACGGCTGGCACGAACAGCAATATCACCAACCAGAACAGCGCCTGGGCCAGGCCGTCGCTGATGGGCGCCATGCCAGCATGCTCGGCCAGCCTTTCATCCAGCGCGGTCTTCGCCAGCACGCGCGTGATGAGCGCGCGCACCAGGCTGGCCAGCAACCAGGCGACCAGCGCCAGTATCAGGGCCGCGAGAATGCGCGGCGCATAGGCGAACATTTCGGTGAGCAGCGCAGCGAACGGGCCGGATACCATGGCCAAGTCGAGAGAATTGAGCACCGCGACGAAGGTGAACAACAGCACGATCCAGAACAGGCTGACGGCCACACCTTTTTCGATATCCACCGGCTTCCCGGTCTGCCCGGTCAATTGCGCAAAGCGGCGGTTGGTGCCTGCCATACCCAGGCCGCGCCGCACGCCGGCGCGCACCAGCACTGCGAACAGCCAGCCCAGCACGAGGATGGCCAGCGCGCCGAGCAGTTGAAGCATGTTGTCGCCGAGGCCGGTTTGTACCGCGCCCCACATACTGTTCCATTCCGTATTCATGCGATCCTCCCGTGTTGTTTAGATGACAATATCCGGTGTCTTACGGTCTAGATGATGGCCGCGTCGGGAAAGACTTGTCAACAAGGCCGTGCCATCTCAAAGCTGCTCGCTATCCAGTTTGCGGATGCCGCTGTTCAGCGTGGTGAGGTCGAAATGCTGTTGGCGGCGTTTAAGAAGGCGCATGAGGACAATCACGGCGACCGGGACCAGGGCGGCGAGCAGGAAGGATTCCAGCAAATGCGCCACCGGCTGGTTGGGCATGGGGAACATGGATAGGCCGGCGGCGAGCCCTGCAGTGGTGCCTATGACGGCTTCGCGGCCGGTGTGGGAGCGGCTGAACAGGCCGAAGAACACCGGGAATGCCGCGGCGGCGCATAGCAGGTCGGCGAGCAGGAACAGGTAGAGCACGCTGTAGCCTTGCGCGGCGACGATCAAGACGGGAACCGCAACCAGCAGCACCAGCCAGCGCGACAGGCGCATCAGGCTGGCGGCGCTGCTCCTCGGCATCACCCGGCCGATATCCACCGCCACGATGCTCGAGATGGCGCTGATGGCCGTGTCCGCGCTGCACATCACCAGCGAGATGCCTAGCGGAATCAGGGCGACGGCCAGCCAGAGCGGGATATTGGGCATGACCACGCTGAACAAGGCCACCGAGCTGTCGCCATCCGGTGTCATCGCCATGAAGGCCAGGCCGAACAGGCCCATGATGAAGATGAAGGGCACGACCAGCAGGCCGCCGAGCAGGAAGCCGTTGCGCATGGTGGGAATGTCCTTGGCGGAGTAGATGCGCTGCCAGTTGCCTTGGTGGAAGATGCCGGTGAGCAGGATGGCGACGAAGAAGGTCAGCCCGGCCTTGATGCCGCCGATATCCTCAAGGTTGATCAGCTGCGGCGCGGTTTGCTGCAGCTTTTCCGCGACCGGGGCAATGCCGCCGGTGGCCTGCCAGCCGATGAAGACCAGCGCCGCCAGCAACGGGATGATGATGACGATCTGCACCTTGTCGGTGAAGATGGAGGCGCGCAGGCCGCCGTAGGTGGTGTAGAGCAGGGTGAAGCCGAGCACGATGGCGGCGGTGGCCCAGAGCGGCACGGGCGCCAGCAATGTCACCATCTTGGCGATAGCGGTGATCTCGGCGCTCATGGCGATGAACAGGTAGAACAGCATGATGGTCAGTGCGAGCAGGTACATGGGCTTGCCGTAGCGCGCAACCAGGAATTCGGTGAGGGAGTGGCCGTTGGGCATCAGCTCGCGCATGCGCTTGCCAAGCGGGATCATGGCGATGCGCGGCGACATGGCGCCGATGGCGTAGCCGATCACGGCGGTCAGGCCGCCCCAGGTCGCCGCTTGCGCGGGCGAGAACAATATCCACGCGCCCAGCGACGAAGCCAGCAGGGTCATGATGCTGGCCAGCGTGCCCTGGCTGTTGCGCGCGACGATGTATTCTTCAAGGTTGCCGCGGAACCTGCGCGAATAGGCCATGCCGGCAATGGCAAAAACGGCGGCGAAAAAGACTAGCCAGGCGAGGGCGGCTTGTGTACTGAGCATTGCGTGGTGACTCCTGTAATCGACGAACGACAAGGAGTACGCACAATGATGGATGCGCTATTTCCTTCCCTTCGCCAGCATGATCTGGATCAAGTATTAAGGGTCATGGCAATTGCCATTTCTCAGCCGCAAGCGGCTCCCCTAGGATTGAAACGGCCCAATAAGGTTTTGCCGTTTCGGTGCCAGATTATAACGATTTTCATGGTGATTTTCACATGATGCCGGATGTAAATTCTTTATATTCCATGCTATGGTTCTGTCTTTCGGCACGGGGTGCCTTGTTGCAGTATCTGCTTTAGGGCTGAGAACACACCCGTATACCTGATCCAGATCATACTGGCGGAGGAATGCCTGTCGCAGCTTGCCTGCCTTGTAATTCCTTGCCATGGACCATTGCAAAGGAATCACATGGGCAATCCATCTTCACCGCTATTCCCGATTCAAGAACAACTCGTGCTCGTCACCGGCGCCGGCCGCGGGCTGGGCCGGCATATCGCCCGCGCTTTCCTCGACCAGGGGGCGGGCGTGGTCGTCAACTATCTTCACAGCGCGGAAGCCGCCGAGGCCTTGGCCAATGAAGCGCCGGGACAGGCTTTGGCGATCCAGGCGGACGTGAGCGATGCTGCTGCCGTGCGGGCGATGACAGAGCAGGCGCAAGCGCATTTCGGCAAGCCGATCACGGTTGTGGTCAATAATGCCCTGCCTGATTTCAAGTTCAACGGCGATGCGCGGGCGCATGCGCATGACCTTGGCTGGGAAGGGTTGCAGCAGCAATTCGAAGGCGTGGTGCGCGGCGCGCTCAATACCGTCCAGGCCTGTTTGCCCGGCATGCGCGCGCAGGGCGGCGGACGGGTAGTCAACATCGGCACCAACCTGTTCCAGAACCCGGTAGTGCCTTATCACGATTACACGGCGGCCAAGGCGGCGCTGCTTTCCCTGACGCGCACCTTGTCGCAGGACCTCGGGCCGGACGGCATTACCGTCAACATGGTATCGGGCGGCCTGCTGCGCACCACTGACGCCTCGGCCGCCACGCCGGATGCCGTGTTCGACCTGATTGCGGCGAGCACGCCGTTGCGCCGCGTCACCACGCCGGAAGAGTTCGCCGACGCGGTGCTTTTCTTCGCCTCGCCCTGGTCGCGCGCTGTGACGGGGCAGAACCTGGTGGTTGATGGCGGCCTGGTCAAGAACTAGCGCGGCTGACAAGACTTTCCTGGCGTTGTTACTCCGCCTTGCCGTACTAGTTGTACTCTCTGCGACGGGGCGCCTAGCGGATCGCTAAGCCAAGCTTTGTCAGCCACTCTTGATCGCACATGCTATCCGCTAATTCAGCGCCTGCCATTCCTGAATTCACTAAAGAGGCTCTTGTTCTGCCATGATGCACATCAACCTGTTCCTGTTCGGCTGCGGCCACCACAACGCGGCCTGGCGTCACCCGGATTCCCCGGTCGAGCGGCTGGGAGATATCCGCTATTACGAGGAAATGGCGCAGCTTGCCGAGCGTGGCAAGCTGGATGCGGTGTTCTTTGCCGACGGCCATGCCACCAACAACATCACCGACGGGCCGCGCTGGTTTCTGGAGCCGGTGACCACTTTGACGGCCATCAGCCGGGCGACTAGTCACATCGGCCTGGTGAGCACGATTTCCAGCACCTTCTTCACGCCGTTCCATGCCGCGCGGCTGATGGCTTCGCTCGACCATATTTCCGGCGGACGCGCGGCATGGAACGTGGTGACGTCCATGTTCGATGTGGAAGCGCGCAATCACGGCTACGAGGCCATGCCCGGCCACGCCGAGCGCTACGCGAGGGCGGACGAATTCATTCAGGCCGTGCTGCAATTGTGGGATAGCTGGGACGATGGCGCCTTGCTCAACGACCGCGCGGGGGATTACGTCGATGAAAGCCGGGTGCGGCAGATCAACCATCGCGGCAGGCATTTCATGGTGGATGGCCCCTTGACCGTGCCGCGTCCGCCGCAGGGCAACCCGGTGCTGTTCCAGGCGGGCGCTTCCGGCTTCGGCCGCGACCTGGCGGCGAAATACGCCGAGGCGATTTATGCCGTGGCCTACGACCTGCCTTCGGCCCAGGAATACTACAGCGACGTCAAGGCCAGGGTGAAGGCTGCGGGCCGCACGGTGGACGTGCCCATCCTGCCCGGACTGGTGACCTATGTCGGCTCGACGGAAGCGGAGGCGCGCGCCAAGCAGCGCGAGCTGGATGAACTGCTGCCTGCGGAAACCTCGTTGCGGCAATTGCAGTTGTTCATCGACCAGGACTGCATGGATTGGGAGCTGGATGCTCCGGTGCCGCCGTTGCCGCCACTGGAAGCTTTCACTGGCCCCAAGGGGCGCTATGCCACGGTGCTGCGCATCATCGAGACCGAGCGGCCCACGGTGCGCCAGTTGCTGGGCAGGTTGGCGGCGGGCGGCGGCCACTGCACCATGGTCGGCACGCCGGAACAGGTGGCGAACCAGATGGAGCACTGGTTCCGCAATGGCGGCGCGGACGGTTTCAATCTGATGCCGCCGTCGCAGCCGGACAGCGTGCGGGATTTTGTCGAACATGTGGTGCCGGTGCTGCAAAAGCGCGGCTTATTCCGTAAAGACTACGAGCACGCCACTCTGCGCGGCCACCTGGGGCTGGAGCGTCCCGCAAGAAAATAGCCCGTTGCCGCGTTTTTAGGCGTTGGACCATCATGTATGATGACGATTGCGCCATTTGAGAAAACATTCCATGTCCGAGCTGCTTTCCGTAGACATCATGCTCAACCTGCTCATCGCTTTGGGAGCAGGGCTGTTGATCGGGGCGGAGCGCGGCTGGCAGGAGCGCGACGAAAAGGAATCCTGCCAGAGCGCGGGAATCCGTACCTTCGCGCTAACCGGCCTATTGGGAGGCTTGACCACCTTGCTCAGCCAGTCTATGGGCATGGCGGTCTGGGTCACGGTGCTGCTGGCATTAATGCTGGTCGCCAGCCTTGCCTACGTGAGCGATTTGCGCCGTACCGGCGACCAGGGCATTACCAGCGAGCTGGCGTTGCTCATCACCTTCCTGCTCGGCAGCCTTGCATTGTCGGGTTACGCCATGCTTGCCAGCGCCGGGGCCGTGGTGGTTGCCTTGCTGCTCAGCCTCAAGAATGTCCTGCATTCCCTCCTCAAGCGCTTGAGCGAAGCCGAACTGTCCGGCGCGCTGAAGCTATTGTTCATATCCGTGGTCATGCTGCCGGTACTGCCCAACGAGACCTACGATCCCTGGCAGGTGTTCAATCCCTACACCACCTGGTGGATGGTGGTGCTGATCGCCGCCCTTAGCTTTATTGCCTATATCGCCGTGCGCCTCACAGGCACGCGCTACGGCTTGATGCTCACTGCTATCCTCGGCAGCCTGGTTTCCTCCACGGCCATGACATTGACCTTGTCGCGGTTGTCTTCCAAAAACCTATACAAATTGCTCGCTGCGGGATTGCTGGCGACGTCAGGCTTGATGTTCCCGCGCGTGCTGCTGGAAGTCGCAGTTGTGAACGCCTCCTTGCTGCTGCCGATCGCCTGGCCGCTGGGCATCATGTTCCTGGTCTATATGGCAGGGGCGGCTGTTTTCTGGCGGCGCGCTGTCAAGGAAGAGCCCGCAAACGCTGAAACTCCGCTGCGCAACCCGTTCGAGCTGGGTCCTGCGCTGCGGTTCGCCTTGCTGCTGACACTGATCCTGTTTCTGGTGGAGGCGGGCAGGCGCTATTGGGGAGATGCCGGTGTCTACCTGGTCTCCCTCCTGGCCGGGATCGCCGATGTGGATGCCATTACCTTGTCCCTGTCGCGCAGCGCGCAGCATGAGCTTGGTAGCCATGTCGCGGTGCAGGGCATCGTGCTGGCGGTCATCAGCAACAGTGTGCTCAAGGCCGCTTTGGTGGGTTTCATTGGCGGACGGGAGCTTGCATTGCGTACTTATCCGGTGGTCGCGATTGCCTTGTGCTCGGGCATGCTGGTGATGTGGCTAAGTGGGTGAGGCTGCGGCTCCAGCACTGATTTATATCAAGCTGCCAGTCATCATCCCGCTTTCATGCGCCAGCAGCCATTGCTTGCGCGGCAGCCCGCCGCCATAGCCGGTCAGGGATTGATTGGCGCCGATGACGCGATGGCAGGGAATGACGATGGAAATGGGGTTCGCGCCGTTGGCCATGCCCACGGCGCGAACCGCGGCAGGCTTGCCGATGCGTTGCGCCAGCGTGCCGTAACTGATGGTCTGGCCGTGCGGAATCTCCCGCAGCGCCTGCCATACCGCGCGCTGGAAATCCGTACCGCCCGTGGCATACGGAATCTGGTCGATGATGGCGATATTGCCGTCGAAATATTCCAACATGGCGCGCGTGGCCGCAGAAGTCTGGTTGGTTTCATGCAGGCTGATACTGTTGCCGTGATACTGACGCCTGAAGAATGTATGCATATCCTCTTCATGATCCTGCCAATCCAACGCGCGCAAGCGCTGTTGCTGATCGGTCACGATCAACATCTGGCCCAGCGGCGTGGCAACCCGTTCCAATAGAAAATCAAAATGTGTCATGCAAGACTCCAAGCAAAGTGAGCGCCGCCGTGAATTCCCGGCGGTGTGCCATGAGCATACTGCAATCAGGAAAAATCAGCATCCAGCACTACTCTGTATCGCGCATTGCCATCAGCCAGATGGCGCATGGCAGCATTCACTTGGCTCATGGGAAAATGCTCGACTTGCGGATAAATACGGTGGCGTGCAGCGAAACGCAGCATATCGGCAGTGGCGGATGGGCTGCCGTTGAGCGAGCCCGCTACCCTCTTTTGCCCGAAAATAAGGTCAATAGCCGAGATTTCCATAGGGTCGAGGATTGCACCGACAATCGCCATGCGGCCATTGGGCTTCAGGGTTTTCAGCAGTGCGGACCAATCCAGCAAATTATTGACGGTAATCAGCAGCAAATCCAGCGTATTGGCAGCTTTGACTATCTCTTCAGAATGACGGCTGTTGACGACATGGTGCGCGCCAAAGCCGCGGGCTTCGTCATATTTGGCGGGATTGGAGGTAAATGCCGTGACCTCACAGCCCCATGCCATGGCAAATTGCAGTCCAAGATGCCCGAGTCCGCCTATTCCGACAATACCTACGCTATCGGTTGGTTTGACGCCAAAGGTCAGCAGAGGTGTGAACACCGTTGCGCCCGCGCAAAGCAAGGGGCCAGCGGCGGTCATATCCAGGCTATCAGGCAATGGCACTGCCCAGGCCCAGTGTGCTCGCACCCGCTCCGCGAAACCGCCGTGGTGATTGACGATGGTGGGTTGTATGCTGCCGCAGAGGTTATGTTCTCCCGTTATGCAGGAGTGGCAGTGCATGCAACTACCGGCATTCCAGCCTATGCCTACCCGTTGCCCGAGTTGCAGACCCTTGACTTGCGGTCCCATGGCAACGATATGGCCGACTATCTCATGACCGGGAATCAGGGGGTAACGGGATAAGCCCCAGTCATTATTCAACATGGAAAGGTCAGAGTGGCACAGGCCGCAATGGGCCACCTTGATCTCGACCTCTTCCGCACCCAATGCAGAGGGAGAATATTGATAGGGCTGGAGTTCGGCATGAGGGGCAAGTGCTGCCCAGCTTCTGATCGGTTCCATGAGATTTCCTTTATTCGAATGGAGGAGGAAACACTATAAAGCTTGGCGAAAGGAAAAAAACTCCGATTCTTGCTATTGTGTCATGGTGCTTGCCATTGCCATAAATGCGCCGCGAGCAGCGCGCGCCACGGGCTGAATGGCTGTAACCAGCTTTCGGCGGATTTTTCGGTCAGCTCATACGCCTGGAGACGAGGGTCGGACTGCATCAAGGTGCGGATGGCGCGCCTGACGGCGGCATCGCCGTGCAAGGAGCCATCCAGCCAGCCATATCCGCGCAGCAGGGTGTAGTTGACGGTCCATGGGCCTATGCCCTTGATGTTTCTCAGCGCGGCGGAGATATCGGGGAAAAGTTCGGCAGGCGCGTGCAGCCAGTCGTCCAGCGGCAAACGCTGTTCCAGCACGGCATGGCTGATGGAAAGCAGGGCGGTCGCCTTGCCCTGCGATATGCCGGCCAGCCTGAACGTGTCGCTATCCATGCCGGATAGATGATAGGCGTCAGGATAGCAATACAAGCCGGATGAATGGCGGATGCCAGCCTGCCGGATCAATTTCCTGCGCAGGGAAAGGGCGGCGGCCAGGCTGATCTGCTGCCCGGTAATCGCCCAGCTCAACGCTTCAAACGGCGAGGCGCATACCGGCACCCGCAAGCCGCTTTGCTGCCGGATCATCGTGCCCACCACAGGGTGCGTGCCGTGCGCGGCTTCAAACTGCTCAATATTCTGCGTCAGGCCCAGCATGCGGCGGGCCAGCGCAGTCAGCGCGGGCGCATCCTCCGGGCATGGCTGCGTGTCATCTATCTGCAGATCAATCCTCGCAAGCCCGGTTTGCAGGCTGATGGACAGCAACGCGGGCTTGCCATGCCAGAGCATGCCTTTTTGCAGGATGTTGCCCAATATGCGCTCGGAAACGCTCTGGCTGTCGCGCCCATGAAACGACAGCATGTCTGCGGGCCGGTAGTTCAGCGGCAGCGGAAGGGATTGAGCAATCAGCATGACGGCCTATTTTTCTGCATCATGCAGCATCACGCCCAGCGTATGTCTATGGCCGGACAATATCCTGCTGACGCCGTGGCGTAGATGCGTGCGGTAAATGCCGCGCGTGCCTGTGGCAGGTTTGTGGTGCACGGCAAAAATGACGGCGTCGCCCTGTTGCAATGGCACGACCTCGACCCTGGATTGCATGCGGGGCCTTTGCTCCGTCATGACAAATTCGCCACCAGTAAAATCCTTGCCAGGTGCGGACAGCAACACCGCCATTTGCAGCGGAAATACGTGCTCGCCATACAAATCCTGGTGCAGGCAGTTGTAATCACCCTTTATATATTGTAGTAGCAACGGCGTGGGCAATGTCTGACCGGCTTGGTGGCACTGGGCGATGAAATCTGCATGGCGTGGCGGAAACCGCGCCTCCAGCTTCATGAGCTGCTGCCAGCGGTTGGCAATGGAGGCCAGATGGGTGTAAAGCGTTTCCCTCAGCGCTTGCAGCGGCGTGGGCAAGGGATAGGCAAAATATTGGTATTCCCCTTGGCCAAATCCGTGGCGCTCCATCAATACACGTTTCCTGAACCGGCTTGTATTGTCATATAGCCGCGCCATCCACTGGCATTGCCTATGAGAAAACAGGCCGGGAATAATGGCATAGCCATGATGATTCAGGTGATCCTCCAACGTCGGCCAATCCTGCTGTTGCAGAATGCTGGCCGGGGATGGATGCGGCAGGGCGGTTTCACTCATTGCCATTTTCCGGCTGGTTTTTCCGTGTCTTGGCCTGCGCTTCCTTGTCGAGCAAGAGTCGCTTGCGTTCAACGCCCCAGCGGTAGCCCGAGAGTGCGCCATCGGTGCGCACGACACGATGGCAGGGAATTGCCACTGCCAGCATATTGGCCCCGCAGGCCTGGGCGACTGCACGGACAGCCTTGGGCATGCCGATTTTTTCCGCAATCTCGCTATAGCTTGCCGTGCTGCCATAGGGAATATTGCGCAACGCCTGCCACACCCGCTGCTGGAATGCCGTGCCGCGCACATCCAATGGCAAATCCAGCCCGAGCTGCGGCGCTTCGACAAAGCCTACCACTTGCGCCACTAGCTGTTCATAAGCGGCATCCGCGCCGATCAAGGTGGAGCGGGGAAACCTGTCCTGCAAATCCCGCAGCAGGAATTCCGGGGCGTCATCCATGAGAATGGCGCATACTCCTTTGGCGCTGCTGGCGACGAGGATGCTGCCCAGCGAACATTCCGCAATCGCAAACCTGATCTCGGTATCCTGGCCGCCTTTTTTATAATCCGAAGGCGTCATCCCCAGCACCTGTCCCGCCGTTTCGTAAAAGCGGCTGCTGGAGCTATAACCGGCGGCATAAATGGCATCTGTGACCTTGCTTTGTTGGCCGAGGTGTTCCTTCAACACGCGCTGGCGCTGGGCGGTGAGGTAGGCTTTTGGCGTCAGCCCGGTGGCGGCCTTGAACAGGCGGTGGAAATGGTGCTCGCTCATGCCGACATGTGCCGCGATCTGCGCCAGGGTGAGCGCTACGCTGGATTGCTCGATGAAGCGGCAGGCTTGCTCCACCAAGATGCGATGCCGCTCTGTCAAGCGCAGTTGGTCAGGCCTGCAACGTTTGCACGACCGGAAGCCCGCTGCCTCAGCCTCTTGCGCGGTATTGTAGAACACCACATTTTTAGGATGAGCGGGGCGGGCACCGCAGGAAGGGCGGCAATATACCCCGGTTGTCCTGACCGCATAATAAAATGTTCCGTCAGCGGTGGCATCACGCGCCAGCACTTTCTGCCAGCGAGGGTCGTTCAAGGTGGCGGCAGCGCGTTCAGCGGTTGTTTTATTCATGATGCTCACTCTAATCCTCTCGGGTCTTGCAGGCATCATAAGCCACACTTTCCATGCAAACACTCCAACTCTTGCTTTTGAATTCCGTCTTTTAAAATAACAGCTCCATTCGAGGCTGGTGAGGGATGCCAAAATATTGTGACAGCAAACGCTTGACGTTGTGTACATTCGTACAGTACATTTTTGCTTATGGGACAAGACAAAGACTTTGAATATCTGGGCAAGATCCAGGACTATTTCGCCGAGCACAAGACGTTGCCTACGTTCAGTCATGTGGCGCAGTTGCTTGGCTTCAAATCCAAGAATGCCGTGACGTCTTTCGTGGCGCGGCTCAAGCTGCAAGGCTTCCTGGACTATGCGCCGGACAAGCGACTCAAGCCCGGCAGGCGCTTCTTCGAGCGTATCATTGCCGAGAGCACGGTGCAGGCCGGGTTCGCCACGCCGAGCTATGGCGACAGCCTGGACACGATGGGAATCGACGATTACCTCATTGAAAAGCCCTCGCAAACTATCCTTATCACCGTGCGCGGCGACTCGATGAAAGATGCGGGTATTTTCGACGGCGATGTCGTCATCGTGGAAAAGCGCGCGTTTGCCAATGTCGGTGATATCGTTGTCGCTATTCTCAACAAGGAATTTACGCTCAAGACTCTGGGCAAGCAGGACGGGAGGTTTGTCCTGATTCCCGCTAACAAGGATTTTCCCATCATCCGGCCCGAAGGCGATTTTGAGATATTCGGCGTGGTGGTCGGCCAGTTTCGCAAATACGGTTAAGATCGCTAACAAGACTATTACCTACAGCAGAGCCTTTTGTTGAGTTTTGTTAGTTACTTTAAGCACGGATTCATATTGAAAAAATGCCATCGCCTGAAAAATAGGCAATGGCATTTCTGTTTACCGCTCTAGAGACTGTTGACGTTTCACATGGATAACCCTAGTAAAGCACAGGCCTGGGCAACCACGTTTTCGTAATTTTGTTTGAGCTTATCGAAACGTAATGCTACTGCCCGGAACTGTTTCAACCGGGCTAAGGCGTTCTCCACCAGGTGAAGACTCCGGTAAAGCCCCTAGTCCATATCCGTATTGCCTTTAACCGAGTTGCGTCTTCTTGGAATGACCGCTCTGGCACCTTGCTGCTTAATCTGATCGCGTATCCTTCAGTGAAGGCTACGGAAAACCGTACTGACCCTCGTGCTTGTATTGGCGGTCGGTCTGTATTTTGGCCAGCCTGCATTTTGTTGTGTACCACTACAAGTTGATAACGGGCGATGCGAAACGGGATTTACGCCTCTCTCAGATCAAATGGGAGTTTCAGAAAGCTGATTATCAAGTACGCATGGCTGAGCTGACGCAGGAGTGCGATAGACAGAAATACATGCTGGGGCAGCAAGCCAAAGCTCCGTAGAGGCACGAGCTAGTGGAGTTCATCAGCCAAGAAAAAACCCCGCAATCAATAGGATTTGCCGGGGTTTGTTAGATGGGGTGGAACACGGTGAAACAGGTGCTGGGGTCAATCTAACAGATCTTTGAAAGCCTTGTGCTGCAATGGTTTGTGAAATTAAGTTTTTCAAGTTACCCCAATTATTTCAATGCTAGTCTGTTTTTGCACACGTCCATTTCACTATGCTCCCTCATTTCAACTCTCTGAGTCCCGACCGCGGCGATTGCTTCCATCCCATCATTAATGATAAACGTTCGCATATTAGTCCGTTAAGACTATTGCCGTGCCTGAGGCGCTACGGCAAGCTTGCTGCCGATTAACAAAAATTAACAGTTGTAATTATTAAAGGGGAATGTTGTGAAGATTTTAAATACCGTATTGGTAATAACTGTTTCAGCTGTTGGATTGCATTCCATAGTTGCTCAAGCAAATCCTGTTATCAATCAAATCTTGTTCTATGAAGAGACTATCCAATCGGACTTTGTCCTTTATTTGGCCAGCCATCACAATTTGTTCTGAGTAATGGAAGCTCATTGGATATTGGGCATTATTGGTATAGTCCTCCTACTACAGGTTCAGCATATGGAAACTCTTCGATAGTTACTGACACCAAGGTGCAAGATGGAAAAATTTATTATACGTTTAGCAATCCCAAAGCCTTTCCACCAGGTGGGGGATATGAATACATTGACCAATTAGCTTTTTTAGTTACCACTGATCATGACCTGCCCTATACCGTATCAGGCAGATTCGAAGCCTACTCTCCTTTGGTATTAGTTGCAGAGGAGGGCTCAACTAAAGCCATCTTGTCAGGCTACGCCAAGTTGGTAGAAAATAATAATGTTCATTATGACTATGCGTGGTATGAAGATCATGAAATCAATTTTGCCGCGCCCATAGGCTCTTTGGTCTATTACGAAATGGAGTTCAATATCTCCTGGTGGTCCTCAGATAATCATAAACACGCATTTACCACAGATTTTTTCGAGTCGCCGACTGATTATTGGAATGACCCGTACCCTGTCATCAAGATTACAGGGAAAATTGACTTCACCAATATTCTCATACCAGTTCCAGAACCCTCTACATACGCCATGCTCGGCTTAGGCCTCGGCGTTATGAGTTTCGCAGCACGTCGCCGCAAATCGGCCTAACCTAAGGCACATCAATCACAGGGCTTATGCCCCTATTTTTGTTTCAGCTTTAAAGGTTAGGGCTATTGGTGTCACCTAGCACACTTACATCAAGTAGCAGGCAATAAAAAACCCGCCGGAGCGGGTTGGGTGTTTAAGAAAGCAACAGTCCGAGTATTGCAAGCCCCTGAACGGTCTATTCCAGTAGTGAGTGATCGCACGCCAAAAGTTACGTATGTCGTACGTTTTGAACGCTATGGTAGTAATACCGGCTATAAGCATGCCGAACCCTATAACCAGCACTAAAAGACCGAGACGCTTGATTGGGGGGTTAAGCGGGGAGACTGGCTGCATTTGTCTTATCGTTTATATGAGTACCGATCAACCATCGGAACATCCTTTTCAGCCTTACCAGTTCTTTCGCTCCAAAGGGCAACTAGTGTGCATCCCGTAGAGTACTTGGGCTCTGCCCCACCTTTATATCCCTGCAGTGTGCTGTAAGGGATGCTGGTTTGTTCTGCCGTTGCGTGAAGCGAGATACCAATCTTATTGAGGTCTGCCAGAATGCGGAACCAGTCTACCATTGAAGAGGTAGAGTGTTGACCATAATGAGCCATTTTCCCTCTTATTATAAACGTACGTGCGCGCGCGATTAAGTCAGGGGCTGTTTTGAGTATCTTTTTAAACGGGTGAGGGCAGTCCTGCTCGCTAATCAGTTTTACCTTTCTCAGCACAACCTTTTGCTTTTCGTCGATTGGTAGGGTATCAATCGAGAAAGTCTGTTCATCCAAGTTCTGGATGATTGACTCAAATGGAATGGCTTGGCATTGCGTAGTGATACGTCTGAAAGTGCCATTTTGGGGTAACCATTTGTGGGGTAAGTGCTGTTACCCCTAAAGTTACCCCCGCTGGATGGGTCAAGACACGGCATGAGACGGTATGAGACAATAAAAAAGCCAGGAACGTTGATTTTCCTGGCTTTTTGACACGTTATGACATGTCGTGATACTTGATTATGGTGGTGGGGTGGAACCCTGTGCCAAACCTCAGTAACTCAGCGCCTTACAACCGCTTCGAACTGCTGCGGAAAGGTGCGGAATCCAGCCCTTGTTGCCCGCAATCCTACCAGTTCAGCCTGGCCGAGGTCACCTGCCTCGGGCATCGCGCCGGACACCCGTTCGATTCCCTTTTGCGGAATTGAACCCGCGTCCTTCCTTAAAATTTTGCTTCTTGCGGATCGTAGGGAAAGGGATCTTTGATAGCCATTGTTAGCGGACCGTCAGAAGGCTTGCGCAAATAACTTGTCCAATGCTCGGTGGTATTGCGAAGATCTATTTCAGAGTTGGCTTTGGACTGTCGGCATGCATCCATGCGCTCCTCTATGAGGTATTTCTCACGGATGAACGATGCCAGCTGCTCCTCGTCGAATGAACGCGCGAGGTACGGGTAGTGAATAGCCAATTCGGCACATCCGTCTCTTTCCAGTTGGGCATTGATCTTGCCAAAGAGACGATCCACACGTCCTACGCGCTGCTCGTTATCACCTGGCGTCCATGCGATACCGTAGTGATGCACTTTGCGGCACTGCAGGTGCAGATTCACCCCTTCCTGTAGCACTGAGGTTGCTGCCAGCACGTTCGGGTAGAAGGGGCTGTTGAAACCGAAGATCAACCGCTGCCGGTCCTTGACTGCGCCGCTGGCATAAAACGCTGGGCTGCTTAGCCCTGTCAATACGTGCCAATTGCCCTTGCAATGATCCTCCCAGTTCTCGCAAAGCACCTCAAAAGTTTCCAATGCTGCGCGGAAGTAGGCGAGCGCTAGGGACTCGTTCAACTTGTTGTTGATGAATTCCAAAAAAGCCCGGTAGCGCTGCTGTGCATCGCCCGTTTCGCCGCGCCTGCAAAACTCGGCATGCCAGCAGTACAACTCAACGATTACAGGACTAGCAAAAAGAAAGCCGTTTTTCAGATAGTGTCCAAAGTTTTCAGCTTGTGCAGTGTTGCGAGCTAATCTTTCGATCCTCTCGCGGTCTGCAGGTTCGAGCACCCCGTACATCAACCCCCAAAGTGTTTGCATCGGCTTCTCGAATTGCAGCTTGTTGTCCGCAACCACCCCGACACCTCGCTGTTCGCCAAATCCACGAGTTTCAAGTGCCGCAGATGCGTACTCATCCCGCAACCTATCGCCGGATTGTTTGCGGTAGTAATAGGGGTATGTTCCGTCCCGATAGTTGCTAGCCGGTTCGAGCAATAGGGAGAACAAGCTCTCCGGTTTGCGCAACCGCAGACTAAAGTTCGAGCAATCGGTGCTGCGATTAGCCCCAGTTTTCTTCACGACAAAGAGATTGGCCACCCGCGAATGGACATCCGCATCGGCGTCAGCGTGCTCCTCGGGTAGTTGCTCATCGCCGTCCAACAAGACGGTATCGTCAGCTTGTGCCTGGCTCCCGAAAAGCCGATTAAATGCCTCGCGTGACCAATGACTAGACTCCCATCTGCTGAGTAGCGTTCCAGAATCATTGGGTGCTAACGCATTTGCAATCATCTGGGCCATCTGTCTGTCGTAGCCAGTGTTGATACGCTTGGCGATCTCGCGTACTGAGGGAATCCTCCGCACGAATATCAGATGCTTGTGCTCGTGGACATCCATGGCAGCATTAAATACGTCGCTGGGCATGCAGCGGCTTACCAAAGCGTCGTACTTTGGGTGTGCTGGCAAACCGCCCAGGTCTTCATGTATTCGTGCCAATCTAACCAGAATTTCCGTGTCTGGCGCACCCTGGAAGTCCCGTTTAGCAGCGTCTTCTTCTGTGCGTTGCTCCTCATCATGTTCCTGGTGCACGTCGCAAGATTCGAATCCTTCCAGGTAGCCATAGAGGAACCGTCGGCCGTCCTTGACCTCCTGTTGAACCAAAAGCTTCTGGTAGAGCGCGAAGAATATCTCCGCAGCCGGGTCGTTGAAGTCTGCTCTTACGTCCAGCTCATTGCGGTAGCTGTATTTATCGTAAGTGCCATTTAGTCCTCTCATGCGGCGCAGCCTGCGCAATGCGAATTTCTTCAAAAGAACATCGGCCCTAGTTTCTCCCACATCGGTTGCATAGCTAAGGATCGCAGAAATATCGTCCATTGATTTATGACTGGGCGTCGCGGTCATCATCAGCGTTCGAGCCCCCAGCCGGTGACCTGCATGGCCGAAGAACTCACGAGCTGCCTTGGCCCGCTGAGACTTCCCTTCGCTGTTGCGAAAATAGTGCGCTTCGTCCACGATCACCAAGTCGAAGCCTTGCTCGCCCAGTGCCTGCTTGATTCTGCGGTGAATCGCAGCTGCTGTGTCGGCCGCCCCTTTGAGCTTGTCAAAGCCTTCGTCATCCTCGCCACGAACCAGTCCACTCAGCGAATAAATCGTCGTAATGAAGAAGTGGTGGCTTTGCTCTTCAACTGCAGCAGCCAGCTCATCTAGACGCCAAAGCAGTTTGGGAGGGTGAAGAGGTTCACCACTGCCAATGGCACGAACGACACCATCGGACGCTCGATAATGCGTCCTCACGAACTTTCGGTATTCCCGCTCCCAATGCCGACAAATATCCCGATTTGGTGCCATCACCAGCACACGCGCACCAGGTTGCATACGCCACAGCAATGCCATCACTCCCAAGGCCTGTAGCGTCTTGCCCGTGCCTACCTCATCGGCAAGCAGTGCAGCGTCGTAACGGCTCAGCTTGTTCCACAGGCCAGCTACGCCTTCCGCCTGGCGTGCGGGCATCGAAGTGTCGCCCTCTTGGTAAGTCCAGTTCATGTCGTCGCGATCAAATGTCACCACATCGGACACCTGTTGGGGAGTTAGCACGCTCCAGTTCTTAGCGCACATAACCGCACATTTCCTGAATCTGCTGCATGTACTGGACATTGCCGCTGATCTCTGGTGGCAATGAAATTGCTCGGCCTTGCAATCTTAAGCTGGCCCATTTGCCGTTCTCGGGTGGCACCGTGCGCGAGTGTTTAGCTCGATGCTTTGCATATGCTTGCAGCACTGCCTGCTGCAGACTACTGACCTCCTGCCAGAGAAACCAATTGAATACAGCATTGCCGTCCAATGCTGATAACTGCGCGCTAACCTTTTGCACCAACTCTTGTACGCTGCCCGGGTACACAAACAGCAATTTTTCGAGTGTATCCATCGATGTCGCCTCGCGCAGGCGCTTACGCAACTGCTCAAAGGCGTGAAACAATCGAAAGTAAGTCAGACTGTCGCTCGCGTCAGTAGCTGATGTGCCAAATGCCTCATCTGTCAGGTCATCGTGCCGTAAAACTGGGCGTAAACGGGGTTTGGTACTGGTTTTTGAGTCCACACCGTTGATTAGATCGTTTAGTAAATCCTTCAAAGAGTCATAACCCTGGGCTCGCCTATGGGCAGCACCACTCTCCTGCACCAGACCGCGAAACTCCAGTTGACCATCTCGCCAGACCTCGTAACAGTGATCTGCCAGCAACGATTCGTTGTCGGCGACCTCGCACGTCACGGGTTCCAACGGCCAAGCGCCTTCGCTCCGTCTTGTCTTCCAGCGCAACGGAATCTGACTTTTTACTCCTGGCAGGCGCAAGATGTAGTGCGCCCCATCGCTTTCCTTATGGAGCTTTCCTTGCACATCGTAAACCCTGTGTTCCCAGTCGAAGCAGACCTGCAATTCGAAGGGCAAAGGATAAGGTTCGACCTCCAACGCTTCGTCTTCCAGTAATTGTTGGGAGCCGAAATCAGTCTCGTCCAAGCAAAGATCCTGACCCGCGATTTGAGTCTTAGCTGCCACGCCAATCAATATTCCCGCCTCGATGTTGCTCCGTTCAAGGCTCGCGCACCCTGGTTCCGTGCAGTTCCAAGAGCCTATGGCCAGGCGTGCCTTCTGGCCCGATGCCAGCCAAAGCTTGGCATGGGTCATTTCGATATTGTCTGAACGTGGCGAAGGGCGATCATGGAAACTCAGTATTCCGTCCTGCATTAATTGGCCAATGGCTGGTGACCACTCTGTGCGCACATACCGATGCGTGGCACGATCAGGCACGATGGCATACTTCAAATCCTTGCCCGCAAAGGTGGAAATTTTGGCGAGTAAGGCTGCCAGATCGCGTGAAAAGTACGGTGACCACACCGTCAATTGATCGGCCTGGGTGTCTGCCAGTAGCTGCTGCAAAAAGTTCGCTTTTTCAAAGCTGTGCACAAACCGCCAATCGGTATCGTTACCACCAAAGCGACGGCGTACGCCAAATGCCTCAGTGATATCGATGCTTGCTGTCTTTGCCAAGGGCGTGAAAAATCGCTTGATCTGTTGGTATTGCTCGTTGTGGCTCACAGGGCGAAAGATGAACACCTCTTGGTTGCGACCCCAGCCGCTTATGCTCAGATTGGCGCTACCGGCACCCAGCACCATATGGCCGTGAATATCTTCTAAAAAAATCACTTTGGGGTGGAATAGCGACTCCTGATCAAAACTCCCCAGCCATCCCGGCAAGATGCCATGCACAGGAATGGCAGTGCGTTTTAGCTGGTCTGCCTCCATCATGCGCATATCGCAAAAAACGCGCACATCGATGCCAGACTCGGCTAGCTGCAGCTGCATGTTCTCGTAGTCCATGCGGTTTACCGGTGGGTCGGCTGCAAGTAACGCTGGTAGTAGGTGTGTCTCGAAAAAGGGGATTCCAAGATTAAAGGTGGTAAACCAGGCCCGCTTGAGCGGACCCAAGGCTTTCACCTGATCGCGAAAAGCGTTCAACAGTTTCATGCGCATCCTCGCAACCCGGACAGCAAATTGCGAAACTGCGGCAGATAGTAGTGGTGTACCCAAGCCCCTATTGGGCGATCATCCTTTGCAGGCAGCTGCCGAATGCGCACATCGACTTTGAGTTGATTACCTCCAAGTAGTCTTAACCAGGGTGACTGACCACGGGCTTGCATCACTTTTTCGTGGTAGTGGAGCAAACCTTCCATTTGTTGCTCGATATTTTTAACGCGTGCGAGTGCGAGCAATTCGCTTAAACGAACGGATGCCGTGCCAGAAGCTTGCGCCTGCATGGCGGTATTCGTTTCGATCGGAGCGGCCCGATCCGGCAGGGTGCGGGCATCACGTCCAAGAGACTTCCACTTGTTGGTTGCCTCGCCCAGTGTCTGCGATTTGGCTGAGAGCATCACGCCCAGCAGCAAGTCCATCTCAGCTAGAAAGGGCTCTAACACGCGCACATATTCAAGCTTGGTTTTGTCATCGGCAGTGAGCGAGCTGTTCGCAGCAGCCTGTGCAAAAACATCAGCGGTTTGTCGTTCCTGGCGTTGGTTTGCGGATGTCCACTCCTGATTAAGCACCTCATACAAGGCCCCCGGTGCGCCTTGATCCAATTCTGTGACGGCGAGCCAGAAATCACGTGTATATGTACCGACCACAACGGGCGAGCGGAACGTACTTACAAAGGCGCGTTTTAGTTCAGTGGGCAGGTCTGAGAAGCTGCACTCCGGTATACGGCGCACGTCGGCAAGCAGCTCGGCCAGATGCTCTCGAGCCAGCTTATGCAAGTTCGCCAGCGGCTTTGACTTCACAAGCAATTGCGTCCGAACCTTCTCCCATTGGACGCGCGACTCTGGTAACGCATAGTCATAAGCGCCATCAAAGAATTTCATTTCAACCAGGGGCGTCTTGTAACGCCCACTCACCCCGAGTGAATTTTGGCGCACCAGCACATGGGCATTGGATTCGTGGCTAAAAAGCAGCCGGGGATTGCCTTGCGTTTCATCCCAGCGACGGCGAGCTTTGGAAATGCCGAGTACGCCAGTGGTTTCCACGTCCTTATTGTTCTGCGCCGCAATCATGGCGTAGGTGAATGCATTTTCCAGGTAGATCAGGCAGGCCTGTTTAAAAGCGGCGGAATCCTTGCCCCTCCCGGCATACGCAGGGTCATTACGCAGACCTTTACCCAAGACCACGCCGTCATCTTCGATTAGCGATCGAATCACCGCATGATTGAAAAGGTTCAACGTAAAGTTGCGCACATCATTAGAGATGGAGCTGATGCGACGCCGGAAAATGTCCTGGCCATAAGAAGACCAAATAACCAGCAGCCCCAGAGGATCAACATTCAGTTCGCTACTGATTGTTTCATCAAACTCGGTAAGTATTTCATTCAGTACATGCAATTTGGTCATGCATGCCACCAACTGGACCTTGGGTTTGTATACGAGCCCGACTTACCAGCTCTCAACAAACCTGGCGTGACAGCTCCTGCCCCCGGTTGGATGAACTTTGTGCGGGTAGTGTCCGATTTATTGGGTTTGCGGGCCATGACGTCATAGCCCTGAAGTCCCGCCAGGTGGCTTCTGATGTTTCCAAGCAGGTTCGCGGTGTACGAGTCGCTGCTGCGAGGCTGGGTCTGTTGATCCATTCGTATTCCTGTCTTATCCCTGATTCTGTGTCCTCATTGCGTATCGTTGCGGCACCTGTTGCTGGCAATTGAAAGCATCACCACCCTTAAATTCTGTTGGTTGTAATCACAATGCGTCGCATACAAATACTACGAGGATGCGTTGGACACATTGTAGAGCGGCTTATATACTGTACGCAATAGACCTAACCAACCATTGTTGATCCGAATGAGCCAGCCAGGATGTCGATAGAACAACTTGCCGACTTGACCCAGCCGCAACGCGACCGGCTCGCGTTTGTAGAGTTGCGCGTCCGCTTCATTGGGGAGATCCGCCGTCAGGACTTGGTGTCTCGGTTTGGCATCCAGTCTGCTGCGGCTACGCGGGACTTGGCTCTGTATAAAGAGATCGCCCCGGGCAACATCAACTATGACACCAAAGGCAAGGCCTACGTCCTGGGGCCAGACTTCCGCCCCATCTTCGACTTTCCTCCGGAGCGGGTGCTGTCTTGGCTGACCCAGGGCTTTGGCGATGGTGAGCCGATGCGGCTCAAGGCGTGGGTGGCCAGCGAGAGCCCGTCACGGCTCACGCATCCGGATCTGGATGTGCTGGCGAGCGTGACCCGGGCGATCCACCAGGAGTGTCCGCTCGGCATCGAGTACCACTCCATCTCCAGTGGTCGCACCGAGCGGGAGATCGTCCCGTTCGCGCTGATCGACAACGGCCTCCGTTGGCACGTCCGCGCCTTCGACCGGAAGTCGCAGGAGTTCCGGGATTTCGTCATCACCCGGATCAAGCGCCCGGTCCTTATGAGGGATGCAGATGTGCAGCCCCATGAGCGCAGCGATCAAGACATTCAGTGGACCCGGATCGTCGAGCTGGAGCTGGTGCCGCACCCGGATCAACCCCGGCCGGAGATCACCGAGATGGATTACGGCATGCGCGACGGTGTGCTGCGGATGAAGCTACGCGCTGCCACGGCAGGATACATCCTCCGCCAATGGAGTGTGGACTGCTCGCCAGACCACAGCCTGCGCGGCCATGAATACCGACTTTGGTTGAAAGACCACCTTGCTATTTACGGTGTGCGTAGCGCCGTTTTGGCGCCGGGCTTTGCGCAGATGAATGCAAAAGCGTCGATAGATGACTGAACGGGAGCGTCCATGAAGTTGATCCACAACACCGGCGCAGACCGAGTCATCGATCTGATCCGGCCGCATCTCAAGCACGGCAATCAGCTCGGCTGCGTGACGCCCTCGTTTTCTCTCTACGCCTTCGCTGAAATGCGCGAAGCGCTGTCAGTCCTTGATCGGGTCCAGTTGATCCTGTCTCCTGACGACGGGGCGCTCGAGTTCCTCGGCGCGGAGGGCGATCGTGCCGCACGCAATCGCTTGCAAGCGCGATGGTTGGCCAATCAGTGTGCGAATTGGATAAGTCGAAAGGTGGATCTTCGGCGGGCACTGGGACCGGTGCCACAAGGCGCTGTGGTCATGCGCAAGCCTGACGCCACACCTGAGCAAGTGGTACTCGGATCGCTTGCCTTCAGTACCGCCGGCCTTGGACTAACGCCGGGTAACCCATTGAGCCTGATCCAGGCATCTGAATCCGCCGACGAGGCAGCCCAACTCGCCCGGTGGTTCGATCAACAGTGGGCGAGCCTGCACGGGCAGTCGGGGGAATCAACTAGCGGCCGCGACGCACTGATCAGCGCCTTGCGGGCCATTGGCGAGCACCGCGATCCGTTCACCGTCTACACACTGATATTGCATCACCTGTTTCGCGATAGCGGTGACGAGATGGACGAGGACCGAATCGTCAAGTCCGCTACCGGCATCCGCAATACCGTGGTGTGGAAGAAGCTGTTCAAGTTCCAACGTGATGGCGTAGTGGGCGCCATCGACAAGCTGAACCGCTTCGGTGGCTGCATCATCGCGGACAGCGTCGGCCTCGGTAAGACCTTCGAAGCCCTGGCGATCATCAAATACCACGAGCTGCGCAACGATCGTGTTCTGGTGCTGGCGCCCAAGCGTCTGCGCGACAACTGGACGCTCTACAAGGCCAACGACAAGCGCAACATTCTCGCGGCGGACCGCTTCAACTACGATGTCCTGAACCACACCGATCTGTCACGGGACGGCGGCACCTCCGGCGACATCGATCTGTCGCACGTGAACTGGGGCAACTACGACCTGGTGGTGATCGACGAGTCGCACAACTTCCGCAACAAGGCGACACACAAGGGCAAGGAGTCGCGCTACGACCGGCTCATGCGACGGATCATCAAGGAAGGGGTCAAGACCCGCGTCCTCATGCTGTCGGCCACGCCAGTCAACAACCGGCTTGCAGACTTGCGCAATCAGATCGCCTTTGTCACCGAAGGCGATGACACCGCCTTGCTGGAGCACGGCATCGCCAGTATCGAGGCGACCACCCGCAAAGCCCAGGCCCAGTTCAACCGTTGGTTGGCGATGGACGAGTCCGAAAAGACGCCATCGAAGCTCGTTGAAATGTTGGGCTTCGACTATTTCACTCTGCTGGACCACCTCACCATCGCCCGCTCGCGGCGGCACATCGAGAAATACTACGGCACCAGTGAGACTGGCCGTTTCCCGGATCGCCTTCCGCCAATCAACATCAAAGCAGATGTTGACCTCGCCGGTGAGTTCCGCGCCATCCGCGATATCAATCTGGAAATCCGCCGCCTCACACTGGCCAGTTATGCGCCCCTGCGCTATGTCCTGCCACACAAGCAGGCGGCTTATGACGCCAAGTACAGCACCCAGGTTCGCGGTGGCGAGGGCTTCTTCCGCCAGGTGGACCGCGAAGAGAGCCTGATTCACCTGCTTCGCGTCAATGTGCTAAAGCGCATGGAAAGCGCAGTGTCGTCCTTCACGCTGACGGTCCAAAGGCAGCTCAGGGATGTGGAAGCCACGTTGGCCCATATTGAATCGCACACGGACGAGCTCGAAGAAATCGACATCGCCGATGTCGACATAGACGACCCGGCTTTCGAGGCGCTGCTCGTAGGGCGCAAGGTCAAGGTGCTGCTCGGCGACGTTGACCTGATTCGCTGGAAACAGGATTTGATCGAGGACCGCAACCGGCTGGCCACACTGCTGGCGGCAGCGAAACAAGTGGATGCCACCCGTGACGCAAAACTGGCTGCGCTGCGCCAGATGATCGAAGACAAGTGCCGCCACCCCATCAACACACTAGATGGCAAGAGCAACCAGAAAATCATCGTATTCACTGCCTTCTCGGACACTGCGCACTACCTCTACGAGCAGCTCGCCCCCTGGGGCAAGAGCACGCTGGGTATTGACGCCGCGCTGGTGACCGGCAGCGCCGGCATACAGACTACCTTGCCCGGTTTGCGCAAGAGCATGAGCGGCGTGTTGTCGGCGTTCGCCCCGCGTGCCAAGGAGCGCCCCGAAGAGCTCGCTGCTGAAGGCGAGATCGATTTGCTCATTGCCACCGACTGCATTTCCGAAGGCCAGAACTTGCAAGACTGCGACTGGCTGATCAACTACGACATCCACTGGAACCCGGTGCGCATCATCCAGCGCTTTGGCCGTATCGACCGTATTGGCTCACCTAACGAGTACATCCAGCTGGTCAACTTCTGGCCGAACATGGAGCTGGAGGAGTACATCAACCTGGAACAGCGGGTCAGCGGACGTATGGTGCTGCTCGACATTTCCGCCACCGGCGAGGAAAACCTAATCGAGCAGCAATCCGGCAATCCTATGAACGATCTGGAATACCGGCGCAAGCAACTGCTCAAATTGCAGGATACGGTCATCGACATGGAAGACCTTTCCACCGGGGTGTCGATTACTGACCTGACCCTGACTGATTTCCGCATCGATCTGGCGCAGTACCTGAAGGCGCACCCCGGCAAACTCGACACCCAGCCGCTCGGCGCCTATGCCGTCACGACCACCCTGGATGCCGATATTCCGCCGGGCGTGATCTTCTGCCTGCAAGCCTGTGGTCCGGCGGCCCACAAAGCCAAAGAGTCTGACTACCCCTTGGCACCGCATTATCTCGTTCATGTCGGTGACGACGGCGCCGTATTGCTGCCTTACCCCCAGGCCAAGCACATCCTCGATCGCCTCAAGCGTCTCGCGCTCGGGCGCGAAACGCCCGACACGGGCGCCTGCGCCCGGTTCGACAAGGCGACCAGGCAGGGGGAAGACATGCGCCATGCCCAGAAGCTGCTTGCCTCAGCGGTCGCTTCGGTCGCGGGCAAGAACGAGGAACGCGCCGTCGCCAGCTTGTTCACGCCGGGCGGCACCCACGCCATCAAAGGTGAGTTCGCCGGCAGCAATGATTTCGAGGTGGTCGCTTTTATGGTGATCCTGCCGGAGAGCGAGACGCCATGACGGTCAGCCCCGCATCAACGCTTTCGGCGCAAACCCTTATCGACGCCTTGCGCTTGCCCGAGGGTTGCCGGGTGGATCAGCGCGTCCCCAAGAAATTGCTGCTGGAGAACGGCGCCCCCACGGCGGCAGACAAGCGCCTGATCACGGAGGCCATCGAAGAGATCCAATGGGTCGCTGCGCTCAAGCCCAACACCATCGGTGTGCCCGACTACCGGGATACGCTGCGTGAGTACCTGGAGATCGCTGTGCTGGCAGTGACTGTGCGGGGTGTCGTTAAACCTGCAAGTCACTCGCGGCTCGCCGAGCTGGTGCACCGAGCCGTGCCTTACCCGGTGCTGTTGCTGCTGGCAGCACCACAGATGGGAGGGCAATCGTTGACCCTGTCGCTGGCCCACAAACGCTGGGCACAGAACGAGGCCGACAAAGTGGTGCTCGACGGCAGCCCAATATCCGTAACGGTATCGGTGCCCGCATCAAGCACAGTGTCGGCCTCGCTGTCCGAGGTCAATGCGGCGGATGCCTCTCACCCTGATCCTGCGGAAGCTGCTCAAACCGAGAGTGCCTTTATCCAGTCTCTGTCGGTCACGCGCCAACCCCAGGCCACGCTGCACGCCCTCTATCAAGGCTGGGTCGATTGCGTGCAAGCCTTGCTCGCCGCTCGGCTGACGGGAAGTTACCAAACCCCGACAACCCCGGAACAGGCCGCAAAGCGTCGGCAAGCCTTGGCTGATTGTGAGCGGCTTGAGGCCGAAGTCAGCCGCCTGCGGGCGCAAGCTTTAAGAGAAAAACAACTGGCACGTCAGGTCGAGCTGAACCTGACGCTCAAGCGCGTGCAGGCCGAACTGGCCGCCGCGCGCCGACAACTTTGAATCATTGAGCTTTAAAGCTTGAACGACTGATGGAGAACAATATGAACAAACTCACGGCAGCCAGTCCCGAGGCCCAGTCCGCCGATCTGGTGGCGGGCAACATCGACCAGCTCAAGGCCCTATTCCCGGACCTCATTACTGAAGGCCCGAACGGCACGGCGGTGAATGTGGATGTGCTCAAGGCGCTGGTGGGTGACCAGACCGTCACCGATGCCGACGAGAAATACGGCCTCAACTGGCACGGCAAGCGCCGCGCCCGGCAACTGGCGCTGACACCGAGTACCGGCACCCTGCGGCCCTGCCCGGACGAGAGCGTGGATTGGGACACGACGCAGAACCTGATGATCGAGGGCGACAACCTCGAGGTACTCAAACTTCTGCAGAAGAGCTACGCCGGCAAGGTGAAGCTGATCTATATCGACCCGCCCTACAACACCGGCAAGGACTTCGTGTACCCGGACAACTTCCAGGACAACATCAAGAATTATCTGGAACTGACCGGTCAGGTGGAAGGCGGGCAGAAGATCAGCAGCAATACCGAAGCCAGCGGGCGGTTTCACACCGACTGGCTGAATATGATGTATCCGAGGTTGAAGCTAGCACGCAACCTTCTACGCGACGACGGCCTTATTGTCGTCAATATCGATGACGGAGAGTCTGCAAACTTAAAAGCTGCGATGGTGGAAATCTTTGGGGAAGAGAACTTCCTTGCAATGATTTCATGGGAAAAGAGATATACGCGTAGCAACAATGCACGATTGTTTTACTCTCTCAAAGACACGCTAGTGACATTCCGGAAATCGGAAGCAGTTAGCCTCTTGCGGGAAGCGCGTGGAGAAAAGTCAAAGGACATTTACTCGAATCCAGATAATGACACTAGAGGTGTATGGACAAGTTCTTCCTACGTCAATCCGGCAACAAAAGAGCAGAGACCAAATCTCGTCTACACAATCGTTAACCCCTTTAACGGGGAAAAGATTGATCACCCCACGCATGCATGGAAGTATGAATATTCAGAGCACGAACGACACGTCCGCGAAAAGAGACTTTGGTGGGGTCAATCTGGAGACGCAAAATTTCCGCGACTAAAGAATTTTCTTGCGGAGATGGACGATGGCATGGTTCCTATCGATCTGTGGGATTACAAATCCACAGGAACGACCGATGAAGGTGGCCAAGAAGTAAAAGAGCTTTTTGGGCAAGCAGTTTTCGACAACCCAAAACCGACTCGTCTAATCCAAAGGTTGCTTGGGCTGTCGAGTCCTGAAACGCATCAACCCTGTGAAGCGCCAATTATTCTTGATTTCTTTGGTGGCTCCGGTACCACCGGTCATGCTGTCCTGGCCCAGAATGCAAGTGATGGGGTCGCCCGCAGATATGTTCTTGTCCAGCTCCCGGAGCCGCTCGGCCCCGATAACAAAGACCAAAAGGCCGCCTCCGATTTCTGCGATCAGCTCGGACAACCCCGCACTATCGCCGAGCTCACCAAAGAACGCCTGCGCCGCGCCGCCGCCAAGATCAAAGCCGACAATCCGATGTTTGCAGGCGACACCGGCTTCCGCGTCTTCAAACTTGACCATTCCAATATCCGCGCATGGAACCCCAACCCTGCGGATCTGGAAGCCTCTTTGTTCGACCACCAGGATCATTTGCTCGAAGGCCGTAGCGAGGCCGACGTGCTCTACGAACTGCTGCTCAAGCTAGGCCTCGACCTGTGCGTGCCCATCGAGCAGCGCACCATCGCGGGCCGTGAGGTGCATTCCGTGGGTGGCGGCGTCTTGATGACCTGCCTTGCCGAGCAGATTACCGGCGAGCAGGTGGAGCCGCTGGCCCAAGGCATTATCGACTGGCACAAGGAACTGGCGCCCGCCGGTGACACGACCTGCGTGTTCCGCGACAGCGCCTTTGAAAACGATGTCGCCAAGACCAACCTCGCCGCCATCCTGGAGCAGCACGGCATCCAGAACGTGCGCAGTCTATGAGGGGGGCGCTATGAAACTTCACTTCGAGCCCAACCTCGACTACCAGATGCAGGCCATTGAGGCCGTGTGCGACCTGTTCCGTGGCCAGGAGGTGTGCCGCACCGAGTTCACGGTGACGATGAAGGCGCCGATGCCGGTGGGGTCGGACCTGTTTCCCGGTACTCAACCAGAGCAAATGACCCTGGGCGTGGCCGAGTCGGATCTGGGTGTCGGTAACCGCCTGACGTTGCTGGACGATGAACTGCTGAAGAATTTGAATGACGTGCAATTGCGCGGAGGCCTGCCGCCTTCCAGTTCACTGACTTCCGGCGACTTCACCGTGGAGATGGAAACCGGGACGGGCAAGACCTACGTCTACCTGCGCACGATCTTCGAGCTGAACAAGCGCTACGGCTTCACCAAGTTCGTGATTGTGGTGCCGTCGGTGGCGATCAAGGAGGGCGTCTACAAGACCCTGCAGATCACCGAGGATCACTTCAAGGGGCTCTACGCGGGCGTGCCCTTCGATTACTTCCTCTACGACTCCGGTAAGCTCGGGCAGGTGCGCAATTTTGCCACCAGCTCGAACATCCAGATCATGGTGGTGACCGTCGGTGCCATCAACAAGAAGGACGTCAACAACCTCTACAAGGACAGCGAGAAGACCGGCGGAGAAAAGCCCATCGATCTGATCAAGGCGACCCGGCCCATCGTCATCGTGGACGAACCCCAGAGTGTGGATGGTGGCCTCGAGGGGCGTGGCAAAGAGGCTTTAGATGCGATGAATCCACTCTGCACGCTGCGCTATTCCGCGACCCACGTGAACAAGCATCACATGGTGTTTCGCCTCGACGCAGTCGATGCCTACGAGCGCAAGCTGGTCAAGCAGATCGAGGTGGCCTCGGCCACGGTGGAGGATGCGCACAACAAACCCTTCGTGCGCCTGCTGAAGGTAGACAAGCGAGGCCGAATCAGTGCCACGGTCGAGCTGGATAAACAGACCGCCACCGGCGTGCAAAGGGTTGAGGTGAGGGTCAGTGATGGCGACGACCTTCAGCAGAGCGCCGATGGCCGCGCGATTTACGCCGATTTTCGAGTGGGCGAGATCAATACGGCCAAGGGCGAAGAGTTCATGGAGCTACGCTATCCGGGCGGTGAAGTGTTTTTGCGGCCCGGACAGGCTCACGGCGATGTGGATGCACTCGCCGTGCAACGCGAGATGATCCGCCGCACGATTCGCGAGCACCTCGACAAGGAAAAACGCCTGCGTCCGTTGGGGATCAAGGTACTAAGCCTGTTCTTCATCGACAGCGTGGAGAAATACCGCCAGTACGATGCGGACGGGAAGCCGATCAAGGGCGTTTATGCGCAGATATTCGAGGAGGAATATCGCCGTGCCGCCAAGCTGCCTGCGTACCAGAGCTTGTTTGCCGAGATCGACCTGAAGTCCACCGCCGAGCAAGTGCATGATGGCTACTTTTCAATTGATAAGCGAGTAGTGACACCTTTCGCAGATATTGAATTGAAGAAGTCCTCCAAAAAAGAGGACGTAGAAACCAGTTCTTATAACTTGATCATGAAGGAGAAGGAGAAGCTGCTGTCCTTCAACACGCCGCTGAAGTTCATCTTCTCCCACTCCGCACTCAAGGAAGGCTGGGACAACCCGAATGTGTTCCAGATCTGCACCCTCCGTGACATCCAGACCGAGCGCGAACGTCGTCAGACCATCGGCCGCGGATTGCGTTTGTGCGTGAATCAGCACGGTGAGCGTGTGCGGGGCTTCGAGGTCAACACCCTGACCGTAGTGGCGACGGAGAACTACGAGCAATTCGCCGAAAACCTGCAGAAAGAGATCGAAGCGGATACCGGCATACGTTTTGGCATTGTCGAGCATCACCAGTTTGCCGCCATTGCCGTGACGGCACCGGACGGGCAGACCGTGCCCTTGGGCGTCGAGCAATCCAAGGCGTTGTGGGAGCATCTGAAGGCCGCCGGCCACATTGACGCCAAGGGCAAGGTGCAGGATTCGCTGAAAAAGGCGCTCAAGGAAGGCACCCTGGTGCTACCCGCCGAGTTTGATGCCCAGAAGGGCCAGATTACCGAGGTGCTGCGCAAGGTGTCGGGCCGCCTGGAGATCAAGAATGCCGATGAGCGCAAACAGGTTCCACTGCGCAAAGGCCAGGATGGTAAGGCCATATACCTGAGTGACGAGTTCAAGGCGCTATGGGATCGCATCAAGCATCAGACCACCTATCGCGTGCAATTTGACAACGCCAAGCTGATCACGGATTGCATCAGCGCTCTGCAAAAGGCACCTGCGATCGCGAAAGCGCGCCTGCAATGGTGCAAGGCCGATATCGCCATTGGCAAGGCTGGCGTTCAAGCGACCGAGAAATCGGGTGCAGCGACGGTGGTGCTGGATGAATCGGATATTGAACTGCCGGACTTGCTGACGGACCTGCAGGATCGAACCCATCTGACCCGTCGCACGATCACCGGCATCCTGACCGGAAGTGGGCGCTTGGACGACTTCAAGCGTAACCCGCAGCAGTTCATCGAGCTGGCTGCCGAGACCATCAATCGCTGTAAACGGATGGCATTGGTCGACGGCATCAAGTACCAGAAGCTCGGCGACCAGCATGTCTATGCGCAGGAATTGTTCGAGCAGGAAGAGCTCACCGGATATCTCAAGAACATGCTGATGGACACCCAAAAATCGATCTACGAGCATGTGGTGTACGACTCGACGACGGAGCGAGACTTTGCCGACGCGCTGGAGAAGAACGACGCGATCAAGCTGTATGCAAAGCTACCAGGCTGGTTCAAGGTGCCAACCCCGCTGGGTAGCTATAACCCCGACTGGGCCGTGCTGGTGGAGGAAGACGGCGCGCAGCGTCTTTACTTCGTAGTGGAAACCAAGAGCAGCCTGTTTACCGATGACCTGCGGGACAAGGAGAGCGCCAAGATCGAATGCGGCAAGGCGCATTTCCACGCGCTGGCAGTTGGCGAGAATCCGGCACGTTATGTGGTCGCGCGTTCAGTTGGCGACCTGTTGACGGAAGCGGCCACCCCCGCATCCTGAAAGGCCTGGCGCACACATTCGGCATGGGCGACGGTCGAGCAGAACACGATCGTCTTGCGGTCGCCGGCCTTCTCGCGCCAATGGCGGATCACAGCATCGGTGATGGGCGTCTTGTTGAGAATCGCCTCGACTTCCGTCATGTCGAAGTCAGTGGCGGTGCGCCGGACCTTCGTCAACTGCTCCTGGGCCCCGACATCGATGACAAAGGTGCGTGGTGGCACGAGGTGGCCGGAGGCGATCAGCTCGCCGAGGGTGATTTGATCCGCGACGTTGCTGAAGACCTCTCGCAGTCCCTTGCCGTCACTGCGGGCTGGCGTCGCCGTCACCCCGAAGATCTGGGCCCGCGGGTTCTTGTCCAACAGGCGGTCGATTACGCGGCGGTACGACGCCGAGGCTGCGTGATGCGCTTCATCGATCACCAGCAGATCGAGGATCGGGATGGCAGCGAGATGGTTGTCGCGCGACAGCGTTTGCACCATCGCGAACGTGGCGCGCCCAGACCAGGATTTGTCCTTGGCATCGAACACGGAGGTGCTGACGCCCGGATTCACCAGTGATGCCGGTCAGAATGATCGCTGGAGAGTACGTCTCGATAGATCTCCACCCGTTGAAGCCGAGCAGCCAGATTGCCTCGAGTGTCTTGTGGTCAAACTGGATGCGACCCTTGCCGGCGCTGATGTTCACGCCCCGAGCGTCTTCGACTACGTGGACCTTGGGTGCATAGCGATCCCATAGGTCCTCAATTTCTTGTTTGCGCTCGGGCGTGGCGCCTTGCAGCAGAGCCTTAATAGCGATGCCAGCTTCAACCATTGCCGTTCCCATTGATTGCTGCTTCTAGCGCACGCAGACGATCGACGATGGCATCGAAGGCGGGGGGCTCGCCGATGAACATGCCAGCACCGATCATGCGCTGGAAGTCATCGCGCAGCGCGGCCAGTGCGGCATCTTCCGGAATGAGTCTGAGCTGCCCGGCCAAGCATGCGTCGTAGTTGGCGTAGCTCGCGTTGTAGAAGGCCTTCTTGTGCTTGACGACATCGGCGAGCAGAGCGCGATCGGCCACAGCGGCTTGCCCATGGGCAAGATCGGCCAGCATGGCCAGGTCGTACCAGTGGCGTGACAGGCGTTCGGCGCCTGTGCGGAACTCGTCGCGCTGACACTCGACGTGCATCAGCGTCGCTTTCTCCCAGAAGGTACGTGCCGGAGACAGCACACTGACCGTCGATCGAGGGAAATCGAGTTCAGCGACATGTTCCGCGATATCGGGCCGTACCTCATGCTCTTCGTTCGGTTCGGTGATGTTACGGCCACCGAACTCGATCAGGACGCTGTTGCCCACATAGTCTCCCGGTACCTCCAGCACGCTCGGGTAGTGCATCCGCATCTGCTCGCCGTCATCGCTGACTTCAAGCTGGAACGTTTGGGCATCGAACTCCTCCGCCAGCATCCTCTGGAAGTGCGGCGCCACGACACCGTGGGCATGGTCGCGCACGAAAGACTTGAGATCCTCGCTGAATTTCTTCAGCCGATTGCGTGAGACGCCTTCGGCAAACGGGTCGAAGGCGCCGTCCAAGCCACGGTAGTCGAGCGTGATGTCCACGTCCTCAGAGAAGCGGGCAATGGCGCCGAACACCTTGGAGAGTGAGGTACCGCCCTTGAAGGCCATCGGCAGTCGGTTGGGCATGGTGAAGAGGGCCTGCAGCACCCAGCAGACCCAGACATCCTTTTCCAGTACGACGGGCGTGCGCGCAAGCTGCGGGGCCAGTGCCCGATAGATTTGGGACTGCTCTTGAGCTTTTAGGTGCAGGAAGGACTCAGGCATGAACGGCCGTCCGCTCGTTGCGGAAGATAGCGTCGCTCATCCACGCGGGCATTGAGCTGGTGGCTGACTTCAGCACCTCGAATTCGCTCGATCCCAGCTTGCGCCGAATCTTCTCGACGAGAGCCGGCGTCACTTCCTTCTTGCCGAGATACCACATCGCCGCAAGCGCGAGCCCGGCGGGTCGTCCTGCCAGGGCCAACTTGCGTTGGCAGACGTGCTGCAGTCGGATCTCCATCTTGCCCACGCGGATGCGCTTCGACGGGCCGGATGTCACGAATACAGACTGGGTCGGGACCTGCGTGGTCAGTTCGAGCCGACGCGCCGCTTCGGCACCGTGAACCTGGACGACGGCACCAGTGGTCTTTGCAACGGTCTCGGCCACCTTAAGAGGCTCGGGCATCACCTTGCCAACGAAACGGCTTACCTCGGGACGCACAAAGACGCCGCGCGTCACGCGCTCGATCGACCCTGCCTTGACGAGGCGGGAGAGGGTCTGATCGACGGACGCACGCGTGCCGCACTCCAGGAATGCTGTCGGGGTGAAAGGCTCCCCGATCGGCATCGCCTCGATGCGCTGGCGAATCAGCTCGGCGGTCTTGGTCGTCGTGTTCATGTACGAAAATATATGCGAGTTTCTGACAAACTGCAAGTGCGATTGACTCCCATGGAGATGCTCGTGTTCCCTCCGGCAGCCAATACTGCAATCCAACTGCTTGATTCGTCCGCGCGTAACTCTTTGATCTGTATGGCGCTGACTTGTGGCCTTTGCGGACTTCGGGGCAGTTTCGGGGAGCGAGGTCGGAGCGAGGAATGGCCAAGAGAGAGTGGAATGTGGCCCGGAACGGGCTGAGAGGCTGACCGGCGTAGTCCGCAGGCTTCCGCAGGAACCCCCAAGAGCACGCGGGAACCGGCGCGAACGGGCAAAAAAAATCCCAACCGATAAGGGTTGGGATTTTAGGTATTGGTGGAGCCGGGGGGAATCGAACCCCCGTCCGCAAGCCCTCCACAGACAGTTCTACATACTTAGCTGTGTTGTTTGATTTAACCTGAAGCTCACCAACGAGCAAGCAAACAGCAGGCGAGTTACCTTGGATTTAATGTTGTACTAAGTAACCCAGCACAACACGATCCTCTCTAAATGACGCTGCTGCGGGATACCCCGCCCGGCCGAGAGGCCTTCCGGTGCAGCGTCCAGCCGGGATTAAGCGGCCAGAGCGTAAGTTTCGTCGTTTGCGACTATACTTGTTCTAGTTTATTTACGAGGTGACTAGGCCTCGGTATGCCCTGCGCTGCTTTGCAACCCACGTCGAAACCTGGTCGGCCCCTGATGGTTTGAAGCTATTGTTATGACTCAACTTGAAAAATAAAGTTCTCAAGATGGCCGGGAGGCGGATTATAACCTTTCTTCGGGTTTACGCCCATGATTGTTATGTTGCTGATTGAGAGATGGGGCTAATAGAGTGTTTATCAAGAGAGGAAAGAGATTTTTTACCCCCTTACTTTCAATGCTGGGTTGCGAGCCGGGCGTTGATGCCGATATTCTGTTGAAACAGGTTGGCTGGATGGTTGAGCAAATAAGTGATGTCTGCGGCGGGCAAGGCCTTGCTGAACAGGAAGCCCTGCATTCTGCTACATCCGATTTTATTGTGCAGGGTTTCCATTTGCTCGATGGTTTCTACGCCTTCTGCGATCAGGTCCAGCTTGAAGCCCTTGGCTATGCCCGAAATGGCGGTGATGATGGGCACGTTATCGTTGTACGGGGTAATATCGCCAACAAAAGATTTGTCAATCTTGATGTTGTGGATGGGGAATTGCCGGAGGTAAGAGAGGGATGAGTAGCACGTGCCAAAGTCATCCAGGGCGATTTTGATTCCTTGGCTGCCCAGGGATTTCAGTTTGGTAATGATATTTTCAATATCTCTGACCAGTAGATTTTCAGTGATCTCGATTTCAAAGAATTCGGGTTGTAGGGATTGAGCTTTGATGTGGTTGAGCGTGTTGGCAACGAAGTGCTCCTCTTCCACAAGAGAGGGCGATACGTTGATGGCCAGCCTGAAATTCAATAAACCTTCTTTATGCCAAGTATGCATTTGTTTGCAGGCTTGCTCCATCAGCATGTCGCTCAAGGGGAAGATCAAGCCGGTTTCCTCTGCCAGCGGGATAAATTCGGTTGGAGAAATAGAGCCAAGCTCAGGGTGTTGCCAGCGTGCAAGAGCTTCCAGTCCAATGATCTGCCGGGTTTGCACGTCAACCTGGGGTTGATAGTGCAGAATGATCTGTTTTTTCTCGATAGCGCGTCTGAGTTCGTTTTCCATCGATAATTTTTTGTGGAACATGGCGTTCATGCTGGCATCGTAATATTGGTAGCCATTCTTACCACGCCATTTCACCTGATACATGGCAATGTCGGCATGTTTGATCAGGGTTTCGATGGAATCACCATGGTCTGGATATAGGGCAATACCAATACTGGACGAGATGAAAATTTCCCGCTCATCGAGCAGGAAAGGGCGCTTGAGTTCGTCCATGATCTTGCCGGCAACCAGGCTGGCATCCTCAGGCTGCTGCACGTCATGCAGCAGCAGGGTGAATTCATCGCCGCCCATGCGGGCCAATGTGTCTTGCGCGCGCAGGCAGTTGGAAAGTCGATGTGCTACATGTTTTAGCAGTTCGTCTCCATAAAAATGCCCCAAGGTGTCGTTGACCCATTTGAAACGGTCCAGATCCAGGAACATGATCGCCAGTTGCTGCTGATTTCGCTTAGCCTGGGTTAACGCCATATTCAGCCTGTCCTTGAACAAGGCACGATTAGGTAAGCCTGTGAGTGTGTCGTGGTAGGCCTGGCGGGTGATGACTTCTTCTACTTTTTTACGGTCGCTGATATCACGCGCCACGCCATAAGTCCCGCTGAACGGCATCCCGACTTCTGGGGTGCTGTCGTAAGTGCCGGTAGCGTTGAGGACGACCGTGATGAAGTTGATTTCAAAGTGGCGGGTGTCGATTTCCTTATCTTTGCATTTCAGGCGCAGCTCGATGTTGCGTGTGGAGCGAGTGCCAGTGCGCCGTTCATTAAAAGTATAAGAAGCGCGGTCATAGTCATCGCCATAGATGATTTCAGTGTAATGCTTGCCGATGAGCGATTCGCGTTTGTAGCCCAGCAAGGTTTCTACGCGGTGATTGATGAAGGTGAAGTGGCCGTCTTCATCCAGGGTATAAATGATATCCGGCGAGCTGTTCACCAAGTAGCGGTAGAGCGTTTCCGACTCTTCAAGCCGTGCGTGGATACTGCGGTTCTGTGTTTCCAAACGCGATTTCTCAATCGCGTTTTCAATGGTGTGCAGCAACTCTTCTGGTTGGTAAGGCTTGCGGATGAAGTCGTAAGCCCCCAGGCGCATGGATTCGATGGCGGCATTCAGGTTTTTCGTGCCGCTGATGACGATCACCGGTGGCGGCATTGCATGTGTGGAGAGCGCTGTGAGGACATCAAACCCGTTCATGTTAGGCATGGAAAGGTCAAGCAGCATCAGATCGAACTTGATGTCTTTGACCAATTGCAGGGCATCCTTGCCGGATGAACATATCTCAGCATTGTAACCATGCAATTGCAATAGTTGCTGCAGACTCTGGGCCAGCCGTTCATTGTCATCCACAATCAATAGATTGGGGCTGGCGATGAGGTTGTTCACGATATGCTTGCGGGGGAAATGTTGTGCAGACATTCGGGTAGTGTACCTCAAACAGATAAAACGGCTGCTTGCGCGCCAATTTGCAGGGGTAGGTGGATATCGAAACTGGTGCCTGTAGTGGAGGTGCGGCAAGCAATGCTGCCGCACAACCCCTTGACCAGGTCGTGGCTAATGGTTAGCCCGATACCGCTGTGTTTCTCCCCTTTGGTGGATGACACTGGCGTGAACAGCTTATGCAGCACGCTGTCGGGAATGCCCGGCCCATTATCTGTGACCTGGATCATGATGCCTTGTCCGCCATCAGACAGATTTTCCGTAAAGGTGGAAATAATAAGCTTGCCGCCATGATGCATGGCTTCTGCGGCATTGCGAATCAGGTTGACAAGAATTTGCCGCAATTGATACGGGATAGTAGTGATGTGAGGCAGCCTGGGTTGCAGGTTGAGCGTAACCTCAATGTCTGATGGCTGCAGGTAGGTCTGGCGATGCAGCAAGACGAGATCCTGAATGAGCTGGTTGATGTCTGTGCTTGCCGCAATATGTTCCTGCTCCTTGGAATATAGATTGCCGATCAGGGAGCCAACCCGGTCGATCTCTTCATTCACGATGGAAATATCGCGGTTGGGCAGCCCATTCAGCAACATTTTCTGTTCCAAAATGGCGAGGTAGTTCTTGATGGTGGATAAAGGCGTGCTGGTTTCATGCACGAAACGCTTCAAACGCTCTTCGTGCATGGCGGTTTCCAGTTCGACATCAGTGGTTTGCGTCTCGGGCACCAGGCGGGAAGCCACGATCCTCGCCAGCGCTGCATGCACATTCAGCTGCTGCTTGGCAATGAGGAATTCAGCTTGATTCAGGGCAAACACCATTACGCCAACAATATCGTTTTTCGTCAGCATCGGAAAACACAGGATGCCATCCACCTCGCACATGCGCATGATCTGCTGATCCGGCAATGATGGCTTGAATCCCTCGAAAGACTGGAAGCTATGGCAATAGGCTTTCTTGATCCAGGATGCGGTGATGATGCTGGTAGCAGGTTTGATGGGTAGCACAAAACTTTTAACCCATTCCTGGCCTTCGGCAATCGGGAGGCCGACAATATGCTGCCTGGCTTCATCCGCCATGAATAACATCACCTGTTGCGTATTGCATAACATGCGGGAGAGTTTGGGTAGCAACTGGAAAAACCCATCCTGCTGATCTTCCTGATGACAGGTGGATTCCAGATGGTTGATCAATGCAGTATTCATTACCCCTTGAATCAGCTTGCTTTTGCTGGCAGGGGTAGCTATATGAGCCGGGCTGAAATTCTTGCTGAGTGCTTGTACTAATGCTTCGATATCTGGAGCATGCTGATCCCAATCATGCTTACTAGTATGAGCACTGCCAATATGGATGCCGAGCGAGTCGGAAAGGATATGTACCTGCGACATCGCCACGCTCATGATTTCATTGATGACAGTGCTTTCGAGTCCCAGCCATTTATTGGCGAGAATCATGGCGGATTGGCGTTCTGACTTGCGCTCCGTCAATAGCAGGTTGGACAGGTAAACGATCTTGACCAACGCGGACGTATGTTCTACTTGTGCAGCAGGCAGATGGTGGTAGGCCACCGCGTCTTCGAGAAAAGACTTGATCTTCCAGTTGCGGATGATCCAGGCGCCAAGTTCGCAATGGTCGATGCCAAAGTGGGCCACTTCGCTTTCTACATAGCCGGGCAAGGAGTCATCGATGGCGAAAAAGGCTGGATATTTATTTTTGAACCCCGTGAGCAGACCAAGACGGCCAATGTTGTGCAGCAGGCCGGTGACGTAGGCTTCGTCGGGATAAACAGTACCGGTGCGTGTGGCAATCGACTTGGCAATGACGGCGCAACGCAGGGAGTGGTACCAGTAATGCTCAATATCCTGGTTGCTTTGTTCATAGTAGTCATGAAACATGCGCTGGCAGACAAGGCTGAGCGAGAGCATCTTGACCATGTCCCAGCCAAGAATCAGGATGCCAGTACGTATCGATAACACGGGTTGGTGATCACGGCGATAGGCGGCAGAATTGGCTACTTCCAGCACGCGTGCGCTGATGACCACATCCATTTCAATCAGGGCGGCAAGTTGTTCCAGATCGGAATTCTCGTTCTGCAGCGTTTCCAGCAGTTTGGTCAGAATTTGTGGAACGGAGGGTAGGGTGCTGATCGTGGCATGATTAAGAACAATTTGCGCCCCCATGGTATTGCACATATCTAAACATTCCCCATATCTGTTTTTATAGTAAAACCAGTGAAGTTATAGTTGCGCGAGTTGTCCTTGTTGTATTTATCCCGCTTGGCTGTGACATGGACCTGCCTATCCTGCTACCCTAATCCCGAGGTTGTTCAGCCTGAAACCAGATAGATATTCATCAATATGAATCTATTTTGCTGGAATCTTAATGGAACACTTTAACATTGCATTGTTAAAGTGTTAATACTTTTTTATCTTTCTTTCCTAGGCCATTATCTTGAATAACGGCCTGTAGCGGCTGTGATTTAGGTAAAGGTCACAAATTATCCTTCAGTATCTTCTTGTATTGGTGCTTGGGAATCTATCTCCCGGTAGAAATACCCGGATCAAGGCAGGAAGTTTTGACATTGTCCAAGGGGAGTACAGTCCTTACACTGATCTGTTTTTTTTAATTTGATGATTTAGATAGAAACGAGGAGTGAGCATGGCTGTGCAGCATTTGAGCATGAGCAATTTCAAGCAGACGATAGAAGATCATCCGTTTGTAATTGTGGATTTCTGGGCGCCGTGGTGTGAGCCATGCGTTTCTTTCACCAATACCTTTGAAACTGCTTCCAATGCGCATCCAGAGGTGGTATTTGCTATGGTTAACGTGGATGAGAGTCCCGACATCAGCAATTATTTTAACGTCAAGCAAATTCCCGCTGTCATGGCAGTGCGCGATCAAATTGTAGTGGATGCGCAGGTGGGGGAAATGAATGCCAGTGAACTGGAGGAGGCCATCAAAGGATGGGCTGCATTTGACGCGTCGGAAATCAACCACCATTTCGATGAAAAGGCGTCCGCTTGACTTAAAAGAAATGCTGAGGGAAGTAAATCACAAATAAAAAGCCAGGAAATCCCTGGCTTTTTATTTCAGGGTGATGCTTGTAGCTGTTTAAGGTCGTCAATGATCTCTTGTGAATGACGCGAAGTATCCACTTTCAGATAAGTCTTGGCGATATTGCTCTTAGGGTTGATCAGGAAAGTATAACGCTTGGCAATCTTGAGAACGCCAAGATTGGTTAGAGCGCCATATTTCTCGGCCACTTTGCCATCAATGTCAGAGAGTAGCGGGAAGGGCAGTTTATATTTTTCCGCAAACTTAGCATGCGAGTTGGCATTATCGACGCTGATGCCAACCACTTTGGCCCCCAGTTTTTCGAGTTGGAATAAATCATCACGAAAGCTGCAAGCCTGTTTGGTGCAGCCTGGCGTGTCGTCCTTGGGGTAAAAGTACAACACCAGCCATTGACCGGCATAATCTGCCAGTTGATGTTGTTCTTGTTTTGCATCAGATAACGTGAAATCCGGGGCCGGAGAACCAGGCGTGGGGACTGGGGCGGCGTGTGCGGCACGGAATGCAAGAAGCGAAACCAGCAATGCTGTGATCAATAATAAAAAATTTTTTAACATGCATCCTCCGGAAAATTACATGGAAAAAGACGGCTGGTGATGGCAAGTGATTGAAATTAAATGTGATCAGTATAACTTGTTACGCTTGGAATTCAGCCTGCCGTACTGCATGCGGCAAATAAAATAAAAAAAACTGCGGGGACCTATTCCCAAAATGAAAAAATGCTGTAGAATGCGCGCTCTCAGTAAGGCGCGGGTGATTAGCTCAGTTGGTAGAGCGTCGCCCTTACAAGGCGAATGTCGGCGGTTCGACCCCGTCAGCACCCACCATAACAACCATCAATCAGACGTTAGTTTTATTAAGAAAATAACGTGAAGTCATGGAGCGGTAGTTCAGTTGGTTAGAATACCGGCCTGTCACGCCGGGGGTCGCGGGTTCGAGCCCCGTCCGCTCCGCCAGAAAAAGCGAACCTTCGGGTTCGCTTTTTTATTGCCTATATTCTTCAATATCGGTATTGCTTAAATCACTAGAGGAAATATCAGCAATTTTCCGCAGATATTGCGATGCAATAATGAGCAGCAGCCAAATTTGTATTGTGAATACTTTTTGTCGGCTGGCAACTGGCACATTGGAAAAATACCAGCAGTCGGCATTGGCATTAACGAGCAGGTCGTTTTGCAGGGTTGAACGGACGGCTATTTTCAAGGTGTCTGAAAATAATCCTGCCCTTGGCTAAATCGTAGGGAGATAATTCCACGGTCACTTTATCGCCAGCCAGAATACGAATGTAGTGTTTACGCATCTTGCCGCCTGTATATGCGATCAGCGTATGTCCATTATCCAATAGTACGCGAAAGCGGGCATCAGGTAGAATTTCTTCAACTTTTCCTTGCATTTCAATGAGTTCTTCTTTTGCCATTGCTTCTCCTTTGCAAAAATAAATAGATCAGGCAAAAGCCTGAGGGTTCTCTAACCAAATCAATCCTTGGTCAGCAGCATGAATCAACGCTTTTTCGCGAGACTTGAATTCGCGGGAAAAACTGAAAATACGGCAATGAGTGCCAATACCTTGCCCACTGCGGATGGAGAGTGATGCAAGATGTCGTCCATTCCCGGTAGATTGTGAAATAGGGGTAATTAAATATTTCCCGACTGTGTAAGGTCGGGTATTGGAATGTTTCATGTAAATTACTCAAGTAGCACCAGGCTACAGAAAAAACGACTTTGACGAACGCTTTCAAGAAAGCACAGGTTCGTGAAGAAAGTCTGGAGGCTAAATTGCCATTAGGGGAGAGGATTAACCACTGAAAAAAGCTCATCAGCAGAGCTGTGGATTGAGTGGAGAGCGTTGATGCAACACACCTCGGATATACTAGTAGAAAAGGCTCTGGCTACAGTACTAATCAGTATAGTCTTTTTTACTTGCAGTGTCGAGGAAATCTATGATTTCGCTTTAAAAACCAAGGTGATGTCAATACTGGCAGAGGTTGTGTGGAGACCTGCGCCCTGAAACCCTGGTGATTATCAGCGGTGCATATATATTGAGTGGCCCGCCAACTTGAATCAAGAGACAGATATTTCCATATCACAATGCAATATGCCGCAACCTGGTTAGGCATTTTCAATACATTGCACTTGGCCTGAGTGAGTGAAGACGTGCCCCTGCAGGCTGGAGAGAACGGTAAAGTTAACAATATCCTACACATATTCCAGATTGAGCTGACATAGAGTTCAAGCTAATTCCTACATTTCTCCGTAAAACAATATCCTAGTATGAAACTTCGACAGGCAACTAAATAAAGGAGAATAAGATGAAAGGATTTTATAAGCTATTGATGTCAGGAGTGTTACTGGTTTTGATGCCTTCTGCTCAGGCAGAGCCAGCAGTGGAAGCCCCTCCTGTTCACCAGCAAAAACAGGATGTCCCTGACTCTACGAAAAATGGAAATTATCTGGAACCACAAGATCAAAATACGTCAGGTCCTGAAAGTTCGCGCGATGGTGCTACTTCTGGAAATGCGAAAGAAAAAAGCAAGCGGTTTGAGAAAGACCCTGAGCACGGGGGCACTGACGTTAAGCAAAAGAGGAAATAAAAGTTGATCTGGTTGATACAGAAAAAACGGGAAACAACTCTATGTTCTCGCAGTGGGGATGGGCTTATGAGTCCATTCCTTTTTATAATCTTTTCGCCACCATGTCAGAAGTAGGTATAAAACTAAAGTTGCAACATGGAAATGGCGTCCTCGTCAGGACTCGAACCTGAAACTGACCCTTAGGAGGGGCCGGTGATATCCGTTTCACCACGAGGACATCCAAGCCCGGCATTTTACCTTTTTAGTCGGCAGAGCGGTACTGTTTTGCTTGGTTTTTGACCGTTGCTTTTTGGCTTTTGGCCTTGTTTCACAGTACCGCTGCCGGGTTAGTGGCGAATCAGGTGTTCGAACGCGCCGAGAGCTGCCTTGGAACCTTCACCCATCGCGATGATGATTTGCTTGAACGGCACAGTGGTGACGTCACCTGCGGCAAATACACCAGGGATGGAGGTTTGGCCTTTGACGTCCACCTCAATTTCACCATACTTACTCAGTGTCACAGTATTCTTGATCCAGTCAGTGTTAGGTACAAGGCCGATCTGGATGAACACGGCTGCTACGTCGATACGGTGCGATTCACCGGTCTGGCGATTGATATAGGTGAGGCCGTTGACCTTTTCGCCATCGCCGTTGATTTCGGTGGTTTGAGCACCGGCGATCACTGTCACATTGGGCAGGCTGAACAGCTTTTTCTGCAACACGGCATCCGCACGCAGTTCACCATTGAACTCGATCAGAGTGACATCCTTGACGATGCCTGCAAGGTCGATCGCGGCTTCGACACCAGAGTTGCCGCCACCAATAACGGCGACGCTTCTACCCTTGAACAAGGGGCCATCACAGTGCGGGCAGTAGGCCACACCACGGCCACGGTACTCCTTTTCACCAGGGACATTGATTTCCCTCCAGCGCGCGCCGGTGGCGATGATGACGGATTTTGCCTTCAATACCGCGCCGCTTTCCAGTTGCACTTCAGTCAGGCCGTTGCTGCTGGCTGGCACCAGGCTGGCAGCGCGTTGCAGGTTCATGATGTCCACGTCGTAGCTCTTGACGTGCTCTTCCAGCGCGGCAACCAGTTTGGGGCCGTCGGTTTCCTTGACCGAGATGAAGTTCTCGATAGCCATGGTGTCCATGACCTGGCCGCCGAAACGCTCGGCTACAATGCCGGTGCGAATGCCTTTGCGCGCGGAGTAAATGGCCGCAGAAGCCCCGGCAGGGCCGCCGCCGACGATCAATACATCGAACGGTTCCTTGGCAGAAAGTTTTTCCGCTTCCTTCTTGACCGCGCCAGTGTCGATCTTGTTGAGGATTTCCTGCACGCCCATACGGCCATGGCCGAATTCCTGCCCGTTGAGGAAGATGGTGGGCACGGCCATGATCTTGCGCTCGTCCACTTCCTTCTTGAACAAGGCGCCGTCGATCATGACGTGGCGGATATTCGGGTTGATCGCCGCCATGAGGTTGATCGCTTGCACGACTTCAGGGCAGTTATGGCAGCTCAGTGAAATGTAAGTCTCGAAATTGAATTCGCCTTCGATGTTGCGAATCTGCTCGATGACTTCTGGCGCCTCCTTGGAGGGATGCCCGCCCACTTGCAGCAATGCCAGCACCAATGAGGTGAATTCGTGGCCCATGGGCAATCCGGCAAAACGGATGCTGGTGTTCTTGCCTGGGCTATTCAGGCTGAATGATGGCTTGCGTTGCGTATCATCGTTGCTTTGCTGGACGGTGACAAGGGAAGACAGGCTCTTGATGTCGTCCAGCAGCTCAAGCAGCTCACGCGATTTGTCGCTGCCATCCACGGAAGCTACGATTTCGATAGGCTGAGTGATTTTTTCCAGATAGGCCTTTAATTGTGTCTTGATATTTGCGTCCAACATAGCATGCTCTCAATTCTGTAGATATTGCTCCAAAAAAATACCCGGGCTGAAAGGCAGGGAGGTAAACATAGCCCGGGCTTAAGACAACTGCGTGTTAACTAGTGATGTGGCTTAGATCTTGCCAACGAGGTCCAGGGAAGGAGCCAATGTGGCTTCGCCTTCCTTCCACTTGGCTGGACATACTTCGCCTGGGTGGCTGGCTACATATTGGGCAGCCTTGATCTTGCGGACCAGGTCGGAAGCATCGCGGCCAATGCCTTCAGCAGTGACTTCGATAGCCTGAATCACGCCGTTTGGATCGATGATGAAAGTACCGCGGTCAGCCAGACCTTGGCCTTCACGCATTACGCCGAAGTTGCGGGTAATGGTGCCGGTTGGGTCGCCGATCATCGGGAACTTGATCTTGCGGATGGTATCGGAGGCATCGTGCCAAGCCTTGTGGGTGAAGTGGGTATCTGTAGAAACAGAGTAGACTTCAACACCAAGCTTTTGCAATTCGTCGTAGTTGTCTGCAATATCGCCGAGTTCGGTTGGGCAGACAAATGTGAAATCAGCAGGGTAGAACACAACAGCAGACCATTTGCCCTTCAGGTCTGCATCGCTCACAGTAACAAACTCACCGTTGTGGAATGCACTTGCCTGGAATGGCTGGATTTCGGTATTGATAAGGGATGTTGTCATTGCAATCTCCTGGAGTGGTTGAAATAGTGAGATTGCAGTGTAAGCGATTTAATGAATTAAATAAATTTGATTATTTAAATTAAATTGATATATAAAATTTATCGTTAATGTTCATCGTCAATATTATATTGCAACATGCAATCACGTCCAGCGGCCTTGGCAGCATATAGCGCGGTATCGGCACGATGCATCATGGTTTCCCAACTGGCCGCCAGATCAGTCTCCGGGTTCCAGATATATAGGCCCAGGCTGCAGGTCACATTGCGGTTGTCGCAGACGGCGTGGCGCAGGTTGCGGAAGGCGTTCAACAGGCGTTCACCAAGAGCAATGGCCTCTTCTCTGGAAGTTTGCGGGCAGATGATACAGATTTCCTCGCCGCCGTAACGGCCGATGATATCAGTACTGCGGCAGGTATTGCGCAGCGTCTGTGCTACATCGCGCAGCACCTGGTCGCCGGCATCATGGCCATAGGTGTCGTTGACTGTCTTGAAGTGGTCGAGATCCAGCATGAATACGCTGAGAGGGCGCTGATAGCGGTATGCCATGTCAATCTCGCGCCGTCCGCACGTGATCAGTGCGCGGCGGTTATGCAGTTTGGTCAGTTCATCGTGCGTGGCCAGATGCTCTTTCTCCAGAATGATGGATTCGAAATACATTAGCAGCAGGCCTAACGAGCCTAGCAGGTTGCACCACATGGGAATCAGATAAAGTCCGAATACATTGATCGGATCATGATTCTCCGGGGTGAAATCAATGTTGCCATTGATCGTCAGGATGCCGTACAGGAGGAAATTTGCGGCAGCCAATGTATAGGCAATAATCACCAGGCTGTTGGCGAACGATAGCTTGAGCTTTCTCGCGCCGATCACCTCAATGACATTCATGAAAGTCAACAGTGCTAACGCGAAGGAAAACAGTAGCGTGCGCGCAGCCAGAGTCGGGTGCATCATGGTAACCAGGCTGTAGGCGACGAAAAAGCCCAGCATCAGGTACCAGCCGACATAGGCAGGCCTTTTGCCGAAAAATGCCTGGGTTCCCCACCATTTTGCCGTCATGGCGGCAATCATGAGTGTGGAAGTGATGATCAGCGGCAATTGTCCGAATTGAGAAATGTTGAAGGCGGTTAAAGTGGAGCCAAAGACGCTAAGCAGACCGGCAATTGCCCAATAGCGTGTGGAGCGCGCGGTCGGCGTCAGGAAATACAGGCCGCCCATGATAATGGCGATACACAGCTGGCTAATGGCGTAGGCGATATTGGCTGTATACGAACTCCACAAACTGTCCAAATAATGACTCCTTCAGGTGTTCATGGATGTGGTGGCTTATTGTACGGGATTTGCATGAACGTGCCCGGCCTGACGTTAATGCCGGCTCTCCAGCTCTTCCCAGCGCAGCATGGCCGCATCGATTTCTGGATCGATCTCGCTGAGCCTTTGTTGCAGGGATCGGGCCTGCTCTGCGTTTTCCCGGTAGATATCGGGGTTGGCCAGCGCCTGGTTAATAGAAGCCTGTTCCGCTTCCAGAGCTTCGATTTTGGCAGGCAGGCTTTCCAGCTCGCGGGCTTCCTTGAAGCTGAGCTTGGCGGTTACTTTCTTGGCAGGCGCCTCCTGCTTGGGTTTGTCCGCGCTCTTACTGACGGCTTTCTCCGCCGCCTGCGCCTGTGCTTGGGTATAGCGATGCCAGTCATCGTAGCCGCCGCCAAACTCGCTCAACACTGCATCGCCTTCAAAAGCAATGATCTGGGTAACGGTGTTTTCCAGGAAGGCGCGGTCATGGCTGACCAGAAACAGGGTGCCGTCAAACTCCTGTAGCAGGCTTTCCAGCAGTTCCAGCGTCTCGATGTCAAGATCGTTGGTCGGCTCATCCAGTACCAGCACGTTGGCAGGGCGGGCAAACAGGCGCGCCAGCAGCAGCCGGTTGCGCTCGCCGCCGGAAAGCGATTTCACCGGTGAGCGAGAGCGCTGCGGCGGAAAGAGGAAATCTTCCAGGTAGCTGATGACATGCTTGCGTTCGTTGCCTATCTGCACGAATTCGGAGCCGGGGCTGATGGTGTCAGCCAGCGAAGCTTCTTCATCCAGTTGTTCGCGCATCTGGTCGAAATAGGCCACGTTGAGGTTGGTGCCGCGCTGGATGTTGCCGCTGTCAGGCTCCAGCTCGCCCAGAATCAGCTTGAGCAGGGTGGATTTTCCTGCGCCATTTGGCCCGATCAGGCCAATGCGGTCGCCGCGCATGATGCGGGTGCTGAAGTCCTGGATCAGCAACTTGCCGTCATAACCCAGGGAAATTTTTTCCAGTTCCGCCACCAGCTTGCCGGAGCGCTCGCCACTGTCCAGTGTGAGCCTGACATTGCCTTGTCGTTCACGACGGGCAGCACGTTCGAGGCGCAAGGCTTCCAGTCGGCGCACGCGGCCCTCGTTGCGAGTGCGGCGCGCCTTGATGCCCTGGCGTATCCAGGCTTCTTCCTGCGCGAGAAATTTATCAAACTTGGCGGCATGAGTGGCTTCCACTGCCATCAACTCTTCTTTCTTGGACAGATACTGGCTGTAATTGCCATGAAAATCAGTCAGGTAGCCGCGATCCAGTTCGACGATACGGGTGGCGAGGCGATCGAGGAAACGGCGATCGTGGGTGATGAAGAGCAGGCTGCCCTTGAAATCCAGTAACAGGTTCTCCAGCCATTCGATGGCGGCAAAATCCAGGTGGTTGGTCGGCTCGTCAAGCAGCAGTACTTCAGGCTCGGCTACCAGCGCGCGAGCCAGCGCCACGCGCTTGCGCCAACCGCCGGACAAGGTGGCGACATTGGCTTCCGGGTCCAGTTTCAACCGGCTCAGCACGGCTTCGACTCTGGCTTGCGATTGCCATCCGCCCTGGGCTTCCAGGTCGTGCTGCAGGGTTTGCATGCGTGCGATGAGGCTGTCGATATCGGCTCCAGGTTCAGCCATTTGCTGCGATACCTGGTGATATTCCACCAATGACTGGCGCAGATTGCCCAAGCCTTCCGCTACGGCTTCAAAAGTACTGTGTGCTGGGTTGAGCGCGGGTTCTTGTGGCACATAGACCACGCGCGCCTTGGGCGCGCGCCAGAGTGTGCCATCGTCGAGTTTGCTTTCTCCGGCAATGACCTTGAGCAGGCTGGATTTTCCTGCACCATTGCGGCCAATCAGCCCGACTCGCTCTCCCGCATCAAGCTGGAAATTGGCGTGGTCGAGCAGAGGGTGGTGTCCATAAGCCAGGCTGGCTTGATCTAGTGTGATATAAGGCATGGTGCCTATTGTATCAGCAGCGCGACGCAAGGCTGTATGGTCCATTTGGGCCTGCCTGCATTGCCGAATATTACTTGCTTTCAGTGGCCGGGAATGGCAGGAGCGGTCTCCGCGGGCGGCGTGACCTTTTCAGCTTTCTGTGACTCGCCGGTCAGTGCTGGAGGGGCATGGCCCTTCAATGCCTGGCTGCACTGGTAGGAGTTGCTGCTGGAGCCAGCATCCAGGTAGGGCAGGATGGCCGCCAGGGGATTGACGAAGGCCAGCGCAACGCTGCCCAGCAGACGGGCGGCGATCGGGGCGGCTTCCGGGCGCACCTTGGGCTCGATGAAGCTGCCTTGTATCTTGATGGGGGAGCGCACGGTCAGCGGAGAGAAGTTCTTGGGTTTTGCCGCCAGCAGCAAGTCGAGCTTTTCCTGTCCCAGGTCGATATTGCCATGCATCAGCACCAGGGTTACAGGAGTATCGACCAATGCCACTTCAGGTTTGATGATGCCATTGCTGGCCTTGAGGTCCATTACGGCGCATTGCAGGCGCTGGGAGTGGTCGCCGCCCAGCCAGGCGCTGATGCTTTGCGCAATGTCCAACCCTAATAACTCCATTACCAGGCGTGATATTTCCCCATGTTCGATGAACAGCGTGGCCTTGCCGTTGAGCGAGCCCAACAGTTCGGCCGTGGTGTTGCCCTTGCCGACAAGGTCAGTGCGACCGTTTAGCGTGCCGGTGATATAGGGCGGGGCCTCCTTGCCTTGTTTCTTGGCGGCTTCCTGGCGATCCTTGGAAACTTGCAGCCATTTGCCCAACTGGATGTTTTTCCAGTCCAGCTTGATTTTCCATTGGGGCGGATATTGCTTCTGGTTGTCGGCGTGGGTTTGGTGCGCGTCGATGGAAATGGCTCCGGACAGGTTCCCATCCGCTGTATTGGCCGTGATGTCTTCGAGCGCGAGCTTGCCCTGGTGCAGGTTGAGCTTGGCCTTGAAGGGAGCAACAGGCAACGCAAAGGCATTGCCCAGATTCATGTAATCCAGCTTGATGGCGATATCGGCATCCATGAGGTTGAGCGCAGGCAAATCCAACGGACGGTTGGGAATTGTGCGGCCATCTGCAGGTTTTGCCGTGCTGCCGTCTGCTTCCAGCGTGCCGAAAGCAGGCGCGAGGTCGGCAAGGAAAAAGCGGCTGCCCTCAATCTGGCCGCTCAATAACGGCACGTTGCCAGAGGAGTGTCTGGGGTCATATTTCAGTTCGGCGCTCAGATCGCTCCTGCCTATCCTGGCCGAATCCACATTAACTTCCCAGATATCGCCATGCTTGTTGAGGGTGCTGCTGAGGCGGAAGGAAGGCGTAGTGGGGAATACACTGCTGGTCAGTTCGCCTAACACTGCCAGTGACGGGCCGGTCACGACGACATCGCCGGCAATATCCGGCTGTCCAAACAGGTCGGAAACTTCCCCATTGAAATCCACGCGTAGTTTTGCGTATTCCAGCCAGCCTTTGGATTTGACAGGTGCTGCTTCCTTATCCTGTGATGCAATGGGGAGGAAGCCCGGGGTTTCCAGGAAGGCTTTCAGCGGTTGTCCCTGGAATTGCCCATCCACGCTGACCTCGGAGCGCACGCCCTCCAGCTGGGAGCCTTCCTCGGTCTTGAAACGCGCAGTCAGTTTGCTGCGGGTGACGGCGTCATCAATGCGGCTACTGCCATTTTTCACAATCAGGGTTTCGATGACGGGGATCGGAGTATCAGGCGCGTTTTCATCCTTGGGGAATTGCCAGGTGGCGCTGCCATCGGCATGACGGATCAACTGGGCATCAATATCATCCACCTTGATTTCGCGAATGCGCAAAGTGCCTTGCTGCTTGAATTGCCACAGATCACGATAGCGCAGCTTGAGGCTAATGTTGTTGGCATCGAGCAGGTGAGGCGTTTTGAAAGCCGCAGGCGCGGCGATGTAAAGATGGCCGAGGTCAAGCTGTATCCCCGCCCATAAATGCAGTTGGAAAGGGGCGTCCAGCTTTACTTCGCGCTGTAGTTGCCTGGCTAGCAGGTTTTCCGCTGGTTCGCGCAGAAAGGGCCAGCCCTTGATTTCGCAGACAATAAAGACTGCCACCAAGACGAGAGCAAGCCAGAACAACACCTTGAAAAAACGGTAAGAGCCGCGGATCAGTAATCTGGATAACGGTTGCGCCATGTTTTACCCTTGCGTTTTGCCAGCCGGGCGGGATGCTCACGTGCTGGATATTATTGCTTATTGTTCCTGCTGTAATGATGCATGCTGTATACGGTCAGCAAGGCTCCGCAGACGGCGACGATAGCGCTGGCGACCGCTACTGCGGGAAGCCCCAGGCCAAAGTGAATCACTGCGCCGCCGAGGAATGCGCCGCCAGCATTGCCGAGGTTGAAGGCACTCTGGTTCACCGTAGACGCCATTAGCGGCGAATCGCCTGCCTGCGCCATGGCATTGGTTTGCAGGCCGGGGCCGACCGCGAAACTCACCATTCCCCAGACAAAAGCTGTCAGGATGGCAGCTATCGTGAAATGCATGCTCCAGGCAAACACGAGGCCCAGCAACGCCATCCCTGTTAATGAGAGAACAATTGTTGGCAATAGTTTCCAGTCCGCCATTTTTCCGCCGATATTGAGTCCGATCGTGGCGGCGATGCCCATGGCAATCAGCATAATGCCTACATGGTGCGGCAACAGCCCCGACATATCTTCGAGAATCGGCGTTATATAGGTAAAGATAGTGAATACCCCGGCGAAGCCGATCGCGGTGATCGCCATCGCCAATAACACGTTGGGTTGGAGGACGGCGTGCATTTCCTTGCGAATATCCGGCTTGGGCATGGCGCTCAGGTCGGGCACGAAGCGCCAGACGGCATACATGGCGACGGCGCCGCAAGCCGCCACGGTCCAGAACGGGATACGCCAACTGGTTTCCTGTCCCAGCAGCGTACCCAGCGGCACGCCGAGCACGTTGGCCATGGTGAGCCCGGTGAACATCAATGCCAGCGCGCGGTTGCCCTGGCCGGGCGGCGCCAGGTAGAGCGCCACGACCGCGGCAATGCCAAAAAACGAGCCGTGGCTCAAGGCCGTGAACACCCGCGCAACCGATAGCGTCAGGTAATTGGGCGCTATCGCGCACAAGATGTTGCCCAATGTGAATATCGCCATGAGGGCGAGCAGGGTAGCCTTGCGTGGGCGGTTAATCGTCAGGGCCACCATGAGCGGTCCGCCGACCACCACCCCCAGCGCGTAGACAGTGACCAGGTTGCCAGCAGCGGGAATGGAAACATCCAGTCCGTGCGCGATGTTGGGCAACAGCCCCATGGGGAGAAATTCGGTCATGCCGATGCAGAATGCGCCGGCGGCCAGCGCAATCATCCAACTGCCCATTGTTATTCAACTCGCTTTAACTAGATTGATATTTTGAAAAACAGAGACTTGGGAAGGAAACTTTGTGCTTCCGAATGAGCGGAGCGCACGAAAGGAAAGTGCCTGTCAAAGGCGATACTTTATCATGCTTGGCCGATGTAAAAAAACAGGACAAATGCAAGCCTCATCCGTCGGGCGGGCAGATGAGGCGTGAATGCGAGACCGAAGCTGTTTTTAGTTTGCAGGCTTCTTGCGCGAAGCGGCAAAACCGAGAATGCCCATGCCTGCCAGCAATAGGGCATAGCTGCTGGGTTCCGGCACGGCGGCGGTGATCATGGTCGAGAAATAAGCGACCTGGGTGTTGTTTGATGAATGCCAAATCCAGGTGGCATTGGAATCAATCCCTAAATGCTGGCCCCACGGAGCAGCACCATTGGTACGATCTCCTACAGGCGTTTCAGCAGGAACCTCCCAAAAACCGCGACTTGCGCTTACCGTCCAGTCAGTCGTGTTGGTAACTAGTGTCTGGGTGCCATTGGCAAAACTGAAGCCAGCATCGCTAAGGGAGAAGCTGCCCAGGAAGCCAGCGTCGACAAAATAGCCATGAGATTGGAAATCCAAGTTGGTAGCCACGACATGCAGATAATAATTCTGACCGGGAGTGAGCGCATAATTGATGAAACCGTAGGCCATGCCCCAATGGTTACCGGAAAAAATGGTTGTTCCCAAGATATCATTGCTATCGCTTGCAATAGTCTGTTCAGCCTAACGAGATTAAACACGCTCCATATGGGAGTATGAGAAGAGCCTGGCTCAACTGCTGCTCTGCCCGCCCAACATGGCGCGAATCTGTGCCATGCGCTGCCGGGCGTTTTCCTTGTTGGCCGCCGGATCCGTTTGCGGCTGGCCGGAGTGGCGCACATCGTCTTCCGGCAGTTCGGCGATGAAGCGGCTGGGTTCGCAGGATTCATGCTCCCCAGCACGCTTGCGCTTGCGGCACCAGGAGATGTTGAGCGACTTTTGCGCGCGCGTGATGCCCACATACATGAGCCGCCGCTCCTCCTCGATCTTGCCTTCATCCACGCTTTCACGGTGCGGCAGGATGCCTTCCTCGCAACCAATGAGGAATACGTGGCCGTATTCCAGCCCTTTTGAGGCGTGCAGGGTGGAGAGCTTGACTGCATCCGGCTCTTCATTTTCCCGGCCTTCCAGCATACTCATGAGCGAGATCATCTGCGTTAGCGCCAGCAGGTTTTTCTCGTCCTCGTCGCCTTTGCGCGTGAGCCAGGCGACGAACTCCATCACGCTCTTCCACTTGTTCTCGGCGCTGCGCGGCTCTTCCGTGTCATAGAGGAAGGCTTCGTAGTTGATCGCATTGAGCAGGTCGTTCAGCACTTCGCCTGCCGGGTCTTTTTCCGCGCGTTCCTGCATTCGGCTGATGAACTGACAAAAGGTGAGCAGGTCCTCCAGCTGCCGGTTGCCCACCTCGCGCTGGAAATCGCCCTCGAACGCGGCTTCGAACAATGACATCTTGTGTCGGCTGGCATATTCACCCAGGCGCTCCAGCGTGGTGTTGCCGATACCTTTCTTCGGCGTCGTGGCGGCGCGGATGAAGGCCGGGTCGTCGTCCTCGTTGGCAATCAGCCGCAGGTAGCTGACGAGGTCCTTGATCTCAGCCTTGTCGAAGAACGATTGCCCGCCCGAGATGGTGTAAGGAATTTTCTGCTGCCTGAGCTGTTGCTCGAAGATGCGCGCCTGGTGGTTGCCGCGATAGAGGATGGCGTAATCGAGGAATTTGGTGCGGTGCTCGAACTTGTGCGCAAGCAGCTTCATGACCACAGATTCCGCCTCGTGCTCTTCATCCTTGGCGGCGCTGACCTGGATCAGGTCGCCGGTGCCCAGCTCGCTCCAGAGCTTTTTCTCGAACAACTTGGGATTGTTGGCGATCACTTGGTTGGCAGCGCGCAGGATACGCACGGTGGAGCGGTAGTTCTGCTCCAGCTTGATGACCTTGAGCCTGCTGAAATCCTCGGTGAGCTGGCGCAGGTTCTCCACATCCGCGCCACGCCAGCCATAGATAGCCTGGTCGTCGTCGCCCACCGCGGTGAAGCGGCCTTCCACGCCGGTGAGCATTTTCACCAGCTTGTACTGGCAGGCGTTGGTGTCCTGGTACTCGTCGATCAGCAGGTATTTGAGCTTGAGCTGCCAGCGGCGCAGGGCCTCGGGATGCTGCTCGAACAGTTCCACCGGTAGCTTGATGAGATCGTCGAAATCCACCGCCTGGTAGGCTTTCAAGGTCTGCTGGTAGATCTGGTATACCTTGGCGGCGGCATGGGCGATTTCTTCATCTGCAGTTGCAGCAGCCTGGTCAGGATTGACGAAGGCATTTTTCCAGCTCGAAATCTGCCATTGCGTTTTCCGCAGCAATTGCTTGTCTGTAGTTGCCAAAATGTCAGACAGAATCTTGAAGCTGTCCGATGAATCCAGGATGGAAAACTGTGGTTTATAACCCAGCAGCTCCGCTTCCTGCCGCAGCATCTGCAAGCCCAGCGAGTGGAAGGTAGCGATGGTCAGCCCCTTGGCCTGGCTGCCCTGCAGCAATTGCCCAACCCGCTCCTGCATCTCGCGCGCGGCCTTGTTGGTGAAAGTGATCGCGGCAATCTCCTTGGGCAAATAGCCGCATTGCTCAATCAGGTAGGCAATCTTCTGCGTGATGACGCGGGTCTTGCCGCTACCGGCGCCCGCCAGCACCAGCAAGGGGCCATCGAGATATTTCACAGCTTCGCGCTGTTGGGGATTCATGGAGTTCAGCATGTTGGTTTGCCTGCGGCAGGCTGGTGGGTCAAACAGAAAAGCGGCTACGGGTAGGTAGCGACATCGTGGCGGATTTTATCTTGAGTGGAGGTTTGAGGCTAGCAGAGAAGGGATATAAAAAAGCCCCGCCAGATTCTGGCAGGGCCGATGGATATGTTATTGCATTGATTCAGGAGAGAAGATGATCAGCTTTGCGGCGGCGTACCATGAAGCCAATCAAGCCTGCGCCGACTGCCAGCATGGCATAGGATTCAGGTTCTGGAACGGCAGTCACGCTGTAAAGGGTGTAATCCGATTTGTCGGCGTGGGAGGTAAAGACAATGGATTTAACCGCAGTAGCGCCAAACGGATTGTCTATGCTCCAGACGCCGCCCAGGCCTTCTTCAGCGGGGCTGAGATTGCTTACGCTGCCCAAGCCGGACCACAATGCGGCAGTGGAACCTATGGCCTGCAATTCGAATTGTGCGGTGGTATTGTTGAAGTAGGTGACTGAAATGGTGGCGATTTCCTTGTTGTCGCCATATTCGGGACCGTCGAATAACAGGCCCAAGGTCAGGTTGCTGATCACGCGGGCATCGGTGAAGTCAGCAAAAATCCATTCATTCCTGTCGATTTCGCCTACAGTGACATCACCGCTTGCCGCCGGGGAAACGCCGACTCCTTGATATCCATCTTGTCCGGCCTTGTAGCTGAAAATACCGTTATCAAGCTGGTTCTGATTGCTGCCTGTCTTGGCGGAAAATGTCACGTTGGTGCCATTGATGGCAGTGGTATGGCTGGAGCCATTGCCAAAATCCTTGCCATAGACAGTATCCGCTGCAGCAGCGTGCAGGGATGCCGCCATCAGGATGCTGCTTGCGGTAACTGCCAGTAATCTTGAAGTGCCCATGTTTATCTCCTCGTCGCAAATGACTTGAGTGCATCAATGTGGTTAACAACAAGGCCATGGTAGTCCTGGCGAGAGAAGGGACTCAATAGTCCATTATGGCTGATACGTTTGGACTAATCATCTCATGTTTTTTGTAAGATTTTATTGATAGTGTATTGATTAATATAATGAAATATTATTAATGGAAAATTCCGATGAGGGAGTATTTTTGTAGGGATTGTTAGCAAAGATGTAAATGGGATGCAAAAAAGCCCCGCCAATGACCTATGGCAGGGCTGTGTAAAACGTTTTGGCGTTATGCCCGTTTCTGCTGCCTGCGAGTCGACCAGCCAACCAGGCCGAGCCCCAGCGCGAGCATGGCATAAGTGCTTGGCTCAGGCACTGGTGTGAGGATGAAACCGAACGTATTGCCGCTGCCAGTCATTGATCCCCAGCCTACGATCTGGCCCGAGGTATTGATATCGCGCGCTTCTCTCAGCGTCCAGCCCAGCGCCGGGTCGATCAGGTCGTTGAGGTTGAAGATGTTGCCATCCTGCCAGAGGGTCGCGAAGCCGTTGGATTCACCCACGATCTGCCCAATGTTGTTGATGCCGAAGGCATAGCTGCTGCCAGCGCCGGTCAGGGTGCCAAGGTCGATGATGTTGCCGTTTTCCCAGAGCGTGGCGTGCGTGGCATTGTTGCCGGAAAGGTTGGAAGTGCCAACAATCTGGCCCAGGTCGTTGATATCGCGTGCTTGACCGTGGATGCCTCCCAGCGTGCCAAGATTGATGATGTTGCCGTTGCTCCACAAGGTGGGAATGCTGTTCCCAGCGGTTTGATAGGAATAGCCTGCGATGTCGCCGTTGTTGTTGATGGCGAACGCCTGGCTGTTCTGGCTCAGCGAGCCCAGCTCGGTCAGGGTGCCGTTTTCCCATAATGTTGCGCGGGTACGCTGGAAGCTGCCTACTTGCACGCTCTGCGAATAGCCGACAACTTGCCCCTGGTTGTTGATATCGTAGGCGATGCTGGTGCCGCCCAGCGTGCCAAGCGCAGTGGTAGTGCCTGCATCCCACAGCGCGGCGTTGAAGCTGGAAGTTGCCGAGCCACGGCCCACGATCTGTCCGGAATTGTTAATGCCATAGGCACTGCTGCTGTTGCCGTCAATCAGGGTGCCGACGCCGGTTTCCCATGAAAATGCACGGGAGAAACCACCCGCTGTTATTGAGCCGGCTACCTGACCCTGATTGTTGATGGCGTAAGGTTGAACGGCAGTTGCGGGAATGTCTATCAGCGTGACGGTATATTGAAACGCAAATGCCGGTGTGGCGGCAAAGAGCGCGGCAGCCAGCAGGCCTCGGACGAGGTTTCTGTTTTCCATATCAAAGCTCCCCAATAAAGGTTGGTATTGAGTATTGTTGAGTGACAAGCCGTGTTGTCAGCCGTGCGCAGTCAACTGGCGCCGGCAAGGAAAAAACTGCGCCTTACATTCCTGGTGGCCTGATAACGCGATTGATTATCATCTAATCATTTGAAAAATAATAGTGATTGTTGCAAGGTTTGACAATAGTCTATTAGGACTAATGGGGTGGCGGGTATCTTTTAGAATTCTCTTACGCCACCAGGCTCCAGGCCGCGTTTGGGGCGATCGGGGCGTGCTGTCATATCGAGTGCGGGGGTGAGCTCCCGTGACGTCCTGCGGCATTTCTGCATTTTTGACAAGGCCCAAGAGCGGGCTACAGATCGGGATGACGGAGAAAAGCAACCTCAACCGATGAACGGAGAGGGAGTGCCAGAAAGTTTAGGCGCGTCACCGCCTTGGGTCATCGGTAGGCTCATCCGGCTCCTGAGCATTGTCCAGTTGCGCTGCGGCTGCCTGCGCCACCATTTCCGCGCGTGAATCCGGTGTTTCCAGGCTGATGCGTCCCAGCGCGCCGGAACGGTAATCCACCAGCAGCGCCATGGCGGTTTTTTCCATATCCAGCTCGCCGCCCTTGAGCAGATAGCCACGGCGCTTGCCTACAGTTTGCAGCAGGTCAATGGCGTCCATATTGCCCACATCAGTCTTGTAGCGAGCCTGCAGTAGATCCGGGTAGCGTTGCAGCAGGATGCCTGCGAGAAATTCTGCCACTTCTTCATCAATCACTGCATTGCGACCAATGGCATGGCTGGCGGCGAGCATGTAGCCATCCGAATCGTATTGGATTTTCGGCCACATCATGCCGGGCGTATCGGTAATACTGAGTTGGGGGCTGAGCTCGAAGCGTTGCTGACTCTTGGTCACGGCGGGCTCATCTCCCACCTTGGCGATACGGCGGTTGAGCAGGGCATTCATGAGGGTAGATTTGCCGACGTTGGGGATGCCCATGATCATCATGCGCAAAGGCTTGAGATTGGTGCCACGGTGTGGTGCGAGTGCGCGGCAAAGCCCGGGAACCTTCTTCGCGTCGCCCGGCTTCTTGCACGAAAGCGCTACCGCCTTGACGCCATCTTGACGGTTAAAGTGGTTGAGCCAGGCCTGCGTCACGATAGGATCGGCAAGATCGGCCTTGTTGAGGATTTTCAAGCTGGGGCGCTGACGGTACAGGCGCAATTCCTCGATCATGGGGTTATGGCTGGCTTCTGGTACGCGCGCATCCAGGACTTCGATCACCATATCGGTGAATTCCATCGTTTCTTCCGCTTTTTTGCGGGCGGAGGTCATATGCCCCGGGAACCATTGAATTGCCATAATCTTTAAGCTGCTTTGCCTGGAATCAGTGTGGATGGAAGATTTTTTCTCCCGGCAAAATCTCCGCGAAAAAAGTGTCATTTTAACATTCTGCTTGGTATTTCTGTCTGATTTTGCACCTTTGTTGCACGAATGATGACAGTCATGGTGCTGGAAATGGTTCTAAAGGACTAGATAGCCACCATAAAACTAACACAAGCGCTTTCTAGTATGCCCCCGGATTGTTTTACTCTCAACCACAAGGGGAATCATGATGAAGTTCCATACACATGGCATGGCGCTGGCTTTGGCTAGCTCTTTGCTGGTTTCTGTTCCTGCGTTTGCGCAGGAAGTGATCGTCAACGGCGGGTTCGAGGCGGATGGCACCGAAAGCTACAGCCCACAGGGCTGGCAAGTGGCTGAACAAGGCATAATGGGTTCTGTGTTGGCCACTGACGCTACCGAATCCTATGCCAGCGGCTACAAGACCATAGGCGCTGCCAGCGGCCAGTTCTACGGCTTCCTGGATTCTTCCTATCCTAGCAGCCAGGCGCTGTACCAGAATTTTTCCATCGGTGCTGTTACATCTGCCGTACTGTCCTTTCAGATGTTCGTGAATGACCAGAGCGACAACGGCATTGTCTATATCAACCAGGCAGGCCTGGATGCCACTAGCGGCGACAGCTATCAGCCTAACCAGCATGTGCGTGTCGATATCCTGCGCTTCGATGCCGATCCATTCTCTGTTCACGCGAATGACATCATTGGTACCTATTATCTCGGTGGCGCCAATGGCCGCCGCTTCGATGGCAATGACAATGTGAACCGCTATGTCGATTACAGCTTTGACGTAACCGACCTGTTGGCTGCCGGCGGTGAATACACCTTGCGCTTTGCCTCCGTGAGCAACCAGGGTGCCCTGCAAGTAGGCCTGGACAACATCAGCCTGAATGTCACGCCAGTGCCTGAAGCAGATACCTACGCCATGCTGCTGGCTGGCCTGGGTGTGCTTGGCCTGGCCTTGCGCCGCCGTAAAACTGTTTAATTCCGGGAGTGTATGAGATGAAAAAAGTAACAATGAAGATGTCTGCCCTGGCCGTGATGCTGGCCCTGGCTGGACAAGCGCTGGCAGAAGACGCCAATACCTGGTATCAGGATGGCCAGAATGCGCTGGAAGCAGCCAAGAAGCTTTACCCCAATAACCGCAAGGCCAAGAACGTGATCCTGTTCGTGGGCGACGGCATGGGCGTGTCCACCGTGACGGCGGCACGTATCCTTGAGGGCCAGTTGAAGGGACTGGATGGCGAGCGCAACAAGCTGGCATTCGAAAAATTGCCTTATCTGTCGCTGTCCAAGACTTACTCTGCCAACCAGCAGACATCTGACTCCGCGCCGACCATGACTGCCATGGTGACTGGTGTAAAAACCAATGACGGCGTGATCTCCGTTGATCAGCGCATCAAGAACGGCGACAAGGACAACAGCCAGGTGCAGGCCGCCAAGCTGGCCACCATCCTGGAACTGGCTGAGAAAGATGGCCGTTCCACTGGCGTGGTTTCCACCGCCCGCATCACACACGCCACCCCTGCGGCGACTTATGCTCACACCTCCACCCGCGATTGGGAGTCTGACAACAATATCCCTGCCGATGCTAATGTGAAGGATATCGCTTCCCAATTGATCGACAATTTCGGCCCCGGCGCGATTGGCGACGGTATTGAAGTGGTATTGGGCGGCGGCCGCAGCCGTTTTCTGCCCAACACCGTGGATGATCCTGAAAACGCTGGCCGCAAGGGCGACCGCCGCGATGGCCGTAACCTGACGCAGGAATATGTGAGCAAGTTTGGCGGCAAGTTTGTCTGGAACCAGGCGCAATTCGACGCCATCAATCCAGCCAACACTAACCGCCTGCTGGGCCTGTTCGAGCGCTCCCACATGCAATATGAACATGACCGTCCGAACGACCCGGGCAAGGAACCATCCTTGGCGCAGATGACCGACAAGGCCATCGATATCCTCAAGAAAAATCCTAAGGGGTTCTTCCTTATGGTGGAAGCGGGTCGTATCGACCACGGTCATCATGCCAACAACGCCTATCGTGCCTTGACTGACACCATTGCCTTGTCCGACGCGGTAAAGAAGGCGCTGGAAAAGGTTGATCTCAGCGATACTCTGGTGATCGTGACTGCCGACCACAGCCACACCATGACCATTGGCGGCTACCCAGAGCGTGGCAACCCGATCCTGGGCAAGGTGATGGTGGACGACAAACTGGTGCTTGCGACCGACGGCAATCCCTACACCACGATTTCCTACGCCAACGGTAAGGGTTACTACCCGCATGTATCCGGTGAAGATGTCTATAACTTCCCGGCACGCAGCGGTCGTATCGAAGATATGACCAATGTGGACACTTCCGATCCTGACTTCCACCAGGAAGTGACAGTACCGTTGGATTCGGAAACCCATGCTGCCGAGGAAGTAGAAATCTTCGCAGGCGGTCCCAAGGCGCACCTGTTCCAGGGTATTCAGGAACAGCACTACATCTTCCACGTAATGAAGGATGCCTTTGGTTTCTAATGCAATACCTTCTGCGGAAGTTTGATTGATGAAGGATGGGGTGGCGCAGGCCATCCCATCCATTTTGTTTTTGATTGATGAGAGTGCTGGAAATGCAAAACGAGATGAAATACGCCGCTATGCTGTTATCGGCCTTGCTGCCCGGATTGGCAGTGGCCGATCTCTTGCCTGCGTTGGATGCGCGCTTTGAGACTTCACAATGCGAGGTGCCATGCAAACATTCCATCAAGCGCGAATGGCTGATGCTGCGCACGGCGAACCAGGTTGAACTGCGTGACATGAATGCCAGCCACAGCGATTTATGGCAATGGCAGGATAGTACTGGCCTGGACTATGTGTATCTAATGCACGGTGAGAAGCGCGCGATTGATTACACTTCCATTGATCTGCGATTACTTGGCATCGGGGTGGGGGAGCAGAAATGGCAAGCGTTGACGCAACTGGTGACGACAAGCGAACTTGCCAGCATGCAGAGTAAACCAGGCCAGATATATGAAGGAATGCCGACAGAGATTTACCAAGGCAAGTTGAAGGGCGTGGAAACCGAGGTTATCTGGGTGCCGGCGTTGCAAATTCCCTTGCAAGTGGATTATCGCTATCCAAAACATCATGTGACCGTGAAACTGGTGGAGCGGTATCAAGGTAGCCTACCTATGGAAAAGACTACCAACCAGATATTGCAGGTGTACCAGCATGTGGATTTTATCGATATCGGTGACATGGAGCATGACAAACAGGCTGTGACATGGTTATCGCAGGCCAAAGGAGCACCAGGGGTGCATATGCACGGGCATGCTCACGCTGTAGATTGAAAGGACCACCCGGCATCCCGATAAATGCATTGCTGCAGGCCCAGTTTGTTTTGACATTTTCTCGCGCTTTAGGGAAAGTATGGTTTGGGCTGCCCAAGAATCCAGCTTTTGCCTTATCCTGGAGCTATGATGAAACGATATCGTGTAATTGCTGCCGAATTCGAGACTCGGGTATTGACGTTGGAGCCGCCGGAAAGCCATCTGCCTGCCCCGGAAAGATTCATGCAACAGCAACATTATGAGCGCACGATGTTTTTGCTGAGGTCTGAATATGGCGAGTTTGGTTTTGAGGCCAAGCTCGACAACTTGCGGTTATTGCGGCCCAGGCCGGTGTCGGTGGTAGATTTCCATAATCAATGTCTGGACCAATGCCGCAAGGCTTTTGTCTGCGGCCAGTATTATCCTGCCCTGACCTCGGCATTTTCCCTGGCCGAGCGCATGCTGGTGCATCTCGTCAACGGCTTACGGCCACGTTATTGCGACAAATCAAGCAGGCGTGCCCTATTTGCATGGGAGCAAAAGCAGAACCCCTATATGGCGCTGGAGCTACTGCTGGCATGGCAGGCGATCCGGTCAGAGGTCGCAGACAGGTGGCTGGAGCTGCAAGTGGGGCTGAAGAACCGGTTGTATGTGAATAATGAAGACCTGCTCTACAAACGTGAGCTGGCATTTGAAGTCCTGACCCAGGTAGAGGATATCATCAGCCAGCAGTTTTCTGGCGCGGGCAATCTGCCCTGGCTGTTTGCTGTGAATGACGAATATTACATCCGCAAGGAATTTGAGCAGCATCCGTTCATTCAGCTGGTTTACCTGCCGACCAGTGAGTATCTTGGGCATCGGCACCAGATCAAGCGCGTGTTTCCCTGGGAATTTACCGATATCGAAGATGAGATTGACCATGGCATCAGCGACGAGGAATTTGCCAAATTGCGCATGGAATTCTGCCGTGAGACCTTGGACAAGCCACATGTCTCCGCCACTGCTTGATGATGCGGGATGCTAAAATGGCAGGATGACACTCATCCCCGAAATCAAGCCGCAGCAATCCATCGAACTGCTTAAGGAACTGCACATCCTCACGCGCGAGGGTAAGCTCAACCAGGATACTCGCCGCAAGCTCAAACAGGTTTACCATCTTTATCACTTCATTGAGCCATTGCTGCTTGAGGTGATGGAAAATAATCCCGACCCCATGCTGGTCGATCACGGTGCAGGCAAATCCTATCTGGGGTTCATTCTCTACGACTTATTCATGAAACAGCAGCATGCCGGGCGTATTGCTGGCATAGAAACCCGTGGAGAGCTGGTGGAAAAGTCGCAGGAACTCGCCAACAGGCTGGGTTTTCAGCGCATGCAATTCCTGCACCTGAGCGTGGAAGAAGCCGTGACATCGCCTGCGTTGCCAGAACAGGTGGATATCGTCACCGCTTTGCATGCCTGCAACACCGCTACAGACGACGCTATTCGTTTCGGACTGGAGAAAAAGGCCCGGTTCATGGTGCTGGTGCCATGCTGCCAGGCCGAGGTGGCAGAAGTTTTGCGCCGTCATAAAAATGAATCATTCGGCAAGACGCCGCTATCTGAAATCTGGCGCCACCCCATCCATACCAGGGAATTTGGTAGCCAGCTCACCAACGTATTGCGCTGCCTGCAGTTGGAAGCGCACGGCTACCAAGTCACGGTGACGGAGCTGGTGGGTTGGGAACATTCCATGAAAAACGAGCTGATTATTGCTCGCTACAAAAACAGCCCGCGGCGCAACGCCCAGGCCAGGCTGGAGCAAATTCTCGAGCAGCTCAACTTGCAGGATTTACGGCATAGGTTTGCATGAGTCATTTCCGCGGTATCTGCTCTGCCGGAACACCTTTCAGGCTACCGAATGTCAGCGCGTATTGGCGGGTGATTTCTGCGCCGAAAAAGAAAATCTGCGCGGAGTAATAAACCCAAAGCAACAGGGCGATAAGAGAGCCTGCAGCGCCGAAGCTGGAGGCGACAGCGCTGTTGCCGAGGTAGATACCGATCAGCGTTTTACCTAAGCTGAACAGAATGGCGGTGAAGGCCGCGCCTATCCAGACATCGGACCAGGGCAGTTTGACATCCGGCAGCATCTTGAAGATGACGGCGAACATCGAGGTGATCACGCCAAAGCTCACCAGCGCCGAGATATGCTTGAACACCCCGACTGCCGTGAGATAGCGCCCGACAAACTCCGCGAAGAACTGCTCGATCATCGCCAGCCCGGCATTGACCAGCAAGGAAGTCAGCAGCAGGAACGCAAGCGAGAGGATGATGCTGAAGGAAAGTAGGCGGGTCTTGATGAGGTTGCCAATCGCCTGTTTGCTGCCTTGAGCCTTGATTTTGGAGGTTTCCCAGATTTCATCCAAACTGGCTTTCAGCTCGGCAAAAACAGTAGTGGCGCCGATAAAGAGCAGGGTAGTGGCAATGAGTGTGGCAATGATGCCGGATTTCGAGTTGTTGGAGTGCGCCAGCATGTTCTGGATCACATAGGCGCCGCTTTCGCCGACCAGGTCGGAAATCTGCGCCACGATTTCACCCTGGGCTGCTTTTTCGCCGAGAAAATAGCCGGCGATGGCAATCACCAGCACCAGGATAGGCGTGAGCGAGAACATGGTGTAAAAAGCCAGTGCAGCCCCCTTGCTGGTGGCGCGGTGCGAGAACCACGACAGCACCGACTGGATCAATAACTGGCGCAGACATTTGATCCGGTATAGAGATTGTTGGCTGAGGCCGTGTAATAGCTTGGCAATCAAAGGCGCTCTCCTATGAGTGGGTTAGTGCGTGTGCCCCATATCGTGGCCACTGATGGCACGGCCATTGAGTGTCACAGGCACGCTTTCCTGCTTGGATTGCTTGTCTTCAAACACCAGGGTCAAGGGAATCGCGTCGCCGACCTTGACCCGGCTTTTGATCCCGATCAGCATCAGGTGCAAGCCGCCGGGTTTCAGTTCGACTGGGGTGTTCGCCTTGAGCTCCAATTGTTTGAGCGCTCGCATTTTCATCATGCCGTCTTCCATACGCATTTCGTGGAATTCAACCTTGTCGGCAAAGTCTGAATGGCCCGCCACCAGTGTCACATCCTTGTCCGACATGATGCGTGCATAACCTGCGGCTACTTTTTGGCCAGGTGCGGTGGTGCGCGCCCAGGGTTCCACGATCGTAATTTCAGCATGTGCTTGCAGGCTGCAAAGCAGCAACAGGCTCAACCAGATATTTTTCATGTATGTTCTCCTGTTATTGAGAGGATGTGGCGTTGCTCATGGCGGGCAAGGTGTAGATTACCGGTCCCAGAGTGAGGGGTTGGGAGATCAATTGAGGCGGGATTGTCATGCACGCAATGCATGGTGTCAGGGATGTGCTACCCTCACTCTCCGCAACAGTGCAGAATTCGCCGATGAAATCCGCGCCATCAGCAGCGCCGTCCATCGTAGCGGTTTGCAGCAATAACCAGCAGCCGAACCCTAGCAACAGGAAAAATCCGCTCAAACACCCGACCAGTTTTAATTGTTCAAATTGCATCGCGCTATCTTAACATGTTCGCAATAGCTAAACTGCGGGTGCCATCTTGCCACCCTGGTTGGCCTGAAAACGGCTCAAAAACCTTCCAGCACTATTTTGCCGATAGTGTGGCCGGCTTCCAGTTGCACATGCGCCTGCCGGACATTAGCGGCATTGATGGGCTGGAGCGTCTGGTTAACCGTGGTTCTCAGCACGCCTTGATCAACCAGCTTAGCTACTTCGTTCAATAAATAATGCTGTTGGATCATGTCATCGGTCTTATACATGGAGCGAGTGAACATCATCTCCCAGCAAAAGCGCGCGCTCTTGTTCTTGAGCGGAGCAATATCCAGCGGCTTGGTGGTTTCCACAATGCTGCAAATAGCGCCCTGCGGCGCGACCAATTGCATGGCGGCAGCGGCATGCTGTTCGGTATCATTAAGAATGAGGACATAGTTCACGAACTCATGCCCTAATGCCTGCACCTGGCTTACCAGATTCTGGTGATGGTTCACCACCTCATGCGCGCCAAATTCACGGCACCATGCCGTTGATTCAGGTCGCGATGCCGTGGCGATCACATGCAGCCCTGCCACTTTGGCCGCCAATTGGATGGCAATCGAACCCACGCCGCCCGCGCCGCCGATGATCAGGATAGTCTGGCGGTATTCCGGCTGTGGCGGCATTTTCACCATCATCCGGTCAAACAGGCATTCCCACGCGGTAATGGCAGTCAAGGGCAAGGCGGCGGCACCGCCTGGCGTCAGGGATTTCGGCTTATGGCCCACAATGCGCTCATCCACCACCTGGAATTCGCTGTTGCAGCCCTGGCGGGTCAGGTCGCCCGCGTAATACACCGCATCCCCTACCTGGAACAGCGACACCTCGCTACCCACTCCCACTACCGTTCCTGCAGCATCCCAGCCCAATATGCGCGGCTCTGGCTCGATCTTGTCCTTCGGCGCGCGTACTTTCGTATCCACAGGATTCACGGCAATCGCCTCCACCCTCACCAGCAAATCGCGCGGCCCCGGCGTGGGCGTAGGCAGCTTCATATCTATCAAGGATTCAGGATGGTAAGTCGGCAAATAGCGGGTCAGGGCAACAGCTTTCACGGGCAATCCTCAAACATCAATGGGGAGGGCTATTCTAGCAATGCGGGACGGGATGGAAAATATGCTTGCGTGAGGACATGCTTGATTACGCTAGGGAGCGACTCGCCCGCTATGGTTGGTCAAAAATCCAAACCATCATGCGCCTTGATAACAACAATTTCTGTCATGCCAGGCTCCACCCGGCATCTGGTTCATGTAAGAGTGCTGTAGTGAATCACCACTAATTTTACATCTTTCTTTTATTGCCATTATTACGATTTAAAGATGTCTAGTAAATTAGTGGCGATTCAACCGAGCGTATCGCCCACAAAATCTATCGGACAAGACATCAGGCCAAAGCCGAGGTATTTGACTACATCGAGCGTTTTTACAACCCAAAATGCCGTCAGTCGACGCTGGGATAGTCAGCCTCATCAACTTTGAAAAACAGGCAGGATTGGCTTAGGATGGTGTCCACAAAACCGGCAGTAGCTCAGTAACTGAAAGCCATGTTTAGAAGGGGGGCTTCTAATCGGTTTGCACCAAAACTAGGCGTGGCGTGGCAAGGGCATGATAAAGCTAAGCTTGGGCATAATCTGGTAAAATTCTACTTTTGCCATCACTTTGAATTTCTTCATGTCCAGTCAAATGATCAGTCTTCGTGGCAGTGCCGCTTTATCCCCATTCCGTATTGAGAAAATCCAGTCTGCGTTGCAGTTGGATGCGTCGCGCATCACGCATTTGTATGCCGAGTTCTGGCACTTTGCTTGGTCTGATCAATCACTGAGCGCCGCGCAGCAGGAAACGCTCAAGCAGATTCTGACCTATGGCCCGCGCATGCGTGAGGAGGCTCCGGCTGGCGAGCTGTTCCTGGTGATTCCGCGTCCGGGCACGATTTCGCCCTGGGCTTCGCGCGCGACGGACATTGCGCGGCATTGCGGCATCGAGTCCATTCAGCGCCTGGAGCGCGGGGTGGCTTATTACGCGGCGACTGCGGATGGCAGCCCGCTGACTGATGCGGAGAAGGCGGTGTTGCGCCCCTTGATCCACGACCGCATGACCGAGGCGGTGTTCGCCAGCTTGGATGATGCGCAGAAGCTATATCACACTGCCGAGCCTGCGCCGCTGTCCACGGTGGATATCCTCTCCGACGGCAAGGCGGCGCTTGAGGCGGCGAATGCGGAGATGGGCCTGGCGCTTTCCCCTGATGAGGTGGATTACCTGGTGGAGAATTTCCAGCGCATGGGCCGCAACCCGACCGATGTCGAGCTGATGATGTTCGCGCAGGCCAATTCCGAGCACTGTAGGCACAAGATTTTTAATGCAGATTGGGTAATTGACGGCGTGGAGCAGGCGCAATCGCTGTTCGGCATGATCCGCAACACGCATAAGCTCAACCCCGGCAAGACCGTGGTGGCTTATGCCGACAACGCCTCCATCGTCGAGGGCGGCAAGACCAAGCGATTCTATCCGCAGGCGGACGGCCAATACGGTTTTGTGGAGGAGGACATGCATTTCCTCATGAAGGTGGAAACGCATAACCATCCGACCGCGATCTCGCCGTTCGCGGGTGCTGCGACCGGCGCGGGCGGCGAAATCCGCGACGAGGGCGCGACCGGTTCCGGCTCCAAGCCCAAGGCTGGGCTGACCGGTTTTTCGGTGTCCAACCTGCATATTCCCGGCTTCAAGCAGCCGTGGGAGCAGAACAACGGCAAGCCCGGCCGCATCGCTTCTGCGTTGCAGATCATGGTGGATGGCCCGCTGGGCGGGGCGGCGTATAACAACGAATTCGGCCGCCCGAACATCGCCGGTTATTTCCGCACGCTGGAACTCGAGGCGGCAGGGGAAATCCGCGGCTATCACAAGCCCATCATGCTCGCGGGCGGCGTGGGCAATATCTCGGCCAAGCATTCCAAGAAAAACCCGATTCCTCCGGGGGCGGCGCTGATCCAGCTCGGTGGCCCGGCGATGTTGATTGGCCTGGGCGGCGGCGCGGCATCGAGCATGGATACCGGCGCAAATACCGAGAACCTGGATTTCGACTCCGTGCAGCGCGGCAACCCCGAGCTGGAACGCCGCGCACAAGAGGTGATCGACCGTTGCTGGCAGTTGGGCGACAAGAACCCGATCCTGAGCATTCACGACGTGGGCGCGGGCGGCATTTCCAATGCCTTCCCTGAATTGGTGAACGACGCGGGCGTGGGGGCGAGGTTCCAGTTGCGTGATGTGCACAATGAAGAGCCAGGTATGTCGCCGCGTGAGATTTGGAGCAACGAGGCGCAGGAGCGCTACGTGATGGCGGTGCGCAAAGAAGATTTGCCGCTGTTCGCGGAAATCTGTGAGCGCGAGCGTTGCCCCTTCGCCGTCGTCGGCGAGGCGACCGAGGAAAAGCACTTGACCGTGTCTGACAGCCATTTCGGCAACAATCCGGTGGATATGGATTTGTCCGTGCTGCTGGGCAAACCGCCGAAGATGACGCGCGACGTGGCGCATGTGGCACGTGAGCTGTCCGCTTTCGACCATTCCCGCATCGACTTGAAGGAAGCCGCGCATCGCGTGCTGCGTCTGCCCGGCGTGGCGGACAAGACTTTCCTCATCACCATCGGCGACCGCACCGTGACTGGCATGATTGCGCGCGACCAGATGGTCGGCCCGTGGCAGGTGCCGGTGGCGGACGTGGCGGTGACGCTGGATGGCTTCGAGACCTATCGCGGTGAATCCTTTGCGATCGGCGAAAAAGCGCCACTGGCACTGATCGATGCGCCTGCTTCAGGCCGCATGGCGATTGGCGAGGCGATCACCAATATCGCCGCCAGTCTGATCGATGATATTGCAGAGCTCAAGCTTTCCGCTAACTGGATGGCGCCTGCGGGGCATCCGGGCGAGGACGCCGCCTTGTTTGATACCGTCAAGGCCGTGGGCATGGAACTCTGTCCGCAATTGGGCATCAGCATCCCGGTCGGTAAGGATTCCATGTCCATGAAAACGGTATGGGAGGAGCGTGGCGAGAAAAAGGCGGTGACTGCGCCTATCTCGCTGGTGGTGACGGCATTTGCTCCTACGCCCGATGCTCGCAAGACCCTGACACCGCAATTGCGTACCGATCTGGGCGAGACCCGTTTGATTTTGATCGACCTGGGCGCAGGCAAAAACCGCATGGGCGGTTCTGCACTGGCGCAGGTATATGGCAGCGTAGGCAATGCGGCGCCTGATCTGGATGACGCCGACAGCCTCAAGCATTTGTTCAACGCAGTGCAGAAACTGAACCGTGAAGGCCGTGTGCTGGCCTATCATGACCGCTCCGACGGCGGCCTGTTCGCCACTTTGGTGGAGATGGCGTTTGCGGGGCGTTGTGGCCTTGAAATCGATATCACGGAGTTGGGTGCGGATGCAGTGGCAGCGTTGTACAACGAGGAATTGGGCGCAGTGCTGCAAGTGCGTGCTGCTGATACCTATACCATTGTGGATGAGCTGCAACAGACCTTGCCGGGCAAGGTGCATGTAATCGCCGCGCTTGAAAGTCATGGGGAAATTCATATCCACCGCGCAGGCAAGCTGGTGTTTGCCGAGAGCCGCGTCAGCTTGCGCCGGGCATGGTCCGAGACGACCTACCAGATGCAGAAACTGCGCGACAATCCGCAATGCGCGCAGCAGGAATACGACCGCTTGCTGGATCAGACTGATCCTGGCCTGCATGCCAAGCTCAGCTTTGATCTCGGTGAAAATATCGCCGCGCCTTATATCGCAACTGGTGCGCGGCCCAGGATGGCGATCCTGCGCGAGCAGGGTGTCAATGGACAGGTGGAAATGGCAGCAGCCTTCGATCGCGCCGGTTTCAGCACCTTTGACGTGCATATGAGCGACATCATCAGCGGGCGTGTCAGCCTCAAGGATTTTGCCGGTTTCGTCGCCTGCGGCGGTTTCTCCTATGGTGACGTGCTGGGCGCGGGCGAAGGTTGGGCCAAGTCCATTTTGTTCAACCCGCGCGCGCGCGATGAGTTTTCCGCGTTCTTCAACCGCGCGGATTCGTTCGCGTTGGGCGTGTGCAACGGCTGCCAGATGATGAGCAACCTGCACAGCGTCATTCCAGGCGCTGAACACTGGCCGCACTTCGTGCGCAACCGTTCCGAGCAGTTCGAGGCGCGCTTTGCCATGGTGGAGGTACTGGAATCGCCATCGCTGTTCTTCAGCGGTATGGCGGGCAGTCGCATGCCGATTGCCGTGGCGCACGGTGAAGGTTATGCCGAATTCGCCGATGTGTCGGCGCAGAAGCAGGCTGAGGCGAGGAACCTGGTGACCATGCGTTTTGTCGATAACACAGGCGCCGCCACCGAGGTGTATCCATTTAACCCGAACGGTTCGCCGCAAGGCATTACCGGCCTGACTACCGCAGATGGCCGTTTCAGTATTATGATGCCCCATCCCGAGCGGGTTTTCCGCACTGTGCAACATTCATGGCACCCTGATGGCTGGGGTGAGGATGGGCCATGGATTCGCATGTTCCGCAATGCCAGGAAATTCATCGGCTAAGACGGTAACAGCGTATATATAGATGTGCGCCGGACTGGGGGCGGATAGCCTCCAGTATTGGCAATAAGCACACTACTAATAATAAAGGGCAGGGACCCTGAATTAAATCACTATTACTATGGAGAAGAAGTAAATGAGCAAAATGTTGAAAGCAGTGCTGATGGCGCTGATGCTGGGGTTGGCTGGGATGTCTGCCATGGCGTATGACTTGGATCCACAGGTGGAATATACCGATGCCATCCAGAAGGGCGACATGAAGGTAATCAAGAAATACTATAACAAGCTATATCTCGTTAACCAGTTATTCTTTGGTTGGTCTGGCTTGCAGATTGCCGCCAATAAAGGCCCGATGAGTTCGGTGAAATTTTTTGTCGAGAATGGCGCGGACGTCAATTACAAACACCCGGTAAACAAAATGACAGCGCTGCACATGGCGGCATTCCAGAACCGCAAGGATGTCGTGACTTACCTCATCGAGCATGGTGCTGATGTCAATGCCAGGCTGCGTGCCGATGTGTCTATCGTTCGTGCCCTTAACGATGAAGGTATGACCGAGATGGCGGCTATGCTGGAGGCTGCTGGCGCCAAGGATGATGGCTGCCAGGAAAAGTGCTTCTAGGACGGACGTTATAGCCCATTGCCGGGCTGGTAATACAAGCACCCTGAGTTGACAGCAATGCCGGATATTTCCGGCATTGCTGTTTTTGTTTCTGGAGTTAGCAGGCAACTATGGGGAACCTGTGGTTTAATTTTCTATTCAAAATAAAATGTTCAAAACAGATTGCATGTCGAGAAGGAGAACGGAGTGGCGAAATCACGGATAGCGGCAGGCCTGGTGGCGCCAGCATTTCTTGCCAGTACATTGCTGGCATGCACTACCGTGGCAGCGGTCAGCAAGACCCCGGATGATGTTGCTAACAATCTTACGCTGCCGCCCGGATTCAAGATCAATGTATTCGCCAGGCTCAACCCGGCCAAGGGGGACTATTTCCGGGGACCGCGTTTCATGACATTTGGCCCGGATGGGCATCTTTATCTTGCCAGCAGCGTGGACGATACCGTATATATGCTGCCGGATCGCAACCATGATGGCATGGCCGATGATGTGGTGCCTGTGGTGGAGGGATTGAACGCGCCCAATAGCCTGGTGTTCTCAGGTAATGTCATGCTGGTGGCGAACCAGGATGGCGTAGTGCGGATAGTGCAGAAACAGGACAGCAAGCAACCGGCAGGCAAGCCGGTGCCGTTGATCAGCAACCTGCCGACTGGCGGGCATACGCTCAAGACAATCAAGTTGGGGCCGGACAATCACCTGTATCTTAATGTAGGCTCCAGTTGCAATGTCTGTGTGGAAAAAGACCCGTTGCGGGCGACCATCCTGCGTTATACCCTGGATGGCAAGCCTGCGGGCGCCAAGGAGTATGGCTCTGGCAGCGCAATCTGGGCGATGGGTCTGCGCAATTCGCAGGGGATGGCGTGGCAGCCGAAAACCGGCGCTTTGTATGCGACCAACAACGGTGCGGACATGCGCTCCGATGTTAAGGATGGTGCCGCCAATGATGAACTGCCGCCCGAGCATATCAATAAGATCGAACCGGGCAAGCATTATGGTTGGCCCCATTGCTGGGGCAGCCGGGTGACAGATCCCAACTTTCCCGGGAAACCAGGAGCTTGCAGCAATATGCAACCGCCAGCCATCACCTTGCGAGCGCACTCCACGCCGCTAGGTATTGCTTTTCTTGATAAAACGAATTTTCCCAGTGAATACAAGCAGGATGCGATCGTAGCCTTGCATGGTTCATGGAATCGCGTGCAGCCTTATGGCTACAAGCTGGTGCGTATCCGATTCCGGGATAATCAGCCGGTGGCGGTGGAGGATTTCGTGACGGGCTGGCAGGCCGGGAGCAGTGCCTGGGGGCGTCCGGTTGATGTAGTTACCGGACCGGACGGCGCGCTGTATGTCTCGGATGACCGCGCGGGATTGGTGTATCGTATTACCTATAACAAGAAGTAACCATGAGGATAATGTAATGAAAAAGTATGTTCCGGCGTTGGCTGCGCTGTTGTTGGCGAGCAATTTTGGATTGGCGGCCAGGGTTGCCCATGCGGAAGCGCAACTGCCGACCAGCAAGGTAGCGGTATATATCAGCCCGTATGAATACACCAACCAGATCAAGCTCTGGCACTTCATGACGGATTACTGGTTTGCCCAAGGGCCGCTGATCGAGCCGGTGGTCACAAAAACATTGAGCGCGAAACTCGGTGAAACCGTGATGTGCGAGGCGGGGGTGACGGCGAATGTATTGCTCTGGGTGAAACCCAAGATGTTCTACAACCCGCATATGCGTAATTTCTACGGCACCATCAATGCCGTTGTCTATACTGGTAGCGGCAGGGCAATTGCCAGCTACACCGGCGAATCACGTTATAGCGGCGACCTTGATATTCTGCCCGCCAACAGCGTGCAGGTTGCCTATGACTTGGCGATCCAACAGGTGGCGGACAAAATTCAGGCCGACCCGGTAATCAAAAAACTCATTGATGAAGGGCTCTCCAATAAAGAGACCTATACCCCCTGCGCCATGATCGCGGTGCTGCCGGGTTTGAAGACGGATAGGTAATGCTTGGATTGATCATATTAAGTTATAAGGGATAAAAATGCGGAAGATATGGATCAGTAGCTTATATGCCATCCTGCTGTCGGCGGCAGGGTTGGCGCAGGCGCACGAAGTGAAAGTGCTCAAGGGATTGAAAAATCCTGAATCGGTGGTGGTGGACAAGGCAGGGCGGATATATATTTCGGAGATCGGCGAATTTAACCATGACGGCGACGGCAAAATCACTGTGGTCGGTACCGATGGCAAAGCCAAAGTATTCGCCCAGGGTATGAACGATCCCAAGGGCCTGGCGTTCGTTGGGGATGATTTATATGTTACGGACCGGGACCGTATCCTCAAGGTAGGCAAGGACGGCAAGTGGACGGTGCTGGTGGATAAAGCCGCGTTTCCTGTGCCACCGAAGTTCCTCAATGACCTGGAGCCGGATTTCGCGGGCAAGCATCTATTTGTGAGCGAGAGCGGCGATATTTTCAAGCAGGGAGGCGGGGCTGGGGCCATCTATAAAATAACCCTGGCCACCGGTCAGGTGAGCACTGTTATCAATCACCAGCAGGATGCCCGTATCCTGGCGCCTAACGGTTTGTGGATGGACGACACGGGCGAAACGCTGATTTATGTGGATTACGGCAGCGGCATACTATATAAGCTCGACTTGCTCAACCGCCACCTGATTGAATTGGCGAGGGGGTTTGGCGGCGGCGACGGGCTGGTGCTGGGACCAAACAATAAGCTCTACATCAGTGATTATGAGCATGGCAAGGTGTTCAGTCTGAGTGTCGATGATAAGGTCACGCTGGAGCACGAAGGCTTCCAAAGCGCTGCCGATATCGGCATTACTCCGGACGGCAAGATATTGCTGGTGCCAGACATGAAAGCGGGCACGCTTACCTGGCTGCACCTGCATTAATGTTCCTTCTTTGATGTTCCTTGAATAAAATAGCCCGGCATTGCCGGGCTATTTTGTAGAAGAAATATCAATAAAAATATTGCCTTGAGTTTATGCGCTCCACGCTTGCCATGTCCAGTCCCTGATTTCCGGCATGTCCACGCCGTGCTGCCAGATGTATTGCTTGTGCTGCGCGAGTTTCTCATCCATGAGCGCATCCAGCACCGCGGCGTTCTCGATATGTGGCAGCCAGCGCAGAGTGTTCTTGACCAGACTGTAGCGGTCCAGGCGGTTGAGCACGGTCATGTCGAACGGGGTTGTGGTGGTGCCTTCTTCCAGGAAGCCATGCACGTGGAAATTGGCATGGTTGCACCGCTTGTAGGCAAGGCGATGGATGAGGCCGGGATAGCCGTGGAAGGCGAAGATGACAGGCTTGTCCTGCGTGAACAGTTCGTCGAAAGCTTCGTCGGTGAGGCCGTGCGGATGCACGTCGTTGGGCACCAGAGTCATGAGGTCGACTACATTGACGTAGCGTATTTTGAGTCCCGGCACATGTTCGCGCAGCAGCATGACGGCGGCGAGCGATTCCATCACTGGAACGTCGCCTGCGCTGGCGATCACCAGATCAGGCTCCTCATCCGCCGCGCAATTTCCCGCCCATTGCCAGATACTCGCGCCGCGCCGCGCGTGCTCTACGGCGGCAGGCATGTCCAGCCATTGCCCTTGCGGCTGCTTGCCTGCGACGATGACGTTGATGAGGTTACGGCTTTGCAGGCAGCGGTCGGTGACCGCGATCAGAGTGTTGGCGTCGGCGGGCAGATAGATGCGGATGATATCCGGCTTCTTGTTGGCGGCATGGTCGATGAAACCAGGATCCTGGTGTGAGAAGCCGTTATGATCCTGGCGCCAGACATGTGAGCTCAGCAGAATATTGAGCGAAGCGATCGGCTTGCGCCAAGGGATATGTCCGCACTCCTTGAGCCACTTGGCATGCTGGTTGAACATCGAGTCGATGATGTGGATGAAAGCCTCGTAGCAGGAAAAGAAGCCATGTCGGCCTGTGAGCAGGTAGCCTTCCAACCAGCCTTCACAACTGTGTTCGGAAAGGATTTCCATGACGCCGCCGTGCGGCGCCAGGTGCTCGTCATTTTCCAGCCTTTCCGCCATCCATTGCCGGTCGGTGACGTTGAACAGAGCCTGCAGGCGGTTGGAGTTGTTTTCATCCGGGCTGAACACGCGGAAATTATGCTGGTTGCGCCGCCAGACTTCGGCCAGATATTTGCCGAGCTCCCCGGTGGAGCTGGTCTGGCGTTCTCCAGGCCGGGTGACAGCATAAGCGAATTGGTGAAAATCCGGTAAGTCTAGCGGCTTGAGCAACAGGCCGCCGTTGGCATGCGGGTTTGCGCCCATGCGGCGCTCGCCCTTGGGCGCAAGCGCGCGCAATTCTTGCTTGAGTCGGCCTTGTGCGTCGAACAGCTCGTGCGGCGCGTAGGAAAGCATCCAATCCTGCAACAGTTTGATATGCCCGGGCTTGTCCAGATCGCCGAACGGCACCTGGTGCGCGTGGAACGTGCCGGTATTCGGCTTGCCGTCCACTTCTTTCGGACCGGTCCAGCCCTTGGGCGAGCGCAGGATAATCATGGGCCAGCGCGGGCGCTTGATCTCGCGCTTCAATCCGGCCTGGCGCTTGATTTCGCGGATTTCGCCAATCACTTTCTCCATCACGCTGGCCATGCGCTGGTGCATCAGTTCCGGCTCGTCGCCTTCGACGAAATAAGGTTTATAACCGTAGCCTTCGAACAGTTTCTGCAATTCCTCATGGCTGATGCGCGAAAGGATGGTGGGATTGGCGATCTTGTAGCCATTGAGATGCAGGATGGGTAGTACCACGCCGTCGGTCTTGGGGTTGAGGAATTTGTTGCCGTGCCACGAGGTGGCGAGTGGGCCGGTTTCCGCCTCGCCGTCGCCTACCACGCAACAGGCGATTAAGTCGGGATTATCGAATACCGCGCCGAATGCATGCAGCAGACAATAGCCCAGCTCGCCGCCTTCATTGATCGAGCCGGGCGTCTGCGCCGAGGCATGGCTGGGAATGCCGCCCGGGAAAGAGAACTGCTTGAACAGCTTGAGCATGCCGGCTTCGTCCTCGGTGATTTCCGGGTAAAGTTCGGTATAGCTGCCTTCCAAATAGGTGTTGGCGACAACTGCCGGCCCACCGTGCCCTGGCCCGGTAATGTAGATCATGTTGAGGTCGTATTTATTGATCACGCGGTTGGCATGGGCATAGACGAAATTGAGTCCCGGCGTCGTTCCCCAGTGGCCCAGCAACCGTGGCTTGATGTGCTCGGGCAGCAGCGGCGTCTTGAGCAAGGGGTTGGCATACAGGTAGATTTGGCCGACAGAAAGATAGTTGGCGGCACGCCAGTATGCATGCAGTTTCGCCAGCTCATGTTTATCAAGGATATCGCCTGCAGTGGGTTCCAGCATTCATGTTCTCCTTTAATACATTGGTTTCATGCTAACAATAGCACTTGTTATGGCAATGATAAGGAAAAGGAGTTTATGACTAATGCGAGAAGTCATGTCGGCTGGATATTATCCGGGCCAGCATGTTACAGAGTGAGATCAGGCCGCCATCAAGAGATTTCCAGCGGTAGCGGCCCGTCTCCTTGTTTGGGCAGAGGGGTATTGATTGTGATATTGATCGGGCTGGTTCTTGCCCGTATTTTCAACTTGTTTGCCATGCTTGGATATGAGCGTGCCTGTTCAACAGCATCTGCCTGGCTATGCAGCTGATGCTTGATGATGAGCGTGGTGAATTCGGCAGGGCGGCTTAAGGCGAAGCCAGCCAGGATGATCAGGCGGCCTTCGGCAATATCCTGGCTGCTCATGGTTTCGTTGATACCGATCCTGACGTAGAAGGCATGTTTGGATTTTTCACCCTGTAATGCACCAGCTCGCCATTGTTTTAGTAGAAAGAGGTTGCATGCCTCGCGGATCTGTGACCAGGTTGTTTCATCGTTATGTACAAATGATTGGTTATTCAAATAATGGTGTATAGATGCCCGCAGGAAATTAAAAGTGCGTTTGCAACTGATATAACGCCACTCGGTATCATTGCCAGCCAGCGTGCGGCCTCCCCATAGCAAAATGCCACGGCCAAGGAAATGACGCAGGGTGTTGATGGATTTCCCTTGGGCTGCGTCGATATTCAATCCGGCTTGCTGGGCATCATTGATGGTGGCGCTCAGGGAATGCACATGGTTGACTGGTGCGCTGGGCAGCTTCCAGACGCCGCGCTCCTGATCATTTGCATACAGCAACCCGGCAATGGTCCCGCAGGGAGGAATCATCCTGCGCAACAGCAGGTTGGGGAGATGGTTCAGGTGATCTCGGAACAGACGGGATTGTATGCGCGTAGCTTTTTGAAATTCACGCCATGCTGTGGCTGCTCCAGGGGTATATTTGATTTCCAGGTGCTTGTAATGCCGTGCGCTGGGCATATCTACCTCTACCCATGGCAGGAAGGCGCTGCCGTTATGCAGGGCTGTGTCGCCGATCTGGTGACGAAAAGCAGTGACGGTGGCGGGCAGGGTCTGATTATCGCAATAAGGCAGATCAAGGATGGCCATGCAATTGGCCTGTTGCTGGCAATATTGTAGAAGTTGCTGCTGTAGTTGCGGAAGCTCAGGCAAGGTAACGGCATCCGGCATGGCGATCAGGGTGAAAGTGGCCTCTGCCGGCAATTGCTTGATAGCCATCATGAAGGTGACGGCATGAAGGGGTTCGTTATAGTTGCCGACCGACAGGATTTCGCAAGTGCCGCCGCCATTGTCAAAATACTGCTTGATGCAGCTGTGCAGGTAAAAATGGCAGTGGCAAACAGCGCTGACGACTTGGTTGTCATGATTCATGGTGACGCACAAGGTAGTGTCAGAGGGCGCCTCCCCGAAGCACTGTTCAAATTCGGCAAATGATGCAATTGAGTGGCATGTGCCGGTGGTCAGCATCACCCCATCCGACGTAACTGCTTTTTCAGTATGTCCGATAAACAAGGGCAGGGAAGCAATAGCTGGCTCAATGTGGGAGTCTATTCTGGATTCTTCTTCTCTGTAGCTATGACTCATTTTCTGCATCTTTTCTGAATATATTCATATGTTACTCTACTTTAACATGTGTGCATGCAAGAGCAACCAATAAAACTCTCCAGAACGCCCGGTCGGAGCGCTTCTCAACGAGATGCCGATTTTTAGGGTTGGCCTGTTGTTGGAGAATAAAGAACGTCTCGTTAAAATGCCTGCATGAAATTACAGACAGAGAAAGATTCCCTCAGCGCGTATGGCATGGAACTGCGACAAGCAGCATTGATATTGCTGTGTCAGAGTCATCCTGACGATAAGGCGTTGAGTGTCATGCAGTTGTGGGAATCATGGCTGGCAGGCCATATCCAGATTGATCTGCAGGGCAGCCTTGAAGTGACAGGCGCTATTCCTGGCAGGCCAGACAAACCCGAGCTGGTCGCGCCGCAGCAAGTGGAACGCCGCTCCATGCGCACCGCAGAGGGCAGGGCAGCGATGATCCATGCCTTGGCCCATATCGAATTCAATGCAATCAACCTGGCACTGGATGCCATCTGGCGTTTCCCGGGCATGCCGCCTGCTTATTATGCGGACTGGCTCAAGGTTGCAGCTGAAGAAGCTTTGCATTTCAGCATGTTGCACGACCATTTACAGGGCCTTGGCTATAGTTACGGCGATTTCACCGGGCATGACAGTTTGTGGGAGATGGTGGACAGAACCAGCGATGACGTGCTGGCCCGCATGGCGCTGGTACCGCGCACGATGGAGGCGCGTGGGCTGGATGCCTCGCCGCCGTTGCGCGCCAAACTGGCGCAGGCGGGAGACATGAAGGCGGCGGAGATTCTGGATATCCTGCTGCGCGATGAAATCGGCCATGTGGCGATTGGCAACTACTGGTATGGCTGGTTATGTGATCGGCGTGGGCTCGAGCCGGTGGATACCTACGCCCGGCTGACAGTGCAATATCGGGCACCAAAGCTGCGTGGCCCGTTCAATTTCCCTGCACGTAGGGCGGCGGGGTTCAGCGAAATAGAGCTGAATTTACTGGCCCAGGGCCAGAAGTAGGCAGTTACAGGCTTGCCACGAGAGCTGGCCTCCGATCTATTGCTGTTTAATTGCCAGCCTGCTGCACTATTTCGAGAAATAACGTGAGGTAATGTTGACGGCAGTTTCAGCTTTGGATCGTGGCGTCACGCTGACCTGGAAGCTGGAGGTATTGACAGCTTGCGCTGGCGGAAGGGATACGCTGAAGTTGCTGGCGTATGACTTTCCGGCTGGCACGGTAATTTCCTGCTGTCCCTTGAAGCTGTTTTCCGGCAATCCATGCACTGCGATCAGGTAGGTTTCCGTCTGGCCTGATTTGTTGGTGATGCGCAGTTCGTAGCGATTGCGCAAGCTGCCATCGGATAATTGGGTGACCAATGGCTGCCGTTGCTGTTGCAGGATAGTGCTGAATGGCGTGAGGGATGTCATGGTCTGCCAGGTGGCAATACAGCTGATCAGCAGCACGCTGAGGTAACCCAGGTTTTTGAGTTTTGACCAGCGCTGTGTGCGGGTGTCTGCTTGCTGCAGGTTCTTGTCCTGATCGAAGCGGATCAGACCATGAGGCAGCTTGAGGCTGTCCATGATGTTGTTGCATGCGTCCACACACAGGCCGCAGGAAATGCAGCCGATCTGAAACCCTTTGCGGATATCGACTCCTGTTGGGCAGACATTCACGCAGTAGTTGCAGTCGATGCAATCTCCAAAGCCTGCGGCTTTGCGGTCTTCTACTGTCTTGAGTTTCGCAGTGGGGGCCTGGCGGCCATGTTGGCCCTCGCCGCGAACCTGATCGTAGATCACGGTTACGGTGGAAGAGTCCTGCATCACTCCCTGGAATTTGCCGTAAGGACAGGCGACAAAGCACACATCTTCCCGCGCGAAGCCGGCGGCGACATAGGTCGTGGCTGTCAAGACAACAATGGTGACATAGGCGGTAATCGCAGCGCTACCTGAGAATATCTGCTTCAATAAAGTGCCTGCATCGGCGAAATACAAGGTAAAGGTCACTGCAGTGGCAAACGCGAGCAACAGCCAGAGCGCATGCGTGCTGCCGATGAGGATGATTTTGCGGGCGTTCCAGGGAGATTGTTGCAAGCGTTTTCTTGCCTGAGCTTCCCCTTGTACCCAGGATTCCACGAAGCGGAATGCATCGGTCCATAAGGTCTGGAAGCAGAAGAACCCGCAAAAAATCCGCCCGAACATGGCGGCTGAAACAAATAACAGGCTGGCGGCAATCACCATTAGCCCGACCAAGACCATCAGGTCTTGCGGATATAGTACCAGGTTGAAGATATGGAAGCGTGAATTGGCTATGTCAAACAGCAAAGCCTGGCCGACCTCGTTTTTCCACGGAAGCCATGGCAGGAGGAAATAGATGCCAAACGCGATATTGAGGATGACGGACTTTAGGTTACGGTATCGCCCCTTGACCGAATAAGGCACGATGGGAATGACTTTGCGGGGCAGGGTAGAGCGGAGATGGCTGACTGCTTGCATGGCGATTCCTGAGTTGGATGATCCTTACCCTGTATGGTAGTGATCAATATCCACTCGGTACAGATTCAGTTGAAAGCTAATTAATAGTATCAGATGGGGAATGATGGGTTCGAAATAGATGGTGGGCTATTGCTTAGACAATCAATGCCGCCGCCACATGGCGGCTTTCCGCGACCAGAATATTGTAGGTGCGGCAGGCAGCCTCTGTGGTCATGCACTCGATGCTGATCCCCGCAGCAATCAGTTCACGGCTGATGGAAGGATGCAGGAAGCGATGTTGATGGCCGGTGCCCAGCAGGATCAGTTCAGGTTTCAGCGCCAGCAGTTCGGTGAAATGACCGGCAGCGAGCTGGTCGAAGTTGCTGACCTGCCAGCCGGGTAGCAGGGCAGCAGGCAGAACGATGAGACTTTGTTCATGGCGTGTATGATTGACTTCAACCCAGCCCTTATCATAACCGGTAATCAAGTGGCTGCCCGCAGCCTGGGTCAGGTGTAATTTCATCAGTGGGAATTATGAAGTAATGAACGAAAGTCTTTGCGCCGCCAAGCTTTAATTGCATGCTGACTCAAGGTAAGATAGCACATTTTACCACCCTCCCAGTACAGAGACCATGCGACCACTTTCCAAATCCAGCAAGCTCCAAAATGTGTGCTACGACATTCGTGGCCCGGTGCTGGACCGAGCGCGCAAGATGGAGGAGGAGGGGCACCGCATCATCAAGCTCAATATCGGCAACCCGGCGCCGTTCGGCTTTGATGCGCCGGAAGAGATTCTGCAGGACGTAATCCGCAACATGGATTCCGCCTCCGGCTATACCGACTCCAAGGGTTTGTTCGCGGCGCGCAAGGCCATTATGCACTACACCCAGCAGAAGAATATCCGCGGGGTGACGGTGGATGACATCATCATCGGCAATGGCGTGTCCGAACTGATCGTGCTGGCCATGCAGGCATTGCTTAACAATGGCGACCAGATGTTGGTACCCATGCCGGATTATCCCTTGTGGACTGCCGCAGTTACCCTGGCCGGTGGCGTTGCGCAGCATTATCTTTGCGACGAGCAGACGGGCTGGCTGCCTGACCTGAAGGATATTGAAAGCAAGATCACGGCGGAAACCCGCGGCATTGTCATCATCAATCCGAATAACCCGACTGGCGCCCTGTACCCGGACGATATTTTACTTGGCATCATTGATATCGCGCGTCGTCATGGGCTGGTGGTATTTGCGGACGAAATCTACGACAAGGTGCTTTACGATGGCAACAAGCATACTTCCATCGCATCGTTGGCCGATGATGTGCTGTTCGTGACTTTCAACGGCTTGTCCAAGAACTATCGCACCTGCGGTTATCGCGCCGGCTGGTTGGCGATTTCCGGCGAGAAGCGCCACGCCAAGGATTATATCGAAGGGCTCAATATGCTTGCCTCCATGCGGCTGTGTGCCAATGTGCCTGGGCAATTGGCCATTCAGACCGCGCTGGGCGGTTACCAGAGCATTGACGACCTGGTCGCGCCCAGCGGCAGACTGTGCAAGCAGCGCGACCTGGCGCATAAGCTGCTGACGGAAATCCCTGGGGTGACTTGCGTCAAGCCCAAGGCCAGCCTGTACCTGTTTCCGCGCCTTGACCCCAAGGTTTACCCGATCGAGGATGACCAGCAGTTCATCCTCGATCTGTTGCAAGAGGAAAAAGTATTGCTGGTGCAGGGAACCGGTTTCAACTGGAAGGCATCCGACCATTTCCGCGTGGTATTCCTGCCGAATGTGGATGATCTGACCGAAGCGATCACACGCATTGCCCGCTTCCTGGAAAACTACCGCAAGAAGCACAGCACCATGACGGTGATAGAAGGAAAAAACACCGGCAAGACAGCACAGAGCGCGTCTGCATAAGCGAACCTGTGGAAACAAGATCGAATAGCAATAACACTGGAAACTGAATGAAACCTATCAATGTTGGCCTGCTTGGCATCGGCACCGTCGGTGGCGGCACTTATACCGTACTTACCCGCAATCAGGAAGAAATCGCCCGCCGTGCCGGCCGCCCGATTGCGATTACCCGCGTGGCTGACCGCAACCTGGAACTGGCTCGTCAAGTAACGGGCGGCAATGTCGCTGTGACCGATGACGCATTTGCCGTGGTGGCAGACCCCGAAATTGATATCGTCGTGGAGTTGATCGGCGGTTATACCGTGGCGCGCGAACTGGTCTTGAAAGCGATTGAAAACGGCAAGCATGTCGTCACCGCCAACAAGGCGCTGATCGCCCTGCATGGCAACGAGATTTTTGCTGCCGCGCAGAAAAAAGGCGTGATTGTGGCGTTTGAAGCTGCAGTTGCTGGCGGCATTCCCATCATCAAGGCGGTACGTGAAGGACTGGCAGCCAACCGTATCGAATGGATTGCCGGCATCATCAACGGCACCACCAATTTCATCCTCTCGGAAATGCGCGAAAAGGGGCTGGCCTTTGCCGATGTGCTCAAGGAAGCCCAGCGCCTGGGTTATGCCGAGGCTGATCCGACCTTCGACGTGGAAGGGGTTGATGCCGCACACAAGCTGATGATTCTGGCGGCGATTGGTTTCGGTATTCCGGTGCAGTTCGACAAGGCTTATGTCGAAGGCATTACCAAGCTGGATGCCGTGGATATCCGTTATGCGGAAGAGCTGGGCTACAGGGTCAAGCTGCTGGGCATCACCAAGCGCACGGACAAAGGCGTGGAGCTGCGCGTGCACCCAACGCTGATTCCCGAGAAGCGCTTGATTGCCAATGTCAATGGCGCCATGAACGCAGTGCTGGTCAAGGGCGATGCGGTTGGTCCTACGTTGTATTACGGCGCGGGCGCGGGCGCGGAGCCGACAGCGAGTGCGGTGGTAGCCGACCTTGTGGATGTTACCCGCACTCATACCACGGATGCGCATCAGCGCGTGCCGCATCTGGCCTTCCAACCAGATCAGTTGGTTGATCTGCCGATTTTGCCAATCAGCGAAGTCAGCAGCGGTTATTACCTGCGCATGCGCGCGCTGGACAAGCCCGGCGTGCTGGCCGATGTCACCCGCATTCTGGGTGACCGTGAAATCTCGATTGATGCCATGATCCAGAAAGAGCCGCAGGAAGGCGAAGACCAGGCGGACATCATCATCCTGACCCATGTCACCATGGAAAAGAACATGGATGACGCGATTGCCGCTATCGAGGCATTACCCGCCATTTCCGGCAAGGTGACGCGCCTGCGCATGGAAGAACTCAGCCGTTAATTTTGAAAGGGTTGCAGGTAGCCGGAGTGTTTGCCTGCATCAATGTTTTACATGAAATATATCTCCACCCGCGGGCAATCGCCCGCATTGTCATTTAGTGAAATCCTCCTCGGCGGCCTGGCTCCCGATGGCGGTCTCTATCTGCCTGAGCAATATCCACATTTCAGCCAGGATGAACTGAGCGCGATGCGTGGCATGAACTATCGTGACCTGGCATTTACCATACTCTCGCGTCTGATCGACGATATTCCCGCTAGCGACTTGCGTACCATCGTCGACAAGACCTATCGCGCGGATGTGTATGCCTATGCGCGTCCCGGCCAGAATGCCGAAGACATCACGCCTACGCTCAAACTGGAAGATGATCTGTATCTGCTGTCCTTATCCAACGGGCCGACTTTGGCGTTCAAGGATATGGCGATGCAGTTGCTGGGCAACCTGTTCGAATACGTGTTGGCGCAAAAGGGCGAGACCACCAACATCCTTGGCGCGACTTCCGGCGATACCGGCTCCGCAGCGGAATATGCCATGCGCGGCAAGCAGGGCGTCAAGGTATTCATGCTTTCGCCGCACCAGAAGATGAGTCGCTTCCAGACCGCGCAGATGTTCAGCCTGCAAGACAGTAATATCTTCAATATCGCGGTCAAGGGCGTGTTCGACGACTGCCAGGACATTGTCAAGGCAGTGTCCAACGACCATGCCTTCAAGACGAAGAACAAGATCGGCGCGGTAAACTCCATTAATTGGGCGCGCGTGGCGGCGCAGGTGGTGTATTACTTCAAGGGTTATTTCGCCGTGACCACGGACAATGCTCAAAAAGTCAGCTTTGCCGTGCCTTCCGGCAACTTCGGCAATGTCTGCGCCGGGCATATCGCGCGCATGATGGGCTTGCCGATCGCCAAGCTGGTGGTGGCGACCAACGAAAACGACGTGCTGGACGAGTTCTTCAAGACCGGCGTTTACCGTCCTCGCGGCTCTGCCAATACCTACCATACTTCCAGCCCTTCGATGGATATTTCCAAGGCGTCCAACTTCGAGCGTTTCGTGTTCGATTTGGTGGGGCGCGACGCAAGCAAGGTGCGCGAACTGTGGGGCAGAGTGGATGCGGGCGGCAGCTTCGACCTCAAGGCAGTTGGCTGGTTTGACAAGGTAGCGGACTATGGTTTTGTCTCTGGCAGTAGCAATCATGCCCACCGGATGCAGACTATCAAGGCCACGTATGAGCGCTATGGCGTCACGATAGATACGCATACTGCGGACGGCCTCAAGGTGGCGCTGGAACAACGTGAATCAGGCGTGCCGATGCTGGTGCTGGAGACTGCCTTGCCAGCCAAGTTTGAGGATGCCATTGTTGAGGCCCTGGGACATAAGCCTGAACGTCCGCAAAGTCTGGATGGACTGGAATCCTTGCCGCAACGCTTTGATGTGATGGACGCTGATGCGGATGCCATCAAGCAATTCATCGTCAACCATATCTGAATCGGAGGCATGCCATGCAGGTCTATCATGACTTGATGCGCCACGTACTGGAGCATGGCCACAAGAAGGAAGATCGCACGGGCACCGGCACCCTGTCGGTGTTCGGCTACCAGATGCGCTTTGATCTGGCGCAGGGTTTCCCCCTGTTGACCACGAAGAAAGTACATCTGAAATCCATCATTCATGAGCTATTGTGGTTTCTGCAAGGCAGCACCAATATTGCCTACCTCAAGGAAAATGGCGTCAGCATCTGGGATGAGTGGGCCGACGAGCAGGGTAACCTGGGGCCGGTCTATGGCTATCAATGGCGCAACTGGCCCAAACCGGATGGCGGGCATATCGACCAGATCAGCCAGGTGGTCGAGGCGATCAAGCGCAATCCTGATTCACGTCGCCTGATTGTTTCTGCCTGGAATGTGGCGGATGTGGACCAGATGAAACTGCCGCCTTGCCACGCTTTTTTCCAGTTCTATGTGGCGGACGGCAAGCTTTCTTGCCAGCTTTACCAGCGCAGCGCTGATATTTTTCTCGGTGTGCCATTCAATATCGCTTCCTACGCCTTGTTGACCATGATGGTGGCACAGGTGTGTGACCTGAAGCTGGGCGATTTCGTGCATACGCTGGGCGACGCGCATATCTACCTCAATCACCTTGATCAGGTGAGGGAGCAATTGTCGCGCGAGCCTTATCCTTTACCAAGTATGAAAATCAATCCAGAAGTGAAGGATATTTTTGCTTTCCGTTTTGAGGATTTCACGTTGGAGAATTACCAATCCCACCCGGCTATCAAGGCGCCTGTGGCGGTTTGATAGCTACCTCAAGAGGATAAGAAGGTGGCTGCTCCAATTTACTGATTCTGGATATCGTAAGTGAATTGTAACAAATAGGGAATTATTCCCGAAAAATATAGGGAAATTTTCCCTATTTTGTAGGGATATTATCCCGAAGTGGATTATTTCTATATAATTCGTTCCATCAATAACCAAAAGATGGGGATGAACATGAACAAGATTGGTGTAACGATCAGTGCATTGGCATTATTGGCAGGCAGTCAACTGGCAGTGGCAGATGCATTTCCGAAAAACAAAGTGGGCATGGAAGCTTGCTTGCAGGCTGCGTTGAAGGCAAAGCCAGGTACTGTGGTTAAGGTGGAATATAAACTGGAAGGCAAAACTCCGGTTTATGAATTTGATATCGAATCGGCTGATGGCACTGCCTGGGATGTAGAATGTGATGCCAATACCGGTAAGGTTGTAGAAATTGAGCAAGAGGTGGATTCAGCAGACCATCCATTGTTCAAGGCCAAACAGAAGGTAAGCGAAGAAGAAGCGCGCAAGACTGCATTAACTGCACATCCAGGCGAGATCGTGGAAGTGGAGTATGAGATTGAAGAAGATGGCGCTGCTACCTATGAATTTGATATCAAGACCAAGGACGGCAAGGAATTCAAGGTTGAAGTTGATGCAACTAGTGGTAAGATCGTAGAGTCTCACCGAGAGTTCTACCAAATCGGTAAAGAATAAATTTCTGACTGGACGGACAGTCGATCGCTCCTTCGGGAGCGTTTTTTTTGCATGTTGCCATGGTTTTGCAGATAAATAATTTCATTGCTTAATTTATTCTTCCAGCTGTCGTTAGTTTGTTATCAAGCATGAAGAAAGAGGAAGGAAGCAGAAATATGGATGTTACAGGCATTGCCAGTGTTGCCACTGATCTTGCTGCAACGCGATTGCAGCAAGAAGTTAGTACCACAGTACTGAAAAAGGCCATGGATATTAGCGCGTCGAATGCCATGGCACTCATCGAAGCGGTGCCATCGGCGTCGGTAGCCAATTTACCCGCGCATCTCGGGCAAAACGTCAACACAACAGCTTGAACGATGTATAAAGAACAAAAGCCCTGTAAATACAGGGCTTTCGTTTTTGAATAAAAAAAGCAGACCTTCTCGGGGAGGATAAAGGCCTGCTATAAAACTTTCAGTTCAGGCACTGACCAACCGGCCACTTCTGAGCCTGACATTGTCACCGACGGCACAACGCGGTGTACTGTGTTGGGTGACGATATGGAAGCGTCCGTTATCCATTTTAACTTTGATCAGGTAGGTCGCTTCCGCCATATTCTCTTCAGCCTTGTTATAGCGGCTGTTCACACTGTTCTCAAACGAATGGATAGCGACGACGATACCACAATCCCGGCATGCGGAGGTAGCCTGTTGTTGATCACCATTACGCAGATTATCCATTTTCTGGTTGAGCGTGCTGCTGATTACCATGGCGGCATTGGGATCGGTAATCAATTGCTGCGCCAAGTCAGGGCGATAAGTATGTTTCACTGGAATCAAGCCAGTGATGACGGCGCTGCCAATCAGACTGAAAACAGTCATAGCGGTTGCAGCTATCAGAACCATGGGGTGTGTTTTTTTGATATTGGAGCCCATCATAAATTTACATCTCCAGACTATTTATTTTTTCTTGCTGGTGATAGCCAGAACTATCTGGAAAATATATAACAAGAAGTGTGCCAACACGTTAAATTCTTTAAAAATCAATTTGTTATATTTCAATACTGGGAAAATTTAAATAGCAATACTGTCTCTTGTAGGAGACAGTATTGCTAAACTAAACATAACTAATTGAAAGATAAGTAATATATCCGTCTCTATAAGGAGACGTTAATTATTGGCGTTGTCGCTTTTGAATAACGCTGGGGTAAGTTGATGGCGTTGCAGCAATTTATAAAACTCCGTGCGGTTGCGCTGGGCCAGGCGTGCGGCTTGAGTGACGCTACCGTTGGTAGCTTTGAGCAGCTTCACCAAGTAGTTGCGCTCAAAATTCTTGCGGGCAATCTCGAAAGGCACAATACCGCCAATATCCTCCTGCAGCGCTTTTTGTACTAGGCTGGCTGGAATCAGCGGCGTGGTGCAGAGTACAACGGTTTGTTCCACAATATTCTGCAATTGGCGCACATTGCCGGGCCATGGGGCGGCAATCAGGAGCTCCAGTGCTTCAGGGGCGAATCCATTGAGTTTTTTGCGATATTTGCTCGCAATTTCATTCAGGAAATTATTGGCGAGCAGCGCGATATCCTCCCGCCGCGCAGCCAGGGCTGGAATCTCCAGGCCAACTACATTGATACGGTAGTAAAGGTCTTCGCGGAACCGGCCTGATTTCATTTCTTCGGCAAGGTTGCGATGAGTGGCTGAAATGATGCGGACGTCGATATTGATGCTGGCATTGGAACCCACTGGTCGGATGGCGCGTTCCTGCAAAGCACGTAGCAACTTGACCTGCAAGGGGAGCGGCATATCGCCGATTTCATCGAGAAACAGCGTTCCGCCATCAGCCATCTGGAACAAGCCTTTATGATCGCGCAAAGCACCAGTGAAGGCGCCCTTGCTATGGCCGAACAGTTCCGACTCCAGCAACGCTTCAGGGATGGCGCCGCAATTGATGGCGACGAAAGGCTTGTTGCGGCGTGGGCTGGCGTGGTGAATGGCGCGGGCCAATAGTTCCTTGCCGGTGCCGCTTTCGCCCTGGATGAATACGCTGGCATCGGAAATCGCCATGAGTTTCGCCTGTCCCAGCAGGTTTTCCATTTGGGGGCTGCGGGTGATAATGGTCTTACGCCAATCGTTGTCCTCGTTTTCTGCGCTGGAATGCATTAACGGGTCTGTGCCTATGCGCAGAGCAGCTTCCACCTGCTGCAGCAGGGATTTGCTATCGAACGGTTTGGTGAGGAAGCCAAATACGCCGCGCTGAGTGGCATCAACCGCTTCAGGAATGGAGCCGTGAGCTGTGACCATGATGACGGGCAGAGCCGGGTCGGATTGATGGATGGCGTCGAACAAGGCCATGCCGTCCATGCCCGGCATGCGCAGATCCGTGATGACCAGGCTGGGCCTGCTGACGGCAATCTGCGACAAAGCCTCTTCTGCATTGGAGGCAGCGACAACCTGATAACCCGCGGCTTGCAGCCGCATTCCCATCAGTTTGAGGATATCCGGGTCGTCATCGACAGTCAGAATTTTCTTTACTGCTTCAATCATTTATTACTTACTCCGATTGGGATCCCTGAGCGATTTCTGCATCATGGTCCTTTCAATTTGCTTCAGTTCATCCAGCTTCTGTTGCAGCGCATTGGCTTTTTGTTGGTTATCATCCGCACGACGTTGTTCCTCGCGTAGACGCTGGCCGAGCCTGATGATTTCCGTGCTGTTGTCTCTCAATATGGATACGATTGCGCTTTCTTCCTTGCTCAGCTGTTTTTCGCGAGCCAATTCATCAAGCAAGGGTTGTGCCTTGAGCGGATCGCGCAGCTTGCTGCCGGGAATAGAGTAAATGATGGCGGCCCGGACTTTCTGCCGAACATCGCTGCTGTTTGTGCTGATTTCATGCAGAACTCCAGCCAGTTCCTTTTTTTGCGCTTCTGGCGATAAATTTGAAAAGTCATCAACAAATTCCAGCAGGCCGGATGGATTGAATGCTGGTTGAATAGGCGCGGGTGATACAGACGGATGGGAAGATTGCTCCTGTTTAGGCTCAGCAGGAGCACCGGATTTGGAGTGATGCGCGCATGCGCTGAGCAACATGCATGTCATTGCTGTTATAAGTTGATATCTGGAATTCATTTGGGTTCAACTTTCAAGGGAAGAGTAACGCGGAAATGTGCCCCGCGTTCGGAAGGCAATAAAACGATTTGGCCGTGGTGGGCATCGACATATTCCTTGGCGATCGAAAGCCCCAGCCCGCTGCCGCCCACCAGACTTTCATAGGCATTGTGACCACGATAGAAAGGGTCGAATAGTTTTACCGTGTCATCGGCCATGACGCCTGGCCCGCTGTCATGCACCTCGATAATGGCCTGCTCGGCCTGTTGGGTGATGCTGATGCGAATAGAGCCGGATTGCGTGGTGTATTTGACCGCATTGGAAATTAGGTTGTCGATCACGGAGTGTATTTTTTTCCGGTCAGCCATGAGCGTGGTGGGGAAGAAATCACGCTGGATGTCGATATGCTTGCTGCTGATGGTCAAGGAATAATCAGCAAGGATTTCCTCAGCCAGGCCGGTCAGCGAGACAGATTCCAGTTTCAATGGCGGGGACTGGAATTGCACGGCTGTATAACTCAGCAGGTTTTCTATCATTTTTTGCAGGCGAAGCGTGCTTTCACGCAGGATGCCTGCAATTTCGCGCTGTTGCGGAGTGAGAGTGCCGCCTACTTCGTCGCTGAGTAGTTCGCTGCCTTCGCGAATGGCAGTGAGCGGGGTTTTAAGCTCGTGGGAAACATTGCGCAGGAAGCGTTGTTTTTGCTGGTCGAGTTCGTTTAATTGCGCACGCAGCCAGTCGAGGCGTTCTCCAAGATTGCGCAGGTCTCCAGGGCCGTCGATGCTGATTGGCTCCGAGTAATTGCCTTCTCCCAGCTTGCGGATGGCGGCATCCATGCGTCTGATGGGTTGCGCGACCAGAAAAGTGATCATTAGGGCTACAAGGATGGCGACCGGAACCAGGGTTAGGGTTTGCCAAAGCATGATTTGCTGGGTGCGTTCGGCGGTTTCCGCGAGAATAATGGATTGCCGGTCGATCTGCCGGTTGTTTTCATCAAGGATTTGTTGCGCCTGGATTGTCAGGTCAGCAAAACGCTCCACGATGTCTCCGGCAGAGGTTGGCTGGTCCGGGTGCTGCAATATGCTCTGGAGCAGTGATTGTTCATCATCTGCCAGCTTGGCTAGCGCATTCTGCTGCAGATTGGTCAGAGGCAACTGCTCCAGTTCATGCCAGGCATCCACAAATTTCTCATGCGCCTTGGCATAATTGTCGAGCAGTAATTCATCTTCCAGCACGAAATATTGTCGGGCGCTGCGCTCCATGAAAGTGATCTGTTCCACAAGCGCCCGGCTGGCGCGTGTCACCTGCACGGCCTGGGTTACGGTATCACGGCTTTGCGTCGCTAGACGGTCAAGATAGATCGCGGCATTGCCGAAGGCGAACAGCAGCGGCAGCATGGTCAGGACCAAACCGAACAGCAACAGAGTGAGGAAGGATTTTGGATAAGCGATCTGCAAAACTTGATTCCATGTTGTTTGGTGAGCGAATGTTTCCCGCATAGCTCTGAGCGTCTGCTGGAATTGATCTTAAACTATCTTGCTGGCAACGGGCAGACGGTGATTGTCTTACAAGGATCGGGATGTCAACACCAAGTATAATATCGGCATGACACACTTATCTCTCATTGTTGCCATGGCGCATGATCGCGTCATTGGTTTGAATAACGCCCTGCCGTGGCATTTGCCGGAAGATCTCAAGCGTTTTCGTGCCTTGACTACTGGGCATCACATCATCATGGGCCGCAAGACTTATGAATCCCTCAACCGCTTGCTGCCGGACCGCACTACTGTCATTGTCACCCGCAATGAGGGTTATCAGGTACCGGGCGCCTTGATTGCACATAGTCTGGAGCAGGCTTTGGCATTAGCAATCGATGATAATGAAGTATTCCTGATCGGCGGAGCAGAGTTGTACCGTGACGGGTTGAAACTCGCGGACCGGCTCTATGTAACCGAGATCGATGCTAGTTTTGCGGGCGATGCCCATTTGCCGGAGTTTGACCTGCGGGATTGGCAAGAAACAGAACATGAGTCGCTGGTCAGTGCCAAGGGGTTGCCATTCCGTTACATCACTTATGAGCGCATAAAGTAGCGAGCACAGAAACAGCAGAAGCAAGGCCAGCCTGCGGAAAATAATCCCGCAGGCTCTCCTCGATCAGGTCAATTTCAGTTGGCGACGCAATCCACGTAATAACGTGCCTTGCCATCCACAATTTCTTTCACCAGTCCATGAACATCGGTCTCAAAGCCAGGGAAGCGTTCATTGAAGTCACGCGCGAAACGCAGGTAGTTGATGATGACCTGGTTGAAGCGTTCGCCAGGAATCAGCAAGGGGATGCCGGGTGGATAGGGCGTCAGCAGCACGGCGGTGATACGGCCTTCGAGGTCGTCGATCAGTACCCGGTCAATCTTGCGATGCGCCATGCGCGCAAAGGCATCCGTTGGCTTCATTGCCGGCACCATATTGGACAGGTACATTTCCGTCGTCAGGCGGGCGACGTCATTGGCCTTGTAGACTGCGTGGATTTGCGCGCATAAATCACGCAGGCCGATGCGCTCGTAACGCGGGTGCTTGGCGACGAACTCCGGCAATACCTTCCATAGCGGCTGGTTCTTGTCGTAATCGTCCTTGAACTGCTGCAATGCCGTCACCATGGTGTTCCAGCGGCCCTTGGTGATGCCGATGGTGAACATGATAAAGAAGGAATACAGGCCGGTTTTCTCGACAATTACACCATGCTCGGCCAGGTATTTGGTGACGATGGCGGCAGGAATGCCGATATCATCGGAGAAGGCGCCATCAACGTCCAGTCCGGGTGTGATGATGGTGGCCTTGATTGGATCCAGCATGTTGAAGCCTTCGGCGAGGTTGCCGAAACCGTGCCAGCGCTCACCCGCCTTAAGCATCCAGGAGGCGCGCTCCTCGATGCCTTCCTCGGAGAGATCGTCCGGCCCCCAGACCTTGAACCACCAGTCATTACCCCATTCTTCATCGACCTTGCGCATGGCGCGGCGGAAATCCAGTGCTTCCATGATGGATTCTTCCACCAGGGCGGTGCCGCCCGGCGCTTCCATCATCGCTGCAGCGACATCGCAGCTGGCAATGATGGAGTATTGCGGACTGGTGGAGGTATGCATCAGGTAGGCCTCGTTGAAGAGGTCGCGATCCAGTTTAATATCCTGCGCGTCCTGCACCAGGATTTGCGAGGCTTGGCTCAGGCCAGCCAGCAGTTTGTGCGTGGACTGGGTAGAGAACACCATGGATTCTTTGCAGCGCGGACGATCCGCGCCGATGGCGTGATAGTCGCCGTAAAAATCATGGAAGGTGGCGTGCGGCAGCCAGGCTTCGTCGAAATGCAGGGTGTCGATCTTGCCATCGAGCATTTCCTTAATTTCTTCGACGTTGTAGAGCACGCCGTCATAGGTGGACTGGGTGATGGTGAGCACGCGTGGCTTGACGTTCTTGTCGCCGATGAAGGGGTTGGCTTCCAGCTTTTTCTGGATGTTCTCCCAGGAAAATTCCTCTTTCGGGATAGGGCCGATGATGCCGAAATGATTACGGGTCGGCATCAGAAAGATCGGGATAGCACCGGTCATGATAATCGAGTGCAACACTGACTTGTGGCAGTTGCGGTCTACAATCACGACGTCGCCTGGTGCAACGGTGGAATTCCATACAATCTTATTGGAGGTCGAGGTGCCGTTGGTGACGAAATAGAGGTGGTCGCAATTGAAGATGCGCGCGGCGTTGCGCTCCGACGCTGCAACCGGCCCGGTATGGTCGAGTAGTTGTCCTAGCTCGTCCACGGCATTGCAAACGTCGGCGCGCAGCATGTTTTCGCCGAAGAACTGATGGAACATTTGGCCGACCGGTGACTTGAGGAAAGCGACGCCGCCGGAGTGGCCGGGGCAGTGCCAGGAATATGAACCATCTGCGGCATAGTGAGTCAGGGCGCGGAAGAATGGTGGTGGCAGGCTGTCGAGGTAGGCACGGGCTTCGCGGACGATATAGCGGGCGACGAATTCCGGGGTGTCTTCGAACATATGGATGAATCCATTCAGCTCGCGCAGGATTTCATTGGGAATGTGACGCGAAGTGCGGGTTTCGCCGTGCAGGAAGATGGGAATCTCTTCATTACGAAAGCGGATTTCATCGACGAACTTGCGCAGGTTTTCTAATGCCTCCGGAGATTCTTCAATGAATTCCTCGTCGTCTATCGACAGGATGAATGCCGATGCGCGGCTTTGCTGCTGGGCAAAGGAAGTGAGGTCGCCGTAGCTGGTAACGCCAAGCACCTCGAACCCCTCGTCCTCAATGGCCTTGGCTAGCACACGAATGCCCAGGCCGGAAGAGTTTTCTGAACGGAAATCTTCGTCAATGATGACGACGGGAAAGCGGAATTTCATAAGGCCTCCGAAGACGGTCCGGATTAATTAAAAGACTGCCCGGATTTAAAAAAAGCGCAATATAGCACACTCACGCATCATTTATATGAAACAGGATTGACACAGAAAAATCCAGAATTACTCAGATTTTCGGCAGGGTCACGCCTGTCTGTCCCTGGTACTTGCCGGCCCTGTCCTTGTAAGAAGTTTCGCACTCTTCGTCAGACTCGAAGAACAGCACCTGGGCGCATCCTTCGCCAGCGTAGATCTTGGCTGGCAACGGGGTGGTGTTGCTGAATTCCAATGTGACATAACCTTCCCACTCGGGTTCAAATGGTGTGACATTCACGATGATGCCGCAGCGCGCATAGGTGGATTTACCAAGACAAACAGTCAGCACGCTGCGCGGAATGCGGAAATACTCCACAGTGCGTGCCAGCGCGAAGGAATTCGGCGGAATGATGCAGTAGTCGCTGTTGAATTCGACAAAGGAATTGGGATCGAAATTCTTCGGATCGACAATTGTGCTGTTGATATTGGTGAAAACTTTGAATTCATTGGCGCAGCGAATATCGTAGCCATAGCTGGAGGTGCCGTAGGAGACGATTTTCTGGCCATTGACTTCGCGGATCAGGCTGGGCTCGAATGGTTCTATCATGCCGTGTTGTTCGGCCATGCGACGTATCCATTTGTCGGATTTGATGCTCATGTGACGGGCTTCCGCTAAAAAGACAAAAAGCGTAGTCACAGATAGCCGTTTGGCTATCTGTAGAACTGCGCTTCATCAGGTTAAGTTAAAAAAGGAATTACTTATCGCCACCCAGCTTGATGCTGTAGCGCCAGAATTGGTCTTCATGCTCGAAAATTACTCTGGAAGCTTCTGGGTCGCGACTACCTGCTGGATATTGGTGCACAGGCTTGCGGTCTTTGGCCCAGGCCTCAATGACCGGATCCACTAGACGCCATTGCGCTTCCACTTCGCTGATGTGCAGGTATTGTGAGTTGTCGCCTTCCATCAGGTTGAGCAGCAATGCCTCGTAAGCGTCGATGGTTTCGTCGCCGTCCTGGCGGTTGGCACCGTCCAGTTCGATGGTGCGTGTGGCAATGTCCAGGCCTGGAATCTTGGATTGTATTTCCAGCTTGATGCACTCGCGCGGCTGGATGCCGATGATGAGCCAGTTCTGGTCCTGGCCGTTACCCAGTTGCAGTGGCGCTTTCTTGAAGCGGATGGCGATGCGGGTATCGGCCTCGTGCAGGCGCTTGGCGGTGCGGATATAGAACGGCACGCCTTTCCAGCGCGGATTGTCGATGAATAATTTAAGCGCAGCATAGGTTTCCACCACGCTGCTGTTGTCGCCCAATTCCTCCAGATAACCAGGGACTTTCTCGCCTTTGACTTCGCCAGCGCTGTATTGTGCGCGGAAGGCGTGCTTTTCCAGCTCGTTGACAGGAATCGGACGGATGGATTCCAGCACCTTGATCTTTTCAGCGCGGATGTCATCAGGGCTGAGCGAGGCTGGCTGCTCCATTGCAGTCAGCGCCAGCGTCTGCAGCACATGGCTCTGGATCATGTCGCGCAGCGCGCCGGTGGCGTCGTAGAACTGGGTGCGTTCACCCACGCCCAGTTGCTCAGTGTTGGTGATCTGCACATGATCGATGTAGTCCTTGTTCCACAAGGGCTCCAAGACAGTGTTGGCAAAGCGTTGCAGCATGATGTTCTGCAATGCGGATTTGCCGAGATAGTGGTCGATGCGGTAGATCTGACTTTCCTTGAGGTGCTTGGTGATCGAAGCTTGCAGTTCCTGCGCGGACTCAAGATTGGTGCCAAATGGTTTCTCGACCACGACGCGACGCCAGTATTTGTCTTCCTGGGTCAGGCCCACGCCCGCCAGTTGGTCAACAATGGTGGCAAAGTCGGAAGGGCGCACGGACAGGAAGAACGCCAGGTTCTGCGGGAACACGGCCTCGTTGGACAAGGTTTCCTTCAGGCGTGTGAAGGAAGTCGGATCATCAGGCGGGTTTGCGTGGTAATGATGACGCTCGATAAAGCGCTTGAACACTGCCTGGTCATAACCCTTGGGGAACTTGGCATCCAGCATGCCCTTGATGTCGGCCAGCCATGCCTCGCGGGAAACCTGGCCACGGCCCACGGACAAAATTGCCATGCTCTCGGGCAAGCGGCCTGCCTGATCCAGACGGAACAAGCCGGGCATGAGTTTGACGCGGGAAAGGTTACCGCTGGCTCCAAACAGTACGAGGGTACAAGGATCGATGACTTTCATACAGTGTTCTCTAATCAGATTGATGAGGAGGGAAGGCAAGCCGAATGGCTTGCCGTTCTGGATTAATGGGTTTTGACTGCGTGACCACCAAATGCGTTGCGCATCATGGACAACAATTTATAGCTGTAGCCCGTGTCTTCCTGGCTGGCGAAACGCATTTGCAACGCCAAGGTCAGGACAGGCGCGGCAACACCTTGATCCACGGCTTCCACCACGGTCCAGCGGCCCTCGCCGGAATCTGCAACATATGGAGCAATCGCAGCTAATTCCTGGTCGTGAGCCAGCGCTTCAGCGGTCAGGTCGAGCAGCCAGCTGCGAACCACGGAGCCATGGCGCCAGAGTTCGGTGATCTGGGCGAGATCGAGGTTGAACTCTTCCTTACCCTTGAGCAGGTCCAAGCCTTCGGCAAATGCCTGCATCATGCCATATTCGATGCCGTTATGGATCATCTTGGTGAAGTGACCAGAACCCACGGGGCCGACATGGGCCCAGCCGTGATCTTTATGCGCCAGCGCTTGCATGATGGGGGCAACGACATCAGCCGCTTCCTTGGGGCCGCCGTACATGAGACAGTAGCCATTATCCAAACCCCAGATACCGCCGGAAGTACCGCAATCAATGAAATCAATACCATGTTCAGCCAGCCATGCCCCACGGCGTTGGCTGTGCTTATAGTTGGAATTACCGCCATCAATGATGATATCGCCCTTGTTGAGCAGAGGAACCAGCTCCTTGATTTGATTCTCGGTGATATCACCGCTGGGCAACATGATCCAGACAATTTTCTTGGGTTCACCAGAAAGTTTGGAAACGGCATCTTCAACTGAACTGGCTGGTAACATACCGTTAGTCAGAGAAATCTGGTTGACAGTATCTTTGTTGAAGTCAAAACCGACGACTTCGATATCATGTTTCAAGAGACGGCGAGCCATATTGCCGCCCATTTTACCCAGACCGATAATTGCAAGTTTCATTGATTCTTCCTTGATGAGGATGGTGCCATCTGCAATCCCTGGCGCTTCCTTTTGGGGCAGGCCGATGCAGAATTAAGATGGAGCCGGGTTGATAATGTTAGAATTCTTCCAATGCAGCTTGGCAATTATAACTTGAAGGTTTTATATCATGCAAAATACCACACAATCTCAGGTCATCAACGGGCAAATTAGCCGATGGCAGGTGTTTACCGCGCAGGAGGTGCTCAACAACAGCGCTGTTGAGCGTATTGCCGAGGCGGCGCGCAACGCGATTGCCAGCCATGGCAGGTTCAGCATCGTGCTTGCTGGCGGTAGCACGCCCAAGAGCATTTATCAGTTACTGCCTGGTATCGACACTGACTGGAGCAAATGGCATGTGTATTACGGCGATGATCGTTGCCTGCCGCCAGAGCATGAAGAGCGTAACAGCTTGATGGCGCATGAGGCTTGGCTCAAGCATGTGGCGATTCCTGCTGATCAGATTCATGATATCCCTGCCGAACGCGGACCAGTGGATGCCGCGCAGGCGTATAACCAGACGCTGGCCGAAGTCGGAGAGTTTGATTTAGTGTTGCTGGGGTTGGGAGAGGACGGTCATACTGCCAGCCTGTTCCCCGGACATAGCTGGGATGATGCTAAGGCAGCCGTTCCGGTATTCGGCGCGCCTAAACCGCCGCCAGAACGTGTCTCCATCAGCGCAGCCCGATTGAGCCAGGCAAAGGAAGTAATTTTCTTCGTCACTGGCGCAGGCAAGCAGGAAGCTGTGGACAATTGGCGCGGGGGCCTAGGTATCCCCGCCAGTTTGATCAAGCCCAGGAACGGCGTGGATATCTATATATTCGGCGTTAATCTGTAATGTAGAACAGGATGCCGAGCGGCATCCTGTTCTTTCACCGTCCTGCGTAATGCTGGACAGTCATGATGTGGTATCAGGTTTTCTGAATGACGATATTGGGGAACTTGCTGCTGTGATCGCGTCCTAGTGCTGTAACCTTCACTGCAGCACGGCGGGCGATGGATTTGTAGATCCCCGCAATTTGTCCTGCCGGTTCGGCCACTACTGTTGGCGTGCCATTGTCAGTTTCTTCCCGAATACGGATATCCAATGGCAGGCTGCCCAGCAGTTCGGTGTTGTAATCAGCACACATCCTGGCGGCACCGCCGGAGCCAAAAATATGTTCCTCATGACCGCACTGCGAGCAGATGTGCGTACTCATGTTTTCCACGATACCGAGAATAGGGATGCTGACCTTCTCGAACATTTTCAATCCCTTGCGCGCATCCAGCAAGGCAATATCCTGTGGGGTAGTGACAATGATGGCGCCTGTTACTGGTACTTTCTGTGATAGCGTCAACTGGATGTCGCCTGTACCCGGTGGCAGGTCAACGATAAGGTAATCCAGGTCTTTCCAGCGCGTTTCGCGCAGCAGTTGCTCCATGGCGCTGATGACCATGGGGCCGCGCCAAATCATGGGAGTATCTACGTCGATGAGGAAGCCAATGGACATGGCCTGGATGCCGTAGCGTTCCAGTGGCTCCATGGTCTTGCCGTCGGTGCTTTCGGGCTTGCTGTTGATGCCCAGCATCTGTGGTTGGGAAGGCCCATAAATGTCTGCGTCCAGAATGCCGACTTTTGCACCTTCGGCGGCGAGCGCCAGCGCGAGATTGACCGCTGTCGTGGATTTGCCAACGCCGCCCTTGCCGGAAGCGACTGCAATGATATTCCTGACATTGGGAATCAGCTGTACGCCAGGTTGTACCCTGTGCGACACGGTACGGCTGCTGATGCTCACGGTGACGTTGTCCACCTCCGGCAATGTCTTGATGGCCTGAATGACCAAGGCACGGAGATCGTCAAAGATACTTTTAGCCGGGTAGTCCAGCACAATATCCACGGTGACATACTGTCCGTTGATACTGATCTGCCGTACCGACTTGCTGCTGACAAAATCCTTACCTGTATTCGGGTCAATAACGGTACGGAGGACATCTTGTACCTGGGATTCGGTAAGTGACATGGAACGGTTTTTCCTGTGAACGTGTGAAAAAGCCATTCTAGCGCAAGCGTATTGCTTATGTGAAACCGCGGCAATTTGTTAGAATGCCGGATTCCTTTGTCGCTTCGTTTAAAGATTCATTATGTCCGTAAACCCATCTTCTGGTGCATCACGCAAAATCCTTGTTACTTCTGCGCTGCCTTATGCCAATGGCAGTATTCACCTGGGCCATATGGTGGAATATGTGCAGAGCGATATCTGGGTGCGCTTCCAGAAGATGCAGGGGCATACGGTACATTACGTTTGTGCGGACGATACCCATGGCACCCCCATCATGTTGCGCGCCGAGAAGGAGGGCATCACGCCCGAGACATTGATTGAGCGCGTGCATGCCGAGCACGCTGCGGATTTCGGTGATTTCCTCGTGCAGTTCGATAACTACTATTCGACCAATTCCGAGGAAAATCGCGAGCTTTCCAGCCGTATCTATCGCGAGCTGAAAGCCAACGACAAGATCGCGGTACGCACCATCGAGCAATACTACGACCCGGTCAAGAACATGTTTCTGCCGGACCGCTTCATCAAGGGGGAATGCCCCAAGTGCCATGCCAAGGACCAATATGGCGACTCCTGCGAAGCATGCGGCACGACCTATAGTCCGACTGAATTGATTGCACCTTATTCCGCAGTATCGGGCGCGGCTCCTGTGCGCAAGGAAACCGAGCACTATTTCTTCAAGCTGAGCGAGTGCGAGGGTTTTCTCAAGGACTGGACGCGCTCCGGCACCTTGCAGCAGGAAGCCGCCAACAAGATGGGCGAGTGGTTCGCCTCCGGCCTGGCGGATTGGGATATCTCCCGCGACGCGCCGTATTTCGGCTTCGAGATTCCCGACGCGCCGGGCAAGTATTTCTATGTCTGGCTGGATGCGCCTATCGGCTACATGGCAAGCTTCAAGAACCTGGCAACGCGCGAGGGCCTGGATTTCGACGAATACTGGAAGCCAGACAGTCAAGCCGAGCTGTATCACTTCATCGGCAAGGATATCCTGTATTTCCACGCCTTGTTCTGGCCTGCCACCTTGAAATTCTCGGGCCACCGCCAGCCAACGCAGATATTCGCCCATGGTTTTCTCACCGTGAACGGCGAGAAGATGTCCAAGTCGCGCGGCACCTTCATCACCGCGCGCAGTTATCTCGAACATGTGCAGAACCCGGAATACCTGCGTTACTACTATGCCGCCAAGCTCAACGGCACCATGGAGGATATCGACCTCAACCTGGAAGATTTCATCGCGCGCGTGAATAGCGATTTGGTGGGCAAGTACATCAATATCGCCAGCCGTACCGCGGGCTTCATTGCCAAACGCTTTGACGGCACGCTGGCCGCCGTGTCCGACAACCCGGTGATTGCCGAGCTGCGCGCGGCTGCCGACAGCATACGCGACAGTTTCAATAACCGCGACACTGCGCGCGCCTTGCGCGAAATCATGGCGCTGGCGGACAAGGCCAATGCCTATGTCGCGGAAAATGCGCCTTGGGAGATGGCGAAGCAGCCGGAGCGGAGCGCTGAGCTGCACGAAGTCTGTTCGGCCTCCCTGGAAATGTTCCGTCTGTTGACTTTGTACCTCAAGCCGGTATTGCCCAAGCTGGCGCAGTCCATTGAAGTTTTCCTCAATATCAAGCCGTTGGCTTGGGGCGATATTGCACAGCCGTTGTCAGCCGGACACAAGATCGAGGCTTACCAGCACCTGATTACCCGCGTGGATCCCAAACAGATCGAGGCCATGGTGGAAGCCAACAGGGAATCACTGCAAGCCACGACGGCTGCGCCAGCGCAACAGCCTGCGCAGGAAGCAGCAGATGGCAATTATATTTCCATTGACAATTTCACCAAGGTGGAGCTGCGTATTGCCCGCATCGCCAATGCCGAGCATGTCGAAGGCGCGGAAAAGCTGTTGCGGCTGACGCTGGATATTGGCGAGGAAAAACCGCGCCAGGTATTTGCCGGCATCAAGTCCGCCTATGATCCTGAGAGCCTCAAGGGGCGGCTGACCGTCATGGTAGCCAACCTGGCGCCGCGCAAGATGAAGTTTGGTTTGTCGGAAGGCATGGTGCTGGCGGCCAGCGACGAGCGCGGCGGGCCGTTTCTGCTGTCTCCTGATAGCGGCGCCCAGCCGGGCATGCGGGTCAAGTAGTTGTCGCCAGATGCCTGTTGGTAAAAGAAAAGCCCCTTGGCGGGGCTTTTTTTATGGGAAGAATGACGAGGCTTATTTCTTGTCTGCCTTGGCGACGGTTTTTTCAGCTTTCGCGGCTTTGCCGACGGAAAGTTCGCTGCGCAGATTGTCTACACTTTTCTTGCCGAAGCCTTTTACATTTGCCAAGTCGTCCACAGCCTTGAAGCCGCCGTTGGCTTTGCGGTAATCAATGATGGCTTGGGCCTTGGCAGGGCCAATACCCTTGACCGATTCCAGCTCCACGGCAGTGGCGGTGTTGAGGTCAACCGCGGCCATGGCATTGAAGGTCAACCCAAATAAGACCAGGACTGCAAACAGCAAAGACTTCATGATGCTCTCCTTTAAGATGATGGTAAAAACCCTGTTGTGCTGGGGTCTCACAATCATATGCTTGGAGCGGATTGTGGGCTATTGGTGGAAAATCTAGTTTTTTTGTAAGACTTTCTCTTTATTTTTCCAGGATTGATTCCCGAATGCGCTGCAGAGCGGCCAAGGGATCGCTTGCCTTGGTAATCGGGCGACCGATGACGAGATAGGTGGAGCCCAAGGCCAGGGCATCGGCAGGAGTGACGACGCGGGATTGGTCGTCGAGGGCAGCGTCAGCAGGGCGAATGCCGGGAGTCACCAGACAGAAGTTGTTGCCCAGGGATTTTCTCAATGCCTGCGCTTCCTGCGCGGAGCAGACTACGCCATCCAGACCTGCCTGTTGCGCCAGCGTAGCGAGACGCAGCACATGCTGTTCAATCGGTATATGGATGCCGAGTTGTTCCAAACCAGCCTGGTCCATGCTGGTGAGCACAGTGACGGCGAGCAGCAATGGGGAATGTCCGCTGCGGGCTACGCCTTCGCGCGCGGCTTCCATCATTTTGCCGCCGCCGGAGGCATGCACGTTCAACATCCAGACACCGAGCTTGCTCGCGGCTTCGCAGGCCTTGGCTACCGTATTGGGAATATCATGGAATTTCAGGTCCAGGAAAACACCGAAACCACGCCTAACCAGTTCTTCCACCAGTTGCGGGCCTGCTGCGGTAAACAATTCCTTGCCTACTTTGACCCGGCATAAGGCAGGATCAAGCTGACTGGTCAGCGCAAGCGCGTTGGCGGTATCGGCATAATCGAGGGCGACAATAATCTTTGGGTCGGTCATACAGCGGATTCTTTGGTTTCGGGTGAGAGGGATTCCCAAGCATTGCAAGCCGGGCATTGCCAGTGAAAATTGCGTGCGCGGAAGCCGCATTGATCACAGTAGTGTGCGCTGCGGTTGCCAATGGCATAACGCACGGTCTGCTGCATCAATACTGCATCCTGCTGGTTGGGGCCTTCCAGCATGGATTGCGCGCGCAGGAGCTGGTCCAGCGTCTGCAGGCTGGGCTTGCGACGCAGTTCCTCGCGCGCGAGCTCCTCGGCGCTCGCGGCGCCTTCCTCGCTCAGCGTGGTTTCGTAGACCAGGTTGAGGATAGAGGGAAGCTTGTATGTCTGGAGATAGCCCTTTAGCAAGGTAATGCCTTCATCCAGATTATTCAGTGACTTGTAGCTATTGAGCAGCTTGGGAGCGACCAGCCCGAGGTATTCCGGACGCTGGAATTCCACGCGTTTCCAGAACGAAATGGCTTGCTTGTGATTGCCAGAGCCTGCTTCGAGGTCGCCCAGCATGATGTTGGCGCGAACGCAGCCCTTATCTGCTTCCAGCGCCATGTCCAGCGCGTGGTGGGCGCTGTGGATATCCTGTTCCAGGATGGCCTTCATGGCAATCTCGCAGTGAAATTGCGCGACTTCCTTGCGGAAGGAAATACCGGACAGGCGCTCCAGCTCAATGGCGCTCTTGATGGCATGATTCCATTCGCGTTCACGGATATAGATTTCCAGCAACGCGCGCAGGGCGGTTTGCTTGTAGCGGCTGTCGTGCAAGGAGGTGAATAATTCTTCCGCACGGTCAAACAGCCCGGCTTTCAGGTAATCCTGCGCGAGTTCCGCCATGACGGCCTGTTTCTGCTGGTCTGGCAGCTCCTTGCGCTCCAGCAGATTCAAGTGCAAGTGAATGGCGCGATCGACTTCGCCACGTCGGCGGAACAAGCTGCCAAGGGCAAAATGTAATTCCATCGAATCGGCATTGGCTTGCACTGCTTCGATGAAGGCTTCAATCGCCTTGTCGTGCTGGTCGCTGATGAGGAAGTTCAGGCCCTTGAAATAGGCAGCCGGCAGGGTGGTAGATTCGGTAAGCAGCTGGTTGATGTCCACGCGTGCCGCTAGCCAGCCGAGGGTGAAGAAAAGAGGTAGGGCCAGAAGCCACCAGTATTCAAATTCCATAATTAATTTCCGGACCTGTCATCCTTGTAGCAATCCTGTTGCCGGGGATAGCGGGTATAACGGTGAGATATTTATTATTTGTTCATCTTCAGGTTCTTGATTTCCTTTTCCAGCGCGAGCAGCTTGTTGCGCTGGCGGATCAAGGAGCCCAGGCAGGCAATGACGCCGGCAATGATGCCGCTGAAAAAAGTGACCAGCAGCATGAGAGAAAGTGGGGCTTTCCAAGAGTAACCAAGATAGTAAGCAAGCTCGACAGGTTCAGCATTCTTGAAGGCAAAGCCGAGCAGCAGGATGAACAGTAAAACGCCAAGTATTGTATAGATGGTACGCATATCGCAATTCTACCCAAGCACGCCGCAAACGTGCAGGATTTGATCAAAAATATGCTGAGAACAATAAAAAACGGCAGTATCAATCATGACACTGCCGTTTTCAGGTACTGCAAAGTGCTTAATCGCCGCTACTGTCTACGCGTTCGCGCAATTCCTTGCCAGCCTTGAAGTGGGGTACATGCTTTTCGGGTACTTCCACTTTTTCGCCAGTTTTGGGGTTGCGTCCCAGCCGTGGCGGACGGTAGTTCAAACTGAAGCTACCGAAACCACGGATTTCAATGCGTTCGCCAGAAGCCAGGTTGTCCATCATGGAATCAAGAATCGTCTTGACGGACAGTTCAGCATCTTTGACGACCAGTTGCGGGAAACGCGCAGCCAGGTTGGCAATCAACTCCGATTTGGTCATGACACCACGACCTTATTCGTTGTTTTTGCCGTCAAGCTTGGCCTTCAGCAGTGCACCAAGGTTGGTGGTGCCAGCGGAACCGGCATCATTGCTGAACTTCTGCAATGCATCAGCTTCATCAGCCAGATCCTTCGCCTTGATGGACAGGGCGATGGAGCGGTTCTTGCGGTCGATGTTGGTGATGCGGGCTTCGATTTCTTCGCCTTCCTTCAGTACGGTGGAGATGTCGTCCACCTTGTCGCGGGAAACTTCGGATGCACGCAGGTAACCTTCCACCTCGTTGTCCAGAGCAATCACTGCACCCTTGGCTTCGATGGACTTGACGGTGCCCTTGACGATGGCGCCCTTATCATTCAGTGCGGTGTAGGCGCTGAACGGGTCGCTGTCAAGCTGCTTGACGCCCAGGGAGATACGTTCCTTCTCGACATCAATGCTCAGCACAACGGCTTCGAGTTCGTCACCCTTCTTGAAGTTGCGGATCGCTTCTTCGCCAGACTGGTTCCAGGACAGGTCGGACAAGTGCACCAGGCCGTCGATACCGCCAGGCAAGCCGATGAATACGCCGAAGTCGGTGATGGACTTGATCTGGCCGCTGACCTTGTCACCCTTCTTGTGGGAAGCAGCAAAGTCATCCCATGGGTTGGCCTGGCATTGCTTCATGCCCAGGGACAGACGACGACGGTCTTCGTCGATTTCCAGGATCATCACTTCTACTTCGTCGCCCAGTTGAGCGATCTTGGCAGGGTGAACGTTCTTGTTGGTCCAGTCCATTTCGGAAACGTGCACCAGACCTTCGATGCCTGGCTCGATTTCAACGAATGCGCCGTAGTCGGTCAGGTTAGTCACCTTGCCGAACAGACGTGTGCCGACTGGGTAGCGGCGGCCCAGGGCAACCCATGGATCGTCGCCCAGTTGCTTGATGCCCAGGGAAACACGGTTCTTCTCTTGGTCGAACTTGAGGATCTTGGCTTCGACTTCTTCACCTACGGTAAGCACTTCGGATGGGTGCTTGACGCGGCGCCATGCCAGGTCAGTGATGTGCAGCAGGCCGTCGATACCGCCGAGGTCAACGAACGCACCGTAGTCGGTGATGTTTTTGACGATACCCTTGACCACTGCGCCTTCCTTCAGGGATTCGAGTAGTGCTTCGCGGTCAGCGCCCATGGTTTCTTCCAGCACAGCGCGGCGGGAAACCACAACGTTGTTACGCTTGCGATCGAGCTTGATGACCTTGAAATCCCATTCCTTGTTTTCGAAAGGAGTGGTGTCCTTGACTGGACGCAAATCAACCAGGGAGCCTGGCAGGAACGCGCGGATGCTGTTGACCATGACGGTCAAGCCACCCTTGACGCGGCCATTGACCATGCCCTTGATGATGCGGGATTCGTTCATTGCCTCTTCGAGGTCTTGCCATGCGGCCAGGCGCTTGGCCTTTTCACGGGATAGCTTGGTGGAACCATAACCATCTTCCAGGGATTCGATGCAGACTTTGACAAAATCGCCTGCGCTCACTTCAAGCTCGCCGCGGTCGTTGCGGAACTCGGAAGCGGGAATCACGCTTTCCGACTTCAGGCCGGCGTTGACGATAACGAAATCGTCATCGACGGAGACGACTTCAGCGGTGATCACTTCACCGGAGCGCATTTCCTGGCGTGCCAGGCTTTCCTCGAACAGGGCTGCGAAGCTTTCCATGGAGGAGGTTGTGGTTGAAAGGTTAGCCATTAAAAAAATATTCCAGATAATCCCGCCGTGCAGCGGGTCAAATTAAAAAAACCATGAACCGGTGAGGTTCACGGCGCTCGTGCTACAAAAACTAATTTCCAGTACCCGCGCGGCTGTAGTTGAGAATCGCCTCGACCGCCTGGTCTATGCCAAGCTCGCTGGTGTCCAGCAACTTGGCGTTCTTGCTTATCTGCAAGGGCGCAACGGATCTTTGGCTATCCCTTGCGTCACGGGTTTGCAAGTCCTGCAAGATGCCTGCGAGATTAGCACAGATTCCTTTCTCCATCAACTGTTTATAACGTCTCTCTGCCCGGACTTCGGCGCTTGCCGTGAGGAATATCTTGGTTTGTGAGTCAGGAAAGACAACGGTGGCCATATCTCGCCCATCAGCCACCAATCCGGGCATTTTGCGGAAGCTTTGCTGCAGGTTGAGCAACGCGCTGCGCAGTGCCGGGTGGACCGCGACTTCCGAAGCGCCGCGGCTGATTTCCTCGGTGCGGACGGCTTCCGTGATGGTTTCGCCGTCCAGATAGATTTCACCGTCAGCAAATCGAATATCCAGGCTCGCTGCCATATCGGCCAGCCCGGCTTCATCCTGCCAGCTAATACCGTGCCTGAGCGCGGCCAGCGCGGTGATGCGGTAAATGGCGCCCGAATCCAGGTAGTGGTATCCCAAGGCCTGGGCCACGCGCTGCGCGACAGTGCCCTTACCGGAGGCGGATGGACCATCAATGGCAATGACGGGAATGGCGGAGTGTGGTGTATCAGTCATCTTTAAAGATAGGGCAATGGGTGTTACGGATGGAGCAGGGTGGCAAAGCGCTCGAAATAATCCGGGAAGGTCTTGGCAACACAATTTGGATCGTTGATGAGGATAGGCACGCCACCGAGTGATACTAACGAGAAGCACATCGCCATGCGATGGTCGTCATAGGTGTCGATACGGGCATTGGGAATCAGTACCGCGGGAGGCGTAATGCTGAGATAGTCGCTGCCTTCCTCAACAATCGCTCCTACCTTGCGCAGCTCTGTTGCCATTGCAGTGAGGCGGTCGGTTTCCTTGACACGCCAACTGGCGATATTGCGCAGGATGCTGGGGCCGTCGGCAAACAAGGCCAGCACTGCCAAAGTCATGGCCGCATCGGGGATGTGGTTGCAATCCAGATCCAGCGCCTTGAGCTTGCCGGGCCGGGCGCTGACTTCAATCCAGTTGTCGCCTGTGTTGATAGTGGCGCCCATCAAGGCCAGCGCTTCGGCAAAACGGACATCGCCCTGAATGCTGTTACGCCCTACGCCTTCAACCCTGACTGGCCCCTGACCAATCGCGCCAGCCGCCATGAAGTAGGAAGCCGAGGAAGCATCGCCTTCCACATGGATATTGCCGGGGCTTTGGTAAATGCTTTGGGCCGGAATGGTAAACGCCTTCCATGCATCCCGTTCCACCTTGACGCCGAAACGCGCCATGAGGTTAAGCGTGATTTCAATGTAGGGCTTGGAAATCAGCTCGCCGATGACTTCGATGCGCGCTTCCTTGCCTGTCAGCGGCAAAGCCATCAGCAGGGCGGTAAGAAACTGGCTGGAGACGTCACCGCGTACCTGTATCGGGCGGCTGGTATCCAGTTGGCTAGGGTGGATATGCAGGGGAGGGAAGCCGCGATTTTGCAGATAATCAATGGAAGCGCCAACGGCATTGAGCGCCTCGACAAGATCTCCAATCGGGCGCTCGTGCATGCGGGCAACGCCGGAGAGTTCATATTCTCCCTGGCTCAGTGCGAGGGCGGCAGTCAGCGGACGAAAGGCTGTGCCAGCATTGCCCAGGAAAAGCTTGGCTTGTTTGATGGGGAAATTGCCGCCTGTACCTTGCACTTGCCATTGATGGCCGCCTGTTTGTTTCAGGCTCACCCCTAAGATTTGCAATGCTTCCAACATGCGTTGGGTATCATCAGAGGCCAACAGCTCATGAATCTCGGTGTTGCCTTGCGCCAGCGCAGCCAGCAGCAAGGTGCGGTTGGAGATACTTTTTGAGCCCGGCAGCTTTACTATGCCATGGGCATAGCGGACAGCAGGCAGGAGCAGGGAATCCATGATCAATTCTTCCATGATGCAGATACTTGTTGTTGCGCCCAGTCATTGCGGGCATGGCTGGCTCGCTCAAAAATGGCTTGCAAGCCTGCCGCATCACCTTGTTCCAAGTGTTGGCGCAACTTGGCGAGGGCTTGTTGGTAGTGATCCAGCTCCTGCAATAAGGCCATGCGGTTGGCGAGGCTGATATCACGCCACATCTCGGGCGAACTGCCAGCGATGCGGGTGAAATCGCGGAAACCGCTGGCGGCAAACTCGAAGAACTGATTTGCGTCGGGGCGGGAGGCCAGCTCATCAACCAGGGCAAATGCCAGCAGGTGCGGCAGGTGGCTGACTGCAGCAAAGATTGTGTCGTGCGCATCTGGGCTCATTTCGCGAACGATAGCCCCGGTGCTGAGCCACATGGCGCGCACGGCAGTGATAGCATCATCATCGGTATGCGAGCCAGGCGTGAGGACGACATTTTTTTGTTGATATAGCGAGGCTTGCGCAGCCGTAGGGCCGCTTTTTTCCGCACCGGCAATGGGGTGACCAGGGACGAAGCGTGATGCTGCATCACCAAGAATTTGTTGGGCCTGTGCTGCAATGTCGGCCTTGGTGCTGCCTGCATCGGTGATAACGGTTCTGCGATTGAGAAAGGGGGCGATCTGGCCCAGGATAGGCATGATCTGGGCTACCGGCGTGGCGATCATGATTATATCTGCGGCAGAGACCGCGCTGGCAAGATCGGTGGCTGCTTCATCAATAATGCCCAGCTTTAGGGCTTCCTGCAGGCTGTCGCCTGAGCGTCCCAGGCCAGTGACATGCCAGCTTGCATCTGCCGCCTTGAGCGCTAATGCAAGTGAGCCACCAATCAGGCCAGCGCCGAAAACAAGCAGTTTTTTCAAGATGGAGACAAGCGTAGGGTTAAAAGCGCGATTGTAACACGTTAGCTTTGGTTGGCTGGGAGGCGAAAAATAACCAGAGCGTTTTGTGCTGTAGGTACGACAGACACAAAACGCTGGTTTAAGGAGATGAGAAGGAGTACTGGACTTAGGAGTAATGAAACAGCAATTGGTTCATCATGTGGCGCAAAATATTTTGCGGAGGGCTGCTATGGAATTATTGCTATGGCAAAACTCAGGCAGTTAGCGGCGTATTGAGATGTATCGGCTGCCATTCGCCATCCAGCAATCCTTCCTGCGGCAGGAATTTCTGTTTGTAGGCCATCTTGCGGCTTTCCTTGATCCAGTAACCAAGGTAGAGGTAAGGCAGGTTGAGGTTTTTGCACCATTCGAGTAGCCAGATAATGTTATAGGTTCCATAGCTGGCATGATGGTCAGCTGCATCGTAAAAGGTATATACCGCAGATACGCCGTCATGCACGACATCGACCACACTGACCATTTTCAATACGCCATCCTTGCGGAACTCCACCATCAGGCTTTCCACATTGCTTTGCACCAGAAAGTTGCGATATTGTTCTGCACTTTCCGGGTCATCCGGGTTGCCTTCATGACGGGCGATCTGGTAGGCAGAATATAGTGCAAAATTTTCCTCGGAAAAAGTCAGCTCCATCAGCGTGACCGACATGTCCTGATGCTGTTTCCAGGCCCGACGCTGGCTACGGCTCGGCATAAATTCTGCCACTGGCAACCGTACCGGGATGCAGGCATTGCAGTTTTCGCAATGCGGGCGGTAGACGAACTTCCCGCTGCGACGGAATCCTAGCTCAATCAGGTTGCCATAAGCCTTTGCATCAATCAGGTGGTGCGGGGTCGCGATCAGGGATTGCGCAGATTTTCCGGCAAGATAGCCGCAGGAATATGCGGTAGTCGCATAAAACTGGATTTTTTGCAGATGTTGTTCGCCGGGCAGTGTCATGCGGGATAGTGTACCAATTCAAGCAGCCGTTGTGAAAATTCTGCGCGAGGAATTTCCCGTGCGCCCAGCGACAAGAGGTGCAGGGTCTTCATCTGACAGTCGATCATGCCGCATCCGTGCGCCTGCAATCTTTGCACCATATGCACGAAAGCGAGCTTGGAAGCATCGGTGACATGGTGGAACATGGATTCGCCATAGAACATCCTGCCCAGCTTCACGCCATACAGGCCGCCGACCAGTTTGCCATTCATCCAGGTTTCCGCGCTGTGAGCGTAGCCCAGTTGGTGGAGGGTCGTATAGCCCTGCATGATGTCGTCGGTGATCCAGGTGCCGTCCTGACCTACGCGCGGAGTAGCGGCGCAGGCGGCAATGACTTTCTGGAATGCCGTATTGAAGCGGATCTCGTAATCCCGGTGTTTGAGACGCTTGGCCAGCGAGCGTGATATTTTTAGTTCATCAGGGAATAGCACCATGCGCGGATCGGGACTCCACCACAAGATGGGTTCGTTTTGGCTGAACCAGGGAAATATGCCTTGACGATAGGCGTTGAGCAGGCGGTAAGGATTCAGGTCGCCGCCGATGGCGATCAATCCGTTGGGTTCCTCCAGGGCATTTTCCAACGGCGGGAACGGGGTGTCTGCCTGTAATGCGCACACCAAGCCTCCAGGCAGTCGGTAATATTGATTACTCATATTTAAGGAAGTGGTTGAACGGGAGCTACAGCAGAAGGCTATAGTGGTAAAGCTTAACACAATGCCGCCATGCTTTGCCGGCCAAGCTGCTTGTGTTATTTTGCTGGATATGCAGGTTTACGACTGATTATCCTGTTGTTACTAACCATATTTCTAGCGAATACAGTGATGGCCAGTATCAATCTGCATTATACTCCAAATAATAGCTTCAAATATATGATTGATTCGCATAATGGGCACTTAAGAAAACCAGACCAAGCTCGGTCATCAGATATAACCTCGCATTTGCGAGGTTTTTTATTGCTCAAAGGTACGAGTCCTCTTCTGGGCACCCATCGGTGCATATCGCTAGAACCATTGGAGAAAATAAGCATCAAGACCGCTCTTAAACGGTTTCCTCCCCGCTTCGCGGGTCCCCTCCATTTACGCGCCCCTTCGGGGTTTCAGTCTTGACCCTTATTTCCTCCAATGTTGCTGGTCGGCCATGCCGTATGGCGAGGGCTGTACCCCTTTGGGGTACGCCTTCACCACACGGCAGACCTTCAACGCGAAAAGGAATAATGCAATGGCAAAGCAGCTTGTAGATGTTTCAACCCGGGAGATGGCACTGGATGCGGATTGGCCCAGCATGGATAAGGTGGAGAGCAAATTGCTGGAGGTGTCAGAGAGGATCAGGCAACGGCGCGATGAGTGGAACCGGGTGCAGGCGCAGTTGCTGGCCCTGAAAAAACAGGGCCTCACCTACGCTGGCACAACCTGGAAGAACGGCAAATATTTGTACCTGGTCTATCCGAGCAAAAACGGGGAGCCGAGGAAGCGGGTGTACGTGGGCCAGGACGAGGAGAAGGTACGGGAGGCCTTGGCCGGGATAGAGAGGGGAGAGCAGTACCTGAAACTGGAGGAGCGGGCCGAGTGGTTGCAGCGGCAATCGCAGTTAGCAGGGTATCACTGCATGAACTTGCTGGATTATCTCGGGGATGGTGTCCAGTTTGTTCCTGGACATCGATAAATTGACACCAAATGGTGTCATATAGATCGATACCAGGTGAATTTTTGACACCAATAGGAAAACGCGTAAGATATACCGCAAAAGGAGTGTAGCAGATGGAATTGGAAATTTACGAAGCATTAACCGCAGTGAACGTGCCAGCAGACAAGGCAAGGGCTGTCGTGGAATCGATCAATAAGGAGATCGACAAGCGTTATGCCTTGCATGCCGACAAGTTGGCAACACGTGGTGACTTGCTGGAATTACACGGCTTGTTAAAAGCAGACTTGGCTGATGCCAAGGTTGAGATCATTAAATGGGCCATAGGCAGCATTTTTGTGGCCGTGGGCTTGTTTGCCACCCTGGTGAAGGTCTGGGCTTAAGGATGTTAGCAATCAGCGCCAGCGTAAGCTCAAATGCCTTGTGTATGGTGCTGGCCGACGGTCGCGAGATTTCCGCGCCGCTGGAGTGGTTCCCCAGGCTGCGCGATGCCAACGAGGCACAGCGCCATAACTGGCGGCTGATCGGGAAGGGCATCGGGGTACATTGGCCGGAGATTGATGAAGATATCGTGGTCAGTACGTTGATGCGCAACAGCTAAAACAAAGCCCTCGCAATGAGGGCTTTTTTATTGGTGTCAGATCGTGGCCTAGTACAGATCTAAATTGACACCAATGGTGTCAGGAAACGGGTTGGCCAAGATCTAAATAGAGATTTTTTGACACCAATCACATGGGAAGGACATTGCCTGTATCCGTCACGCCACCGCGCAATGGCGCGGCATCGTGCCGGTTACAGGCTGCGGTGATGGATGCGCCATTGAAGAACAGGAAGGCCGAGCAATCATTCGGTTGCTTAATGACATAGCCAAGGTCGGACAGGTCTTTATCCGTGAGATCAATGTCCTGGCCGTCACCATTGCTCAAACGGTAGTAAGTGACTTTCCTAGTGGGGCTGGTGATGGTCGCCATGATGATGAACTTGTATTGCATATACGGGTGTTCGATCTTGATGGGCGGCGCTGGCCTGGTGTCGACGGCGTGCTGGAGATCGGGAGCCTGGTCGCTGCCGATGAGATTGAGCGACTGCTTGACGTCGAGCTTGGACGTTTCGTCCTGAACAGTGGTTTCGGCGGTGCGGTCGGTATGGCGCTTGTAGTTGCTATAGACGCCATAGCCCTGGTACAGGGTGAAGCCCAGGGCTACGGGCAGAAAAAGCCATACATAGTGCAATCTATAGGGTTGCTTGGTGTGAAGCTCAGCAGACTTATAGTTATTAAAAGACTGCTTAGGAGGCTTAAAACGACGAACAGCGGCATCTGCGTAATTTCCTTTCGTTTTGACGTCAGTAAATTCTGGCCATTCAAATAACTTGCGGCCGGTGAAGGTATTGCGGATGTGGATATGGCGGCCGCAGAGCTCGCGGATATGGGCGTCGATGAGCATGGGCTTTTGTGTCATGAGCCAGAAGTCCACGCCGGTGTGGCGGTGGGTCTCATGGGCCGCGACATGGGGCGGCACTTTGCTGGTACTGGCGCGTGGTCGGTACACGCGCTGCGCTTCGTCAATGATGATGATGGAGTTGGGCGGGAAGGTGAAGTAGTCGAGCTCGACGCTGGGGTCATTGGGGTCCGGCCGCTTCTCGGTCCATTCGACAATCGGCGGGACCGGGGAATGGTCCAGGGCAAGGTCGGGGATGCCCATCACGAAAAACGGCCGTTCGCCCTTTTCCAGTTCCCTCATCATCATGGAGACGACAAGGCTTGTCTTGCCCATGCCAGGGACGCCGGTAATGATGGTAATCATAGCGGGCTCAGTATCTTGAGGGACTTCAAGGCCAAGCGCATGGAGATAGCGCCCAGGACGATCTTGGCGTACTCAATGAAGCCGTACAGGGTGGCGATCTTGAGTATGGAGCCAGGCAGCCCGCCAATGTTACCGTTGATGGCGTTATAAAACTGCTCCTGGAGCTCGGTGACGCCGGTATAGACCAGGAAGCCGAACCCGAGGGCGGCAAGGATGCGCCCAGCAGCGTAAACGCTGAGGGCAGTCAATATGGGGGCGAGTGGTAAAGGCATCAGATGGAATCCTTCCTGGCTCCGACAATGATGAAGGCAGCAGAGAGCCAGGCTGCTGCAATCACGAGGGGCTTGAACGCGCTGGCGTACTGGCAGATCGGATCAAACGAGAGGGTGATGGTGTGGCCGCCTATCGTGTAATAGAGCGGGGCGGGACATGAGTTGTCGCTTGGCAGCTCGCGCAGCACGATGCTGCTCATGTCGATTTCCTTGGTCTCCAGGGGCTCGAATTGTGGCACGTCGCCCATGACCTGACAGCCGATGGCATCGGGATATTTGTCGCAATCGGTCTTGGCATCCTCAGCACGACATAGCTTGTGCGTTGGATTGGCCTGGCAAAACGAATCTTGGCTTTGTTCTGTTGCTGTGGTGGAACCATCGGTGTCAGTTTTTGTTTCAGTGATGGTTGGCGCTGTGCCAGCGGGTGAACCAGCTGGTGCTGGCGTGATAGTGATAATGGGTGACGGTGTTTCAGTCACAACAGGTTCCGGGTTCGGGTTTTCTGGTGTGGGTGCAGGTGTGGTGGTTTCTATCTTGGGTGGGTCCTGCTTCTTCACTGGCTCACTGCCGGGTGTTCCGGGTTCGAGGCAAACAGCAACGCCCTGCATGACGGCGTAGGACTGTTTTTTATTGATGCATTCGCACTCTGGACAGGGTTGCGGGTCTGGCAGGGAGTTGTCCATGTCAGGGGTACAGGATGCGCCGGTGTTGTCGCGTACATCGTGGCCGTAATACCAAGAGCCGTCACTAGTCTGTATGCCAATACCCATGCCCAGTTTATAAATACACTGGTCAATGCAGGCACGTGTACGGAAATTCAGGAATCTTTTGGTGGAGCCGCAGGCACCATTACAGCCGGGTTCACATTCAGGCGGTAGTGGAGGTTCACAAACACCAGTAGATGAATTGCGTATATAGCCCTCTTGAGGGCAAGGTGGGGGGTTGTCACATTTACCCGTAGTAGCATTGTAAGTACCACCCAGCGGGCAAGACGCAGCACAGGTAAAAGATGCCCAGTTAGAGCCATTCCGCTGACAAGAGTAATTAATGCCCGCAGTATGCAAGGGAGACCACACATATTGAGATTGACCGGGGTAGGCCGCAGCACCATATGCCGAACACCATTCTGCAGGAGACGAACGAGTCCCGGCAACACCAGTACCAGAACAGGACAAAGACGCATCATATGCAAATGCCTGACCGAGGCATAAAAACATGAAAAGCGTGAATAAAAGGCGGGTTATTTGCATAGGATGTAAGTCGGCAGCACGGCCAGCAGGAAGCCAGCCCATTCGTAAATGTCCAAGGGTGTCATGTCGTCAGTTCCTGTATGGCCTGATGGCGCGTAGGCACCACATCAATACCATGGTGGTAGCGACTACGCCGCCGAGCTCCAATCCGTGCATGAATTGCGCGTGTGGGTAGGCATCTTCATCGCAGGTATTGAATACGGGGTAGGTTGGTTGGGTTTGGTAGGTGATGGTGCGGTTGCCAGAGAGGTCGATGGTGGACTTCTGGAATATCCATTGGCCTGACACGAGCTGGTATTCGTACATGGTCAGGCCGTTGATGTCCTGGAACAGGATTGGGTTATGGCTACCGTAGAAAGCGTCCAGCGCCTGCTGTTGCGTGGCGTGGCAGAATCCCTTGTAGTCATAACCCATGATGCTCTAGGCCTTGCGCTTGAGCCAGAACACGACACCTACAACCACGGCCATACCGAGCAGCAGGTAGCCCAGTTCCTGGCCGTCTGCCTGGGCAGCGGCCACACTGGTGCCGATGGATTCAGGCAGCGCGGCAAATGCGGACATTGGGGCCAGGGCAACTACTACACTTCCGATTTTTTTCAACATTTTTGATTCTCCAAGTTGATGCCAGTGGGCGACTGGCGGCGCTTACAGGCCGCTGATGAAGGCGAGGGCGCCCCCGATCAGCAGGCCGATAACCAGGGCCGCGAGGTTGTTACGGGCGCGGCGGTTGCGTTTGGTGTCACGGTGGATCTGTACCAGGTCAAGATCTGACACCAAATAGGGGTTGTTGCCTGGGAGGTAGTACATGTCAGGCCACCTTCTGGCGATAGGCGTCGAGCTCGTGGACCAGGATGGTCTTGACGCGCTGGGTCAGGTTCATGACGTTGCAGGGCGAGCTGATGTCCACGCCGTACTCCAGGAGTGCAGCACGGACGCGGTAATAGGCGCTCTTGCTCATGTAGGTCTTGGGGTCGACGCCATCGCGCCACATGATGGCGTGCTGGCGCAGGCGGGTAGGGATGTCAGTCCAGGTCTCGACGGTGGCGTTTTCCGCGAATGCCTGGCTTGCGAACTTGCCATAGACGATTTTTTCCATGTCGTTCTTCCAGTTGATCAGTTTGTTGAGGCGCTGTTGTCTGAGGTACTCGCTGCCCAACTGCACCTCGAAGCGGGCAGTGGTTGCATTGGGGTGGGGCGTGCGCAGCCCTTGAAGCTCGGCGAGCTTGTCATAGAGCTTGGCTTTCCAGTATTGGCCGCGCTTGGTGTCATAGCCCCAGGTCGGGCCGTACTTGCCTATGCGGGCGACACGCTGGCCGATGCGGCGGGAGGCCAGTTGGCTGGAGAGTTGCAGGTATTCGTCGGTGTGGAAGTTAGCGGCGAGGTCAACGCGGGTCAGGTAGGTGCCGTATTCGCCGATAGTGCCATCACGGACAGTGGTACCGAGAAAGCGCAGGTCTGCGGTTGGCAGGAATGCTCGGATGAAGGTAGCAGCCTTGTCGAAGCATTGTTGCAGGGTGTGGCCTTGCAGGTTGTTGGCTTCGCGGAAGCGGCCGATATTGCCCTGGAACCAGATGTGCTTGCCATCGCACTTGATGCGGATGGAGGTGTCGGAGCTCGAGCACTTAATCTGCTCCCATTGCTGGATTTCGTTTTCGATAACGCCGTTGCGGTCGATTTTGAGTATTTTGCCTGCTTCCAGGACAGGGTTTTCCATGTAGGGCTGGAAGTCATGACGGAATGAAAGCCAGTCGCAAATGACGCTGTTGAATTTCATGTCGTGCATGTGTGTTTTTCTCCCCATTTTTCCCACTTCTGGGAATTACTTGCAGTGGTACTAGCACTGCAAGTTTTTTCCGTTGTACGTTCGTCCAATATTTTGGTGTTTTTTGACTAGAGCGTTTCGACGAAAGTCAGGGTGTTGGTGACGTACAAATTGCCGTTGTAGCGACGGCCGTATCCGCCGATCACGACCTTGGCGCGGATGACGTCGCCCTCGCGGCAGAATGGACGCTGGGAGGCGGGTTGCGATATCTGGATGGAGCCGGGTGCGGTGTACTCGTCGCGCGCCTTGAGCTGGAGCGTGAAGTAGGTCCATTCGCTCTCCTGGGGCTGTTCGATGCGCTGGACGCGCCCTTCGACGATGGCCTCCAGCAGGCTGATCTTGCCGGATGGGAGGGGTGAGACGTTGGTTTGTGGGTCTGCCATGGTGAGTTCCTTAGTCGTTGAGTAATGCACACAGGGTTGTGAGCAATTAAGCTTATACTCCCAGGCATGTGATACTGTCAACACATAATCCGGAGTATCATCACGGCTATGGAAACCGGAGACATCCCAATGAGAACCGTTGAATATCTAGACGAATGCAAAAAAAAGCTTGGTATAACAAGCAACTATGCATTGGCGAAAGCCCTGGATATCACCGAGCAGCGTATGCATGATTACTACAAGGGTAAGCATGCACCTGATGAATATGGGTGCTTTAGGATTGCTGAATGTTTGGAAATCGACCCGGCCATCGTCATTGCCGAGATCAGAGCGGAAACCGAGAAGAACCCGCGCAAGAGAGAATTCTTCAAGGTTTTTCGTGGTGCCTGTGGGAAAGCCGCCGCAGGTATCATCCTGGGTCTGGCCTTAAGTTTTTCCTTGCTGAACGTGCCAGGGGATGGCGCGGTAAATCTTAACGGGAGCCTGGTTGCCATGACGGCCGCAGCGCTTTTTTATTATCGTCGTTACTTCGCATAATGTATATTATGTTAAGTGAGTGCCATTTCGAAACTGTTGCATTTACTACCTACCATTCATAACACTAAAACCGTTTCATGCTGTGTAAATCAACGAGAGTTTGTTCTATCATTGGTTTCATGAAGCAAGCAAAAGAAAGCATGTTTTTGTTTCCCCGCGATGTCGTCAAGGCGGCGAAGATCAAATTCAGAGACTAGCGCCCTATTGCCTTATTGATATGAGCCGAGCAAAAGAAAAACTGAATCGCGATGAAGAGATTTTGTGCATTAAACGCAAAGGCCAGGCTCGTTCACGTCAGCTCGTTAAAGATGGCATGAGAACTCAGGAAAGTATGTTTTTGATCCCTCTCGATGTCGCAAAGGCATCAAAGGTGAAATACAAGCTCTAACGCTTCGCTGATGCTCGTAATTTGGCCTCTAATACGCGATATCTTTCATCTGCATGCTTGAAGTGGTTTTGAGCGTTTTTTCGAGGCCAGCCAAGGCAGAGATATGGACCACATTATTTTTTTCGCTCTCAGAGACCCTTGTGGGAGCATCGTGTGGTTTCAAGGCTAGCTCCATAACTCCTCAAGATTCACATCCTCACTCGCGGGCTGTTTATTCTTGGCCAGCCGATCGATTTGAAGAACCATAGGGAGGTCGAATGCTGTTCCAGTTACCACACAACATCCTTGTGACAGACTAGGAATTAAGCTACGGGACAAGTTATCAAGGGTAGTGATTGTGTTATCTATTAGAAACAAATCACGATCATTCACAAGACGATGAATGAAAAAGTTATGTAGCTGCGAGACGATGGTTGGGGAAATATCAGCGGGCCTTTGGCTGGCGATCGTAATAAAAATGCCAAACTTTCTGCCTTCTTTAATTATTTCTTCGAATTGCTCTAGTCGATAATCTTTCCAACTTTCACTTTCGCGAGCGGATTGATGGGAAAGAATGTTATGAGCTTCATCTATGATGAGATGAACTGTTTTATTTGGCGGCGTTTGGACTGAGTCTTTATGTGAGATGTAGTAGTGCTTAGCAAATAAAAGTGGCAATACTTTTTTTATTTCATTATTGCAACGCCGCAAAGATATTACTGTTAACAGCTTCTGTTCAGGCTGCTCATCGCCGACAGATAGGACCTTTTTCAAGCTGTTTAGCGATGACTCAATTCGTTTAAGCAATGGCTGAATATGCTCAAACTGCACATATCCATTAATAAGATCACCGATCAACCGTAGATGAATGCGAAGGATTAATTGATTGAAAGCATCCAAATTTGTGGCGTCAATCGTATTGACCATAGGTTCTAGATTCTGGGCATACGCTAGCCCATTTGCATCGTAATATGCTCCGGGACCGATAAATCTTTTTTGAGTGCTGTGCCAGGAGATCTGATTTAATGCCATTTGCAATGGGCCATTTTCCAGTAGCCGGGCTACAGTCCGCATCAGGTCAAGCGTCGCTGGCTTAGGGTCTGCAGCGCAAAAGGCATCTCTGAATTTGCTCTTGGCATAGTTTGAGAGCGCTTCTGGACTATTTCCGTATCTTCTCTTTCCTTCAATTACACGATTCAAGAATGGCCGTTGAGTATTAGTCGTTGCTTGGAACAACAAGGATAATGTTTCCAACTCCCAGAACTCATTCTCAAGGAGTGGGAAACGGTCCACTGGAACATTTGGATTTGAATTTTGGGTTGTTAATGCATATACCATTTTGGAAGCAGCTGGAGCAAGTTGCTCGCCTGCGTATTCGCCATTAAAGTCAAGAATTACAAATTGGCTTTTGCCCTGAATTGCGGCCAATTTTTTCTCAAAAAGAACTGTAAAAAGTTTGGCGAGCGTGTTCGATTTCCCGCTACCGGTATTCCCGAAAATTCCAATATGACTATTGAATAGACTCTGCCAAGGCAAGCTAACAGGTAACTCTTCCTTTAGCATAACTCCAATCTTGAACCCGCCTTCACTACCAGCATCGCGATCATAGATCTTTGCGACTCGATCCTCAGAGAGAAGAAATGCTGCGTCTCTAATCATAGGCATGTATTTAATGCCTTGCTTGAAGCCTTCTAGATCAAAGTAACCAATTGGCCTTGCCTCAACCTTTCTGATGTATCCGATTTTTCCGCCATTGTTTTGTACATGAGACTCATCCAAATACTCACCTTCAACCAAGCATACAATATCCCGAAAACCTCGCTGAATAGTCAGGTACTCTCGAATCGATACCCCTCTGTACTTATTTCCTTTGAAAAAAAGCGTATCTTTATTCGAATCCTCATCGATTTTTAAGGTAATTTTGGTCCCGTTGACTGCTATGACCTCTCCTACACGAATAGTCATGCCAATGCCTCTTCTTCCGGACCAGGTTCTGGTGCTGGAGCGATTGGCGTAGCAGTATCCCCACTGGCAAGAGTAAAGACTTTGGAATTGAAAGCTGAAAAATCTAGACTCTCTCCCTCGAGAGTGAAACACTTAACATTTTTGAAACTGCGGAATTCATCCGATAATTTTTGACAAGAAGCTTCGCTATAACAGCAAACAAAAACCTGCAAATGTGGATTCGAAAGAGACCGTTTCACCAAATTGAGGATATGTTCATCTGCAAACGAAAATCCAAATGTAATCAGCACAGCATTAGGTTTCTCTAACTCATAACTTAGAAGCCTTAACATCTGGTAGTAATGCTCTTCGTATACTGTTTCGTGAAACTTCCACTTAGTCGGATTAACGATTGGTATTTTCTGATACGCGTCCCAGAACTCATCTAATTCTGCCTCTGTAAATCCTGGGGTAGCCAAATCACCGAGGGTCGAGTCAGCATTCTCTAGCACGTCAGAAAATGGCTTGAGCTTGGCTAATTTAGCCTCGTCTAGTAAAGAGTCCCCTACTTCTGACTCATAATTTACTTGAATGCCCCTATCGGTTCTCTTCCAATATATAGATCCATGTAAATTCATTAGATTGATTTGAGGAATGCTGACTAAATGCCGATCAAAAACACCTGATTGACATAGATACTGACTAAAATTCTGAATTTGAAGATGCTTTGTTCTGAATCCGCGCGACCCGTCATTCAAAACAAAATTGAATAAGCCTTCTTGTATTAGCTCATCGGCAACGAGGGGAAAGCAACCATCATAATTGGTGGTGAAAAGATTACAGCGCCGTTCCATTGATTTCCTGCGTTGCAGGATATTTAAAACGGTTTTGAGAAAGACGCGATAGTTTTCGATTACAGTTCGTTGAGGTCCGATCGCGGGGATCAAAGTCAGATCCAATAATTGAGCAGGCCTTATGCATGAGGAATAATAGTGCATGAAAAGAGGGATTCGCCTGCTCGGCCCCTCTGCTTCAAGATGGGTGGCAAGCTCTTCTAGAGACCAGCGCGTTTCTGCATCTTTTTGGATCTGGAGCTGTAATGTAGGATAAAGCCCAGAAGACGCTCCAGATCCAAATAAGAAATTCAGATCCTTATCGTAGATATCGCTGATTGAAATCATCTTTAACTCCCTTATTCTTCTTTATAATATTGACTAATTTATAACTTCGTGCCGCCCCGACATCGTCGTGAAATAAAGGACTCTACGAAAGAAGCCAAAAACAGTAGGATGCGCCAAAGAGTGCTGTAAATCGCGGAGTGCAAGGTTTGTAACTCATGCTCTTAAACGTAGTACTTGAAATTGTGCCTCCACTTGTCCGGAGGCAAGCCTGGATTGGCAAGAAGAATTTCCCCCACCCGGTCAGAGTATTTGACTGTAATTGGTTGCCCCTCCCCCAGCTGACATGCGTTGTAATTTAGTTTGGTGAGGCCCAGAATGTCCCTTGCGACCTGTACCACATCTCCCTCGCCATGTTGAAGTGTGATAGCCAATGGAACAGGAATTTCGAAACCATCGTAGGTTCCAATCCTAGGTTTGAAACCATTAGTAAATAAGAGGCCATGGCGTGCTGAGCGCTGCCAGAAAACACCACGCTGAACTGGATGTTGGCCGCGCTTTACGGTATTCGGGTGCTCGTCATATCTAAAGAGGCGTAGCCCGCCGCGATCTTGGCGGACGCGAATGGCGACTAAGGTAACTCCCGGCGGACATGCCCTTAGGAAGCCTTTGTACTCTTCCAGATCGATCCCAGATCGAGCATGCAAAAAGATTTCTTTTAAAGGACGGCCATCTTCTTGCTGGTAAGTTTCAATGGTGCCGCGCAGCAGTGCTTCAGCCTTATCTGGCGGCAAATGGAATTCACCTCGCTCTTTGGAATACCACGGGCCGAACTCGCCAACGAAGACGACACCATCCCCGCTATCAAGGAACATCTGCGCAGCGCAGCATGCATTTCGACCATTCTCTGTGAGTTTGTAGGCAAGTCCGACGTAACAGACACCTTCCCGGGCCCAAGGGGTTTTCCATGGTTTAGCGCCACATTTGTAAAAGACTGCAGTACTAAAGTTCCAGAGTCGGTCAGATAGTGGATTTGTGCCAGGTTCACCATTGCGGACCTGTGGTGTAATACGTAATGTAGACTCTTTGATGATTTGCACTGGCAGTTCATAAGCCATCATCCTTGCCTTCAGTTGTCGTCGGAAGTCAGGTGATAAGCCGCGTGCCTCCTCGAACTTGTCCATCTCATCAAGAGTGGCGCTAACGAGCGGGTCGTCGTCGTCGAACATTCGCGCTTGACCGCTGTCACGATCGTCGATGGCTTGCTTGATGAACTTCACCTCAGCCTTTGATCGGGCAGTATCACTTTGTTTTGCTGAGGCTACGGAGGAATTGGGACGGCAATTCTCATAGATCTCGTCCGGGACAACACATATTGCCATTGCAGGCCGACCGTCCAGCTTTGACAACCGATCTAGTGGCTCCATGTAGAGATTTGCTACTGCGAAGGCCCGATCAAACTTGTCGGCCTTCCGTGAGGCCTGAGAGAGCAAACCAGCTTCTACAGGATAGCTTCTAATCGGGCTAGGCCACTTTGCGCCAAAAGCCACATCAAAGCCCGGGAAAGGTGGCCAAGCTCTATGTCGTCCAGGGTCTATGCAGGCTGCCGGAGCATTTAACGCTGCGCACCATTCTTTCCAGAGATTGATGCCATTCGTTGTGCCAATAACTATGTTGTCCGGTAGTTGTGAGCGCTTTTCAGCAGGGCCAAAGAGCGCAAGGCCATCATGCGGATCTTCCGCAGTTTGATTGTACCCAAACTGAAGAAATGGCTCTCCAAGGAAGTGGAAAGTATCCGTCATGAGCCAACTCCTTCTGGCAATGGAGAAGAGGCGGAGGCATCCTCCTCCTCATCATCACGTGAGCGATACTGTGCAATTTCTTGACCGATATCGGACACTCCAGATAAGGCTATGACATCCAATCCTACTGGACACTCCCAGCTCAATGGGGTGGTCTGCATTACAACAGCGCGAGCTCCTTCGCCAACTTCTATACGCCCGTCAGAGGTCTGTAAAGCTTGTACCACCCCTAGTAGTCGCGCAAGCCATTCCTTATTCCACCAACTCTTGCTAACAATTTTTCTCCGTCGGCCAATTTCTTTACTTTCAAACATTGCGCCTTCTAAAGTAGTAACTCGGATGTAGACGTTGACGACTACATTCCAAGTGCCGTTAACATCCAGCTGAGGGCGGAAACGAGGTGCGAGTTGATAAAGGAATGGAGAAGCCCGATCGCCCCATCCTTTGGTACGTTCTCCCGTGAGTTGGACCGTCGTCGTACGTCCATCAACATGCTTTATCGCTTGGTTCCAATCGCCAGACTCGCCCTTGGGAAAATAGAAGACTCGTCTGTCGGTACAAAACTTTAGCCCTTTTTTCGCACATACAATTTCGAGGCTGCGCCAAGCAAGCTCCTTTGCAAGGTCAAAAGTTTTCTTGCCATCTTTTTGAGGAATATCTGCCCATGAAAATTCCGGGATACGCTCGACCTGTATTGCAGAAATAGTTTTCGGCGGAGGATGTGTAAATGCAATGAGACGGTTTGCGCTCAGCCCCACAAATGCCCATCGTTTACGGAGCTCGAGCATTTCTACGTCCGTAAGCGGATTTTGAAGGTCTAAAACAAGCATTGACTTTGGCAGTTGAAGCGGGAATACATTCGCGAATACTGGCTCAGGCTTTGCTACTGTAACTCTCGTCGGAAGGTAGTCTCTGAGAGCAATCTGCCGCCCTCGTTCAAGTTCAAGTGTGGGTTTGATGCCTAGCGTCTCCAGCCGTGCCAATACTTGGCCTAGGCCCACGTTCCATGAATTGCTGAAATCTGCCGGCATCAACTTGGCAAGCCTCGATGGCATGCGTGAATCTTGGATTGCAACTGAACTGCATGGCAGTACAAAGTCCTCTTTAGCTGTGGCAATGGTGCAGCGCTCGGTAAACATTCCGTCTGAAAGACTAGATCCGGAGACTATGGGTAAATAGTGGCTCGCACGAACATCTAGCAGCTTTCGCACGGTTTCATCGTCGTTTTCTCCAGCAAGTGGTGCAGTTCCGTGGCACCAAGTCCGAAAGCCAGCAAGAGACAAGCGGCGAGCCAACCAAGTGGCTAATGCATGATCAGCAGCAACGTGGTCAATTAGAAGCGTATCTCGGCTTTCTGCAATCGATTGGCCGCCACGCTGGGGAAAGAATGGCGGCGTAAAAATGCTCGGGTGCTGCGCAATTAAATGCCGTTGCGGCCCAACAAGTTGCACCCTCAGTCTCTCAAGGTCAAACAAGTCAAGTGTCCAACCGTACTTCTCAGCAATGTACCTGTGTGCAAAATCTTTATCTGATGCTGACAAGGCCTCGGTGCAAACGAATACGAATACATCTGGATCGTGCCCCATTTCGTGAACACGCTTACTGTCACTTGCAAGCTTGGTGCGCCAATCTGACCGTACAGTATAGGCAAAGCCAATTTGCCGGCCGGCCTCGTCACTGCGAATGATAGCGTCACGCCCCTCGTCGCCTGTGCCACCCATAGGGTCGATAAGAGGATACCCAATGCTCGCTAGAAAGGCCGAACACAGCCGTTCAAAGTCGCGATAGTCGGATATCCGCTCGAGACAATAGATAATAGAATCTGCAGACATCTCAACTGATCCGATTTGATTACATTAATTATTTAAATAGGGCTTGCATATCAGAGTGTACTGGGGCCTCCCCGAAATCAAGCGACATGGCCTCCACGTCCTCCTCTTTGAGCTTACTTACCCGCCCAAATGCCGCGAGTTGCTTGGCTTCGAGTTCCCGGTGTAGCGCTTCCACGCGCTTTCGTTTCGCTTGCGCCCACGCACTCTGTTTGAAAGAGCGAAGATTAAGGCTTACCACGAAAATGCCCGACATAGCTCCTGCTACAGCTGAGCTTACTGCTGCACCGCTATCACCTCGAGCCGCCTGAAAACCCATATCAAACATGGCAATACCATGGTCGATTAGGCGCAGGCATAATTCACAAATTCGAATTGGAATATCCGTAGCAATGCGGAGTTTCTCATTTGCCTTATCCGCTAATCTACGTTTTTCCTTCGGATCGCTTTCCTGATCGCGGGCTACACGAAGTTTTATGACTTCATCAAAGATTGTTGCGTCGACGTAGTTCAGGCTCAATGTCCTGTTCGATTCGCTGATTAATGTATTCAATTTTTGAGTGATCCTTCTGATACTCGGGCTTTTTTAGAGAGAGCTTTCCCACAGTAATAATCAACTTCGCAGAAAGTACCCCCATCAGTGCAGCCGCACTTCCTGAGCCTGGTGCGTGCGCCCCTGAACCAAACTTATCCAGCAGCACTCCCGCTGGCAATTCCATTAACACAGCTCCGTTCTCAGCCATAGCCCCCCTTTACTGATTGCAATAATCTACCACTGCCCAAAATGCCAGACGTCTTCGCAATACTTAACTTGCGAGCTACGCCTCAGTCTTCCTGGATTACGAGCCCGCGCGCCCTGAAGGGAGTATCCGAAAGATGCACCGATACAGCAAATTAATCCATCTTTGCTCTGGTGCTATTATATTCCCAGTAATAATACGTCCTACAAATGACGATGAAAAAATTTAATTGATCAGAACGTTATGCGCATTGCATAACGAATATAGATGGAAATGCTAGAACTTCCAATGGGCGACGACATTGACGAAGAAAGCCTAAATCTCTTATAGCGAGACAAAAAGGATGGTATGCATCAATCTTCGTAATTCTTCCGTGCCTAAAGCGTCCAAGGGATGGCTCTTGGTTGACAGCTTGGGACTACCTCGGTTTTGGGCAACGGTGTGGGCAGACGTCCTCAAAGCCAATATGGGATCCACTGCCCGTGGACATCATCTTTATGCTGTTGAGAGGCTTTACCGAGCGACTGATCAACAGTTCGGTGCAGGGGCCCTTGATCGAATGCTCACTGCGCTAGACATGACCTCGCTGGAAACCGCTCTAACTAGCTATCTGGCTAGCTTGAGAAATGACAGCAGCATACGGGGCGTTAACAATGGTCAAGCATGGCAATCAGTCAGAACCTTTGTAGCAGACACTATTAGTCACCTCAGCGCCTCCTCAGCAAAGGACTACAGCAAAGTTCATAGCCGTCTCATTAGGCTTGATCGTCTGTACTCTCAGGTGATGCCGACAAAACCAAAACCAACGGCTGCCATCAGAGCATTACCGGCAATTGTAGTCGAAGACCTCTATGAGATTTTCTCTCCAACATCTCCGCGAAATCCATTCCGTACAGAAACACTTCAGTGGCGAAACTTTCTTATATTCCTCCTGATGCTGCACCTTGGACTAAGGCGTGGAGAGATCGCTATCCTGCCAGCGGATGCGATCAAGTCTGACTTTGACATAGAAACAGGGGGCGACAGATTCTGGCTGAACGTCGATGAGAGTCCTTACGAGAATGAGGACAACCGGTTCAACGCCCCTAGCCTGAAGACAGCTAATTCCCGTCGCCAACTGCCACTTAATGAGGAAATCGTCTCGGTCTATGACATCGTGTTGAATAACTACCGTATTGGAGCACCTCACAGCTATTTGTTCAGCTCTCAACATGACAAGCCCCTGTCGCTTCGGTCGATTCATCACCTATTTGAGGTGGCCAACGAGCATTTGTCACCGGCCGCGAAGAAGGTGCTGGCCGCACGTAATAAGTCAGGGATCACAGCACACGACCTTCGGCATACCTGCGCTGTATACCGGCTTGGGAGATACGTTTCTCTTGGGGATGAGCTTGACCTGGCAATCGAGAAGCTTCGTATCTTCTTTGGATGGTCGCCCTCCTCCCCCATGCCACGACATTACGCGCGAGCATACTTCGAGTCGAATTCTGCAGACATGTGGAACGAAACTTATGATCGTCTCCTTACAACCCTAAGATCGCTTTCTGGTAAGGAAAAAAATGATTAACGCGGCACCTGAATTTGCCAGCAGGATTGCGGTCATCGCCGCCGAATTGCCAGGCCTCCCAAGTGCAATTCGCTATTACGACGACTTCGATGAGAAATACTATTCAATCCGAAATTTAGAGGATTCGGATGTATGGGAAATCCGATTCGATGGCGTAAAGATCAATCTCGATTTTTCAGCTCTTGAAAATAACCTCAGCTCAATTTTTAAACACGTTGCAGCAGACCTACTTTCTAGGCTTGATCCTTCTGGGGTGGCAACTATTTGCAACGGAATTCTCGGCAAGCCCGAGCATTTCATTAAGGCATTAATTCTGCAACCTGAAGAATTCCGCAATCTTTGGGTGACTGAGGTTCGGCCGTACCAGAGCTGGGGTTATGCCCTCCACCTTAGGACAATAGTCCACTCGCTCTGCAATTTATCCATAGGGCTGTGGCGGCCAGAAATGCGGCCCTATGTAAGTCAGTTGGAATCGCCAATCAGGGACATTTATAAAACCGTCCGAACTGGTGAGTGCTTTTTGCCGCTGGATCACCAGTCATTACTGATCGACTACTTGGATGAACTCGTTGATTCTTTGAGAAAAACCCCTGAGGCTCTGTCAGCCATCCAACTTCGAGACGCCTGCATTCTGGTCATTGCACATCAGCATGGATGCAGACCAGGTCAAATCGCACGCATAAAAACAACTGATGTCCGATGTTACGAAAATGGCTTAGTACATATTGCGATCCCCCTTATCAAGCAGCGAGGTAACGAGGCTCTGCGAAGGGTTACCCGGCGGGTAAAACACGAATGGTGTCCGATCTTCATCGAATACACTGCTCGACAATTACGCACTACTGTTGTTAGCGATCTCCCTCCAGATAACTATTTCAATATAGCACCCAGGAGTTTATCGATTGCCTTAACAGACCTTACCGAGGAAATCACTGGTACTCGTTGGTCTCCTACGGATCTTCGGCATACCGCAGCTCAGCGCTTGGCAGATGCTGGAACGGCTCACATTGTGCTGTCCGAGTTTATGGGGCATGCCACCACGCTAACGGCCAACGTCTATTTCGATGCATCGCCGACTCAGGCGCAGCGGATCAATCAGGCACTTGCTCTTTCCACCATCTACTCCAGTGTGGCGGAAGTAGCAAGGACGCGGACGATCGACAAGGCCACTCTCCTTCGCCTTCCTCCGGATCAGCAGATTGGAGGAGCCCCGCATGGCATACCGATTGCGGGCATTGGCGGCTGTTCAGCTGGGCAATCACTGTGTGCGAAGAATCCGGTTCTGAGCTGCTACACCTGTCGAAAATTCCTCCCACTGTCTGATGCTAATGTTCATGAATCCGTAGTCGAAAGCCTACGGCCGGTCGTTATTGAGTTTGCCAACGCATCTCGCTTCAACGAGGAGAGCCCTGCGTATACACAGCTCCGCCGAATGTTTCAAGCCGCATTACAAGTGGCGGAGAATGTCCGTTCAATGCATACCGAAAACGGGACTGAGTAAGCATGAACGATTTTTATCGTCGATTCATCGAGAACGGCAAATCACTGGCGGAATCGCGAGGGCTACAGTGGGTTCTGCCAATGGACACTAATGGCGAGGTCCCGAAGGCAGCGCGGTGGGATCTTGCAGCTCTTTGCGGCCTAGTCACTCCCCCCTACTTCTGGCATTCGTCGCTGGGTTACGATGTCAATGCACTAAAAGTCCTTAATGCCTTGCGTGGAAAGCAGGATCTCCAGCACATTGCTGCCCAGCCCCTATCAGAGCACTGGCGCGATTATTACCAAGCGGCCTTGCTCAACGAACTTCTCGTCAAACGAAACAAGCCGGGACATGCGCTGTTGAATATCGGGCGTTCATTGCGAATCATTGCGACCTGTGCCGAGTCAGAAGCTCCATGGGAGCTGACTCCTGCCACGATACAGCGTGCCTATAACGTCGCCCTTGAAATTGGCACCTCTGGCAAGTTGGCGGCCAACATTTCCATGGCCGTTCGAACTCTGATAGATGGTCTGCATATCGCAGATCGCTCACCCCTCGCCAAGTTCAGCACCGCCTATCCAGACCAGCAGTCTGCCGATGAGAAAGTGGCAGACCTCAAGCGAGGTAACAATACATACCGTCAGACGAACAAGGTCAGGGCCGAGCTTTCCGATCGTAAAGGAACGGCAAAATTACCGAATGAAAAATCTTTCTGGGAGCTCGTTCGCATCGTCTTTACTGAACAGCCTAGGAGCTTTGCCGACGCTATCCGATTCAATCAAATCAAGATAGCGATAGCCTGTGGATTTCGCGTTGGCGAAAACACACTACTTCCGGTTGACTGGGCACGCTGGCATGAGTACCTGGCCGCCGATGGTAGCCTCGCAGGCGCCAAGGGAGGAATTTCCCACTCTCTGTCAGTCCGGCACTTCGCCGAAAAGCAAGTCGAGGATGTAGGTGCTGAGGGCATCGTGCTTTTCGAGAGTACTCAACACGTCCCTGCCATCTTTGAAGATTTGGTTTCAGAAGCTCTCGGACAAGCGGAAAAGCTTACAAGGCCGTTACGTGAGCGACTACGCCTCCAGGTCAGTACGGGCCACCTCCTGCCAGAACTACCATCGGAAACCTTAGTTCCAGCATGGGACATTTACAGTCGCGTATCTGGCTCTCTTCAGTTTGTCTCACAACCGCTGCCTGAGGATCTCATCGACAAATACAGTCAATCATTCGACTCAGCGTATCTGGATGAAATGCGCCAATGGCAAATTGGCCAACTAGCTACTCACGGCGTATCCAGCAATTGCATGAAGTACTTCAACAAGTTGCCCATCACTATTCGGCACGCCAACGGCTCCCCTTTTATCGGGACGGTTAACTGGAAGAAGGCCTATCTTCGAGTAAGCGAGGCCGAAACTATGATCCGGGAAACGATGGCTACAAAACTACCGGATATAAAACCTTTTTTACTTCACGACGGTGATCGTCTGAGCCCCGCCGAGTTGATGTTCCTGATGCCTATCCGAGCATTGATCGAAGAACGAAATGGCGGACTTCTGGATGTCAATCGCTACTTTGCGGTAGGTCGTGCATCGACTGCGGACTTGCAACTTCATCTAGGCAGCCGAGACAACAATATCTTTTCCCGCTATGGTCAGACGGACGAGGACCGTGCCCTTAGCCTGAACACTCATTCACTCCGACATCTTCAAAACGCCGAGTTGTTCCGACTGGGCATAGCGGACACAATTATCACCAAGCGATTCAACCGGCACAGTGTTGCCCAGAGTTACGTGTACGACCATCGTAGCCTAGCGGAGGATCTGGCACATATTGATCTACCACCTGGTGCAGAGGCTATGGCTCCCAGAGCACAGGAGACCCTGCAAATGATCATGGCCAAAAAGATTCGAGGCCCGATCGTCGACGAGTTCCTGAAGATTCAGGAGGACATGGGGGACGACGAAGCTTTCCGCTATCTCTCTGCCGAAGCGGATGGTCTGCACGCCACTCCGTTCGGGTTCTGTGTTAATAGCTTCACAGTCGATCCTTGCCCCAAGCACCTTGAATGCTACGACTGCCGACATCTGACTCGCTCAAGTGTCTCTGAGGGAAATCAAAAGCTGGAGCAATTGAGACATCGAATGATTGATATCATTAACGTCATCGAAGCGAGTTCGGCCGAGGCCCGAAACGTTGGCTGGCAGAACCAGCTGAAGCATGCGCAGTCGCGGCTCGAAAGCCTGGAAAAAATCCTTGTCACCGCTCCAGGGGAACGCCCATTCCCTGATGGCAAGGATCTCTACCGCCCCGTTGAGGAAAAGTCTGGAAAGACCATTCTGGATAAGCCAAAAGTCTGGAGACCCATGTGAAGATTCAGGAATTGGAAACTATTCTCCAGCGCATGCTTAATGACAACGTTGTCATCAGTGCACGCGCTGTTATTCGGGAGAAGGACTCTCCCTTCAGGCACGCCAGTGATATAACACGGCAGCCCGAGCGCAAGATGCTGCTTGATCAGTATCAAGAGCGCCAATGTAAACTACGTGTCTTAATGGAAAAGACTGACAAGCAATCCCGTACCAATCTACAAGCACGGGTAGCGAGGCTGAAACAAGAGAACGAAACCCTAAAGGCTGAGAGAGATTTACTAATAGCCTCCCATAAAGCTATGCTCCTCGCCATCGGCGAGATGGGTGGAATGGCCGCGTGGCGTAAGCTATTCCCGAATTGGGACGAAACACGGCAGCGGCTCAGCCAGTTGCAGGCACTGCCGAGTGCAGGGATTCTGCTCTCGCCAAAACGAGGCAGAGAATAATAAAAGAGGAACAGCCGGGAGCTGAGTTATTTGAAGGCTTTACGGCTGAAGTACTTAACCCTAATAGGTGAGCACCATGCCATTACCCGACGTCGCAGGAGCACTCAAGTCATTTCAACAAGCCCTAGCTGCAAATGCGATAACGGTGCAGAGATGCGACCTTGATCGAGACATGGTGGTCTACATGGACCAACCCAACGGCGAGACTAGGCTGAGCTACGCGCGGATGGCTGGAAATACCGTTGTGGCTCTCGTGCAGTTCATTCCGTGTGACCCAGTCGAAGGTGAGCCATGTTTCAACGTAGGCTGGGCGGTCGCTGAGCCTTACCAAGGACAAGGAAGGGCTCATGGGGCTATTTCAGCCGCCATCAAAGAGATGCAAAACGGCTTCAATCGATCAGGAATGAAGGCCTTCTGGGTTGAGGCCATCGTTGGTGAGGACAACATTGCCTCGCAACGGCTGGCGGAGAAGATATTGTCTGGGCCTATGAAGAAGGCGACAGACAGCTATAGCGGAGACCCCATCGTTCAGTACCTGCGCCGGTTCGATGATCAATCGGAGTTACGAATTGAGTAAATCGGAACTGCGGCCCAGGGTGTTCGTCGTCGGCCTCATCCAACCCGGCGATGTTGTCCTGACTACCACGCCGGAACCGATGAGCCAAACGATACGTAAGTTCACCGGCGCGGACATCTCTCACGCCATGATTTGTGTGGCTACGTCGAGCGTGATCGATTCCACTGGCGACGGTGTTCACGCACGAAACCTTGGACGGATCATTCTTGAGCTAGGCTGCGCAGGTCATGTGCTTCGACCGGTGAAGCCTCTGTCGATTGATCAATTGCGCTCTGTCCTCTCCTTCGCCAGAGCTTCGGTTGGTACTCGATACACAATGACTGGCGCTGCCAAGAGCGTGTTGGCTGGTTTCGTGGCCGGCCGGAGGCAGTTCTGCTCGCGTTTGGTCGCTCAGGCCTACCACGAAGCCGGCGTGAACCTTGTATCGGATGCCGACTTCTGCCATCCAGGAGAGCTACTGAAGAGCACGGCGCTTGTTGAAGTACCAAATGTGCTTAGGAATCTCAGCCCAGAAGAAGAGGCCGACTGGCGTGAGAATATTGACAATGTCCAGGCCATGCGCGATTCAACCAACGCCTTGCTTCAAGAGGCCCGCAAGCTGTCCCCTGAGATCGAGTCGCTGAACGATATCGATGCTTACCTGGCGGAGCATCCAGAGGGAGATGATCAACTTGTGCAAGCCCTGCGATCTTCAAGGTACCTGGAACTGTGGCGAGATGAGTTCGAAAGGAATTCCTGGCAGTACCACATTGCCATGATGGAGGGGCACAATTGCTCGGAGGAACGCAAGCAAAGGTACTGCGAAGGGCTGCTGGCAGACGAGGAGTTGTGCCAAAACCGTTTTATCCTGAACCACGCGGGCTACGTGACCTTGAACACGTTGCACCCTCGTCAATACTTTGCCCTGATGGTAGAGCTGTACGACATCCTGACCCAGTTTCATGCTAGGCGCATCGAGGCGGCAACTGCCTGGCTTGAGCGTAGGGGATTGCTTGAGACCACGCTTCCTGAGCTGCTTCGTCCGCACACGCCTGAGTGGTTTGCTTCGCTGCGCACATGGAATCCCAAGCAGGCTGCAATGACGGAAGCGGCCATTCAAGCGGCGGAAAGTTCAGATGTGTGCAGTGTCTGTGCGGATGATCCGGCCCGTGATTACGCCTTGGTGAGTATGCCGGCGGCTGGACCAGGGACGCTTCGGCTCTGCGATGACTGTTTTCGCATCCGGTCTCTCGACGAACTAATGAGACCTTTCTGACCGCCTAGTCTGCAGCGTTTCTGCGCAAGTTTGCTTGGACTGCTGACGTGATTAACCAGTTACAGATATGCACAGAGAAAGCGAAGAGACAACGAATCGTGCAACATTTCGATCAATATCAAGTGCAACAGATTTATTCGTTAATAATAGGATAATAATATTTTAAGTAACTGTATTTTATACAAATAGAATCTCATATAATTTTGCAACAAGATGCCAATTGGCCTACATTGTTAAATTGATGGGCAAAATTACATGGTTTGTACGGTAGACAAAATTCAAGCCCATTTGAGGACTGGGATTAGTCAAGACGTATTCCAGGCGCCTGCCGCTAACGACATTCAGTTCGCAATAGTACCTGCATATAGCATTCACTAGTTCCTGCTCATACCCCAGTTCCACCAACCGCAGTTTTTCTTTCAGTACATATCTGTAATACCGATGCCGCTTAACTCTTGAGTGACGCTCAACACGAATCACCCAGTACAACTGTTTCAATCGATTGGCCCATGTAGGGACATCCACGTAATGCGTTTGCTTTGGTGAATAACTCATCTATAGGAACGATTTTTTTCTTGTTACCTATATCTTACCCTTAACCATCAAATTTAAACGCGTGTTGCAAATATGAAAAAACCCCGCAATTGCAGGGTTTTTGAATTAACTACTTTTTACCGTAGGTCGCATCGTGATCAGGCTCAATGGTAAGAAATCTTAAATACCCACCTTGCCTGATGGCTCACAGCCGCACCTGGGCCCTCAATCCAAACATGGATGTTAGGTATAAAGGCACCATGGTTCAAAGTTGTGCTTAAGTAATCGCTAATAGTTTGCTCACCAGTTGCATTGATGATGAGATGAAAATCCGCTAGGTCGTATTGCCTTACGTCAACAGTAAGACCTTCAATATTTGCACTAGGGAAAGACATTAAGATCTGCTTTACAAGGGCCATAGATTTCAATTGTCCTAGGGACTCCATGCCGAGTCGGTGCCTCCCAATATTTCCAGGCTTTAAATCATCTGGGTCTATTATGGTGAATTTTCCGTTTCCTAGGCCAGCCCCACTTCTGACTAATAGATCAGCTAGATATCCCCCTATAGCTCCTGCTCCAACCAGTAAGATATTTTGACCAAGTAAAGTCTTCCGATTTGGCTGATTTCTTTCAGCGATATAAGCGTCATCAATACGGGCTATCCATTCAATAATCCAAGGCGAGATCTTGCAGCCGCAAAAATGCAAAAACCCTCGATTAGGATACTGTCGAGGGTTTTTTGTTACTTCTAGCTTCGATTGCAGCTTTTTTGTCTACAGGGCGCGTTAAAACGGTCGGCTTGATACTGGGGATCAATTCCCGCGGAAAACGCCGCTACGGGCTTCAATGCCGTCAGTCTACATGGGGCGCTGCGCCCCATACCCCCGCTAATGAGAACACCGCCAAAGGCTTCCGTCATTTGGCGTAAGGCAATTAGAAGTTCGGCTTACTCTCCATATATGCTGGATCTTTACGAAATGCTTCTGCCATGGCGGTATCTCGTGCAGTTTGTCTTTCATCGCTCATTTTCCTTTCGATATTGCGCGTAATAAATGCGATATCCCAGCCCTACGTCGATTCGGAGCTTCCACACGCCTTCACGCAAATAGTGAGATCATCCATTGCGTAACAGTTGCAGTGCTTGTTCAAGGCGTTCCACGCCCTGAATATTCAGCCCATCAATGGTTTGTTTAGGCAAATTAGATTTAGGCACGATTGCATGAGTAAAGCCAAGTTTGGCCGCTTCTCTTAGGCGCTCTTGTCCGCGCTGCACAGGTCTTACTTCTCCGGCCAACCCAACTTCGCCAAAGACTATAAGTTTGTTGTTCAAGGGCTTGTTTTTCAGGGAGGATACAATGGCAAGCAGAACAGCTAAATCCACTGCAGGCTCACTGATTCTGACCCCACCCACGGCGTTGATAAAAACATCCTGATCAAAACAGGCAACCCCGGCATGACGATGCAGGACGGCCAACAGCATGGCAAGTCGGTTTTGCTCCAGGCCTACGCATAGGCGTTTGGGATTGGGAGCATGCGCCTCGTCGACCAATGCTTGCACTTCCACCAAGAGTGGCCTGCTACCTTCCTGCGTTACGGTGATGCAGGAGCCTGCCACTTCTTCGGCGTGATGGGATAGAAACAAGGCGGAAGGATTGCTGACTTCGCGCAGGCCTTTCTCGGTCATGGCGAATACGCCCAGCTCATTGACGGCGCCAAAGCGGTTCTTGAAGGCGCGCACCAGGCGGAAACTGGAGTTTTGGTCGCCTTCGAAATACAACACGGTATCGACGATATGCTCCAGCACACGCGGGCCGGCCAGTGACCCTTCTTTGGTTACATGGCCAACGAGGATCATGGTCACCCCGCTCTGCTTGGCAAAACGCGTCAGTTGCGCAGAACACTCCCGCACTTGCGCTACGGAGCCGGGCGCCGACTGCAAGGCTTCGGAGTATAGGGTTTGGATAGAGTCAATGACAGCCACTTCGGGCTTATGCTGCTGCAAGGTGGCCAGTATTTTTTCCAGGCTGATCTCGGCCAGCAATTCGACTAGGCCTGCATCTAGCCCCAAACGTTTTGCGCGCATGGCAATCTGTTGTGCTGACTCTTCACCGGAAACATACACAACCTTGCGAGCATTGCTTATATGGCAAAGCGTCTGCAACAGCAGCGTGGATTTGCCAATACCTGGGTCGCCCCCGATCAACACTACACCGCCAGGCACCAAGCCACCGCCAAGCACGCGGTCAAATTCATGAATGCCGGTCGGATGGCGCGGCACATCTGCTGCTTCGACATCCGCAAGTTTCTGCAAGCCACTGGATTGCGCCAGCGCGGCATAGCGATTCTGACCAGTGGTGGTTTCCACTATGCTTTCAACTAAAGTATTCCATGCTAGGCAAGCTGGACATTGCCCCTGCCACTTGGGCGTTTGTCCTCCACATTCAGTACAACTGTAAACTGTTTTTGCCTTTGCCATCAGCCAATGACCCTGAACAATACCCGTGGCGCCACGGCGCACAATAATTCATATCCCACTGTTCCTGCAGCTTCTGCAACTGCATCTACCGATACCAGCCTGCCCCACAGCTCGACTTCGCTACCCACACGGGTGGCAGGCAAATGGGTGATATCTACAAACAGCATATCCATGGAAACGCGCCCCAAGGTACGCGTCAACGCTCCATCGACGGCAATGGGGGTACCAGTAAGGGCATGTCGCGGATAGCCATCGGCATAGCCACAGGCAACAACTGCTACATGAGTAGTTTGTGTAGCAGTAAAGCAAGCACCATATCCCAGGGTTCCCCCTGCTCCCAGCGTTTGAATGGCGATGATTTCGCTGCTGAATCTCATCACTGGCTGCAAACCAAAGCTAGCGGCACTTGTGCCTACCATTGGCGATGATCCATACAGCATGATACCTGGGCGCACCCAGTCACGATGCGCTTCCGGGAATTGCAGCACGGCAGCGGAGTTGGCAAGGCTGGCCGGATAATCCATGCCCTGCGTCGCAGTATCGAATACGCCCAGTTGAGCCGTAATGCCGCACTCATCATCGGCAGTGGCAAAATGCGTCATTAAGACAATATCTGCTACAGCAGGACAAGCTTGCAAGCGCTGCAAGGCGGCTTGATATGCCTGTGGCCTGAATCCGAGGCGGTTCATGCCGCTGTTCATTTTCAGGAATACCGATATGGGTCGGGCCAGTTGCCCTGCCCTCGCTTCCAGCATGGCGAGTTGCTGCTCGTTATGCACCACGATGCTGATGCCATGCTCGGCTACTGGATCAAGCTCATCAATACTGAAAACCCCTTCCAGCAATACCAACACCTGACTATAACCAGCCTCACGCAAGGCCAGCGCCTCGCTTACGCGCAAGACGCCAAATCCATCGGTATCTTCCAGCCCGGGCGCAGAACGCAACAAACCATGGCCGTAGGCATCGGCCTTCACTACAGCAAGGATTTTTGAACCAGGCGCCCGCTGGCGCACGATTTGCAGGTTATGGCGCAAAGCGCCGAGGTCTATGGTTGCCTTGGTCGCGCGCATGTTTATTCGTCGTAGTTATCGTGGTATTGGCCCACAAAATTTTCAAAGCGAGTATTTTCACCGAGGAAAGTCAGACGAACGCGGCCAATCGGGCCGTTACGCTGCTTGGCGATGATGATTTCAGCCGTGCCCTTGTCAGGGCTGTCGGGGTTGTACACCTGATCCCGGTAAATAAAGAGAATCAGGTCAGCGTCCTGCTCGATCGCGCCGGATTCGCGCAAGTCTGACATTACCGGGCGCTTGTCCGGGCGTTGTTCCACACTGCGGTTAAGCTGTGACAAGGCAATTACTGGAACATTAAGTTCCTTCGCCAAGGCCTTGAGTGAGCGGGATATTTCTGAAATTTCAGTGGCGCGGTTTTCACTTTTTCCACTAGTGGATGCCCCTGTCATCAATTGTAAATAATCGATAACAATCAAGCCTAGCTCCCCCACTTGGCGATGCAAACGCCGCGCACGGGCGCGCACTTCGAACGAACTCAATCCTGCGCCTTCATCAATATAAATCGGTGCTTCGTTGAGCTTGCCCAGTGCTGTGGTCAGGCGTACCCAGTCCTCATCCTCCAGGTTGCCGTTACGCATTTTGTGCTGATCCAGCTTGCCAATAGAGCCGATCATCCGGGTTACCAATTGTGTCGCACCCATTTCCATAGAGAACACAGCCACAGGCTTGCCAGTATCCATCGCCACATTCTCGGCTATGTTGAGCGAGAATGAAGTTTTACCCATGGAGGGACGGCCCGCTACTATAATCAGATCGCCCGACTGCATGCCTGAAGTCATCTTGTCCAGGTCGGTAAAACCGGTCGGAATTCCGGTTACATCGCTATGATTGTCGCGCTGATAGAGATAATCGATACGATCCGCCACTTGCGGCAACAGGGTTTTCATATCAAGAAAGCCTTGTGTGGAGCGTTTGCCACCCTCGGCAATCTGGAAAATCCTGGCTTCAGCCTCATCCAGCAGTTGTTGCGCATCTCGTCCCAACGGGTTATAGGCACTTTCCGCAATACTGGAGCCGACCTCGACCAATTTGCGCATCACGGCACGTTCGCGCACAATTTCCGCATATCGGCGGATATTGGCCGCAGTTGGCGTATTTTGCGCCAAGGCGGCAAGATAGGCCAAGCCGCCGACGCTGGAAAGCTCTGCTGCATTTTCCAGCGACTCAGCCACGGTCACGATATCTGCAGGCTTGCTACGCTCAAATAGCTTGCCAATATGCTGGAAAATCAGCTTGTGGTCGTGGCGATAGAAATCATCAGGCCCGAGAATATCGGCAATGCGGTCGAGTGCCTCATTTTCCAGCAACAAGCCACCCAGTACGGATTGCTCTGCCTCAACGGAATGCGGGGGAAGTTTAAGGGATTCTAGTGTATCGTCAGCCATGCCGCATTATAGCAATTTAGCCAGCCTCGCTGCGTGCCCTCTGCCAGGGTCGGAGAATAAAGCGGTTATCAGATCCAATAAAAAAGGCTGCCGTAGCAGCCTTTTTGTGTTCTGGTCAGACCAGAAAGCGATTATTGCTCACCCAATACGGAAACAGTGATTTCCACAACTACATCATGATGCAGGGCAATGCTAATTGGATGGTCGCCAATAACCTTGAGCGGACCTTCCGGCAGGCGAACTTCAGCCTTCACAGTTTCAAAGCCTTGCGCACTTAGCGCTTCAGCAATGTCGCTGTTGGTCACGGAACCAAACAAGCGGCCATCAACGCCAGCTTTTTGGCTCACTTGCAACAGGAAGCCAGCCAGCTTTTCACCACGTTGCTGTGCAGCAGCCAATTGTTCGGCTTGTTGCTTTTCCAGCTCAACACGACGTGTTTCAAACTCAGCCTTGTTGGCTTCAGTCGCACGCTTTGCCTTGCCTTGGGGAATCAGGAAGTTACGACCGTAGCCATCTTTCACCTTGACGATGTCACCGAGGTTACCCAGGTTTACTACTTTTTCCAACAGAATAACTTGCATGGTGTCACCTCTTAGTGCTTGTCAGTGTATGGCAGAAGAGCCAGGAAGCGCGCGCGCTTCACAGCAGTCGTCAACTGGCGCTGATATCTGGCTTTGGTGCCGGTGATACGAGCTGGGATGATCTTGCCGTTTTCGTTGATGAAGTCCTTCAGCAGATCCACGTCCTTGTAATCCACTTGCTTGATGCCCTCTGCCGAGAAGCGGCAGTAGCGGCGGCGTTTGAACATATCGCGTGCCATGATTGAAAACCTTTCAAATAATTTTCTTTAATGTTTGTACATGCAATACCAGTTGAGTGCTCTTGAGACTGCGCTTGGCGAGAAAGCCTGTCACACTGACCTGGCTGCCCTCTTCCATCTCCTGCGCCCCCATTGCCAATGGCCCTACGACCATAGCTGGAACGACACATTCGACCTTGCGCTTCATTCCCGCTTCAACCTGCTCGGATAGATGATGCAGGTCGAAACTCAATACCGGTATGCCTGCCGGGGTATACCGCAGCTCAGTCACTTTGGTGACCGCGCCACTCAACTCCAGCCGGTTTAAACTCACTTAATTAAGCAGATGCCTGCTCTGTTGCTGGTGCAGCAGCTTCATCCTTGGCCAGCAATGACTTGGACTTTTCTTCCTTCATCATTGGGGATGGCGCAGTGACTGCTTCATCTGTGTTCAGGGTCAGATGACGCAACACAGCATCGTTGAACTTGAATGCATGCTCAAGCTCATCCAGCACTGCCTGGCTGGCTTCGATGTTCATCAGCACGTAGTGTGCCTTGTGGATTTTCTGGATTGGATATGCCAGCTGGCGGCGGCCCCAATCTTCCAGGCGATGGATGGCACCGCCATTGGAAGTCACGAGGGTGCGGTAACGCTCGATCATCGCTGGCACTTGCTCGCTTTGGTCCGGGTGGACGATGAAAACGATTTCATAATGTCGCATAGAAACTCCTTTTGGATTAACAGCCTTCCGCATGCGATGACGGTAAGGCAAGGTGGAAAGCCCGCGACTATAGCAGGAATTCGCTTTTCAATCAATGTAAAGCTACATATTCGCGCCATATTGCGCGCTGGATGAATAATGTATCGCAACTGAAATTGTTTATTTGTCCGGAATTGAATAGAATCAGTAGGATTGATGGTCACCTCTCTCTTGGCAGGCTTTCTGGATTGGCATGGCGCGGCGTGCCGGACTAATGAATTGTGATGACCTGATTATTTTACATTTACCACCAAAAATTATAGATCCTCATGACAAATCCAACCCACTGCCCCATCTGGCATGAACTTAATGCTCACTACCAAGAAATTTTCCCTTTACAAATGCGCGACATGTTCACCAAGGACAGTCATCGCTTTACCAAATTCTCATTAAAAGCAGAAGGCCTGTTGCTGGACTATTCCAAGCATCGTATCACGGACGAAACCCTGCCCTTGCTTTTCAAGCTGGCGCGCGATTCCAAGGTAGAAGAATGGCGTGACCGCATGTTTGCCGGGGAAAAGATCAACTTCACTGAAAACCGCGCCGTGTTGCACACCGCTCTGCGAAATCGCAGCAATACGCCGGTATATGTGGATGGCAAGGATGTCATGCCCGAGGTCAACCGTGTGCTGGCCCAGATGCGTGACTTTAGCGATCGCGTACGCTCTGGCGTATGGAAGGGTTACAGCGGCAAACCTATTACGGATATTGTCAATATTGGCATCGGCGGCTCCGACCTCGGCCCCGTTATGGTATGCGGTGCGCTGAGACCTTACGCCAAGAAAGGCCTGAATACGCATTTTATTTCCAATATCGATGGCACTCATCTGGCTCAGACCCTGGAAGGCTGTAATCCCGAAACTACTTTGTTCATCGTGGCTTCCAAGACTTTTACCACTCAGGAAACCATGACCAACGCCCGCTCCGCGCGTGAATGGTTCTTGAGTGCGGCAAAAAATGATGCACATGTCGCCAAACACTTCGTCGCCATTTCCACGAATGCAAATGAAGTCAGCAAATTCGGTATTGATGCTGCCAACATGTTTGAGTTCTGGGATTGGGTCGGTGGGCGTTATTCCCTATGGTCGGCCATTGGCCTGTCGATTGCTATCTATATTGGCATGGATCATTTCGAGGAACTGCTACTGGGCGGCCATGAAATGGATCTGCATTTCAAGAATACCCCGCTGGAAAAGAATATTCCGGCCATCATGGCCCTGCTTGGTGTCTGGTACAACAATTTCTTTGGTGTGGATAGCATGGCGATCCTGCCTTATGACCAAGGTCTGGCGCGCTTCCCTGCCTATTTGCAACAAGCAGATATGGAAAGTAATGGCAAGTTCATTGATCGCGATGGCAACACCGTGCAATGCACCACTGGCCCCATTATTTGGGGCGAAGCCGGCACCAATGGCCAACATGCTTTCTATCAACTTATTCACCAGGGTAATCGCCTGATTCCATGTGATTTCATGATGCCGATGGAAAGCCAGTATCAGGTTGGCAAGAACGGTAATGAGCATCATCTGATCCTGATGGCTAATTGTTTCGCACAATCCAGCGCGCTCATGCAAGGTAAAACCCTGGAAGAAGCCAAGGTGGAACTGGTTGCTCAGGGCTTGAGCGAAGATGTCTTGGAAATTCTGCTGCCGCACAAGGTATTTGAAGGTAACCGCCCTAGCACCACCATCTTGTTCGATAGACTCACTCCGCGGATGCTGGGCAAGCTGATTGCAATCTATGAACACAAGATTTTTGTGCAAGGCATTATCTGGAACATCAATTCCTTCGACCAATGGGGCGTGGAATACGGCAAGCAGATTGCCAAGAAAATCCTGCCGCAGCTCAACGATGGCAAGAAGTCAGTGGAATATGACAGCTCTACCAATGGTCTAATCAATTACTTTAAATTCAGAAATTAATTCATTGATTAAAAATAAAAAAGCCACGAAATTCGTGGCTTTTTTATAAGATAATTATTCAGCGCCTATTCAAGTCCCAGTTTTTTGCCTAGCAGGTTGGCACTGACGCTTGCCCCCAGTCGCTTGGCAAAACGGTCAGCCAAACCTTCCCTCGCGGTAAAGTCCACCACGTTGACCTGCTTGATCACTTCACGCGCCACATAGTCGGAACTGCCAAACTCGTCAGCAAGCCCCATCTCCACGCTACTCTCGCCACTCCAGAACAAACCGCTGAAAGTTTCCTCGGTTTCCTTGAGTCGCTTGCCGCGGCCTTCGCGCACCACGGCAATAAACTGGGCATGAATCTGGTCCAGCATTTGCTGGGCAAATTCTTTGTGTTTTGGATTAATAGGGGAAAACGGATCCAGCATTGCCTTGTTGCTGCCCGCTGTCATCAGGCGCCGCTCGACACCAAGCTTTTCCATGGTGCCGGTAAAACCGAATCCATCCATCAATACACCAATCGAGCCTACGATGCTGGCCTTATCCACGAAAATCTTGTCTGCAGCTACTGCAATATAGTATCCGCCGGAGGCGCAGATATCCTGTACCACGGCATAAACAGGAACATTGGGATAGAGCTTACGCAGGCGCTTGATTTCATCATTGATCATGCCCGCCTGCACCGGGCTGCCTCCAGGGCTATTGATACGTAGAATAATGCCTTTGGTGCCCTTGTTTTCATAAGCTGATTTCAGGCTGGCGATCACGTTGTCGGCATTGACTACATCGTCGCTGCCAATCACGCCATTGATATCGATCAAGGCAGTATGCTGCGTTGATACCGGACTCTTATCTCCCCATCCGGCAACATAGAACAATATGATGAACAGATAGAGGAATCCCAACGACTTGAAGAAAATACCCCATTGCCGTGACCGGCGCTGTTCCTTGACTGTCGCCAAGGCAAGCTGATGCAAGGTGTCACGCTCCCAGTTGGAGCCGTTCGGATGATTATCAGACATTCGTTACACTTTCCAGATGAATTGATATTTTCTGCTCCCTCTCTATGACTTGCACGGGAAGCTTGCTTCCTATATCAGGCGTTCGTTTCCAGCCATTTGCCGAGTGTAGCAAAATCGTTGAAATGCGCTAGCGGAGAATGTGGCAGCAAACGCTCCAGCGGATGTGCTCCATAGGTTACGCCGAGGCTGGACACCTTGGCGTTCTGTGCCATCTGCAGGTCAAAGCTAGTATCCCCGACCATCAAGGTGCGCTCAGGCTCAGCGCCAAATTCGTCCATGAGTTCCAGCAACATCTGTGGATGCGGCTTGGAATGGCATTCGTCTACACATCGTGTGCCATGCATGAATCCGCCCAGGCCGCTATGCTCCAGCGCATGGTTCAGTCCCCGTCTTCCCTTGCCGGTCGCCACTCCTAACATATAACCCTGTTGATTGAGACGATCAATGGTTTCATACGCTTGATCAAACAACACAACATCATTCTGTCGGGCGTTGTAGTGCACGTTGTAGCGCGCAGCCATCTGCTGCACCTGCTCCTGGGCCACTTCGCCAAACAATTGATGAATCGCCTCTCTTAGCCCCAAGCCAATAATACTGCTGGCAGCTTCCTGTCCCGGATCGTCCAGTCCGGTTTCAACCGCCCCCTTGCGTATGCTGTCCACAATGATCTGTGTTGAATTGGCAAGCGTGCCGTCCCAGTCAAATACGATCAGATCAAAGCGCTTGCTCATTGCTTGGGCTCCGCATTTATAACTTCAATAAACTTATCAAGTTCCTTTGGTAAAGGCGCGATTAATTTAAGCTTTTCACCACTAATAGGATGGCGAAGATTGGTTTCCGCAGAATGTAAGAACATGCGTTTCAAGCCACGTTTTTGCAAGGCCTTGTTCAAGGCGAAGTCTCCATATTTATCATCGCCCACTATCGGGAAACCAAGATGAGATAATTGCACACGCAGTTGATGGGTTCGACCAGTAACCAGTTGCGCTTCCAGCAAAGTGAAATCTCCCAAAGATTTACGCAGATAAAAAATGGTCTCGGAATCCTGGCCACCCTCTTGCACTGCCACCCTGCGCTCTCCGCTGGGCAATACAAACTTGTGCAGTGGCAGCTTAACTTTGCGCTTTTGGTTTTTCCACTGGCCATGTACCAGCATCAGATAACGCTTGTCAGTCTGGTTATTACGAATTGCCTCATGCAGATTGACCAATGCCACGCGCTTCTTCGCCAGCAGCAGCACGCCCGACGTTTCACGATCCAGGCGGTGCACCAGCTCCAGAAACTTGGCATGGGGCCGCTCCAGGCGCAATTGCTCAATCACTCCCCGGCTGATGCCGCTGCCCCCATGCACAGCAAAGCCGGCGGGTTTGTCGATCACCAACAGCGCTTCATCCTCAAAGAGAACAGCCCCCTCGAATTTGGAAACTTGCGGCTTGGCTACTGATTCAGTTTGCGGTTGCGCCATGCGCACCGGCGGCACGCGCACCTGGTCGCCCAGATTGAGCTTGCAGCTCGAATCTACCCTCTTACTGTTGACCCTGACTTCGCCGCTGCGCAAGATGCGGTAGATATGGCTCTTGGGCACCCCTTTGAGGATCTTCGCCAGGAAATTGTCGATTCTCTGACCTTCACTGGCCTCATCCACATCAAGCAAATTGACAGCTGCGGGATTAAATTGATTTCTTGTTTTGCTTAAATTAATCATCTCACCTATACTACGACCATCTTGAAATAGATGCGCCAAGCGCCTCTTCAAGAATACATCCGAAACGGAAAAATACCTTGGTTAACTCGCTCGCCAATCACTTAAAAAAGTAGCGATTTTTGAAAATTATGCGCTCTAGCCGCCGCAGGCCATGATGGCTCATGTGGCGCAACAGCCCAGGATATACTGAAAATTAGCATATTAGCCGATATTGACGGCTAATCCGAGACAGAAATAGACGTACCGGGGTCTAGACCCAATAGTTTACGAAAGCTTTCGTTAACAAATTCAAGCTGATATCGTGCCATCACGATATTGGAATTTCTTTTTCCAGCTGGCCCAAGACGCCATCTCAAATGATTGCACCAAAACGCAACTCAGGAAAAAGCAGCCTCAAGGCATGGAACTGCCTAGCTGAAAAATTGAGAAACTATTGTTTCGCGTTACCTCTTGCGGACTTCGTTCTGCTCGTATAGTGTTGTTATCGCCCGCCACAAGACCGGGCGCGCGCATTGTCGAATTCAGTTACCGCTGCTGCCCCAGGCTTATAGCCTGCTGCCCGCTTGAAGAGCGCGGGAGCCCGCAATGAAACGCATGCTATTTAATGCGACGCAATCAGAAGAACTACGCGTCGCGATTGTCGACGGACAAAAACTCATCGATCTCGATATCGAGTCCGCCGGCAAGGAACAGCGCAAGAGCAATATCTACAAAGGTGTCATTACCCGCATAGAACCTTCCCTCGAAGCTGCTTTTGTTAATTACGGCACTGATCGTCACGGCTTTCTTCCCTTCAAGGAAGTAGCTCGCAGTTATTTCCAGAACGATGGCGAAGCTGGTCGTAGCCCTCGTATTCAGGATGTCCTGAAAGAAGGCCAAGAGCTCATCGTACAGGTAGATAAGGATGAGCGTGGCAACAAGGGCGCCGCTCTGACCACGTTTGTCTCGCTTGCTGGCCGCTACTTGGTGCTGATGCCCAACAATCCGCGCGGAGGTGGTGTATCCCGCCGCATCGAGGGCGAGGAGCGCAACGAGCTGCGCGACACCATGGCGCAGCTGCAAGTGCCCAACGGCATGAGCATCATCGCTCGCACTGCCGGTATTGGCCGCAGTGCAGAAGAGTTGCAATGGGATCTCAACTACCTGCTGCAACTCTGGACCGCGGTTGAAAGCGCCTCCACCATCCAGAGCGGCCCGTTCCTGATTTATCAGGAAGGTAGCCTAGTGATCCGCGCCATTCGCGACTATTTCCAGCCCGACATCGGCGAAATTCTCATCGACACGCCGGACATTCATGAGCAAGCCGTGCAATTCATGAACCACGTGATGCCGAACAATGTTTCCCGCGTTAAGCTTTATCGCGACGAAATTCCGCTGTTCTCGCGTTTTCAGATTGAGCACCAAATCGAGTCCGCCTTCGCACGCGAAGTGCGTCTGCCTTCCGGCGGCGCGATCGTGATCGATCATACGGAAGCTCTGGTCTCCGTGGATGTCAACTCTGGCCGTTCCACCAAGGGCAGCGACATTGAGCAGACTGCATTCAATACCAATCTGGAAGCGGCCGATGAAGTGGCTCGCCAGTTGCGCCTGCGCGACCTCGGTGGCCTGGTTGTCATCGATTTTATCGATATGGAAAACGCGCGCAATCAGCGCGAAGTGGAAAACCGCCTGCGTGAAGCACTGCATCACGATCGTGCCCGTGTGCAGACTGGTAAGATCTCACGCTTCGGTCTGCTGGAACTTTCGCGCCAGCGTCTGCGCCCTAGTCTGGGAGAAAGCAACCATATCCCCTGCCCTCGCTGTCATGGCACCGGCCATATCCGCGGCATAGAGTCCACCGCCTTGCATATCCTGCGCATCACGCAGGAAGAAGCCATGAAGGAAAACAGCGCTATCATCCAGGTGCAGCTGCCAGTCGAAGCCGCTACCTTCCTGCTCAATGAAAAACGCTCGGAAATTCACAAGATTGAACAACGTATGGGCGTACAAGTGGTATTGATTCCCAATATCCACATGGAAACTCCTAACTACAACATCCTGCGTATCCGCAATGATGACGTGGAAGAGAACAACCGTCCAAGCTATGAAATGGTCGAGCTACCTTCTGACAACATGGAGCCCACAGGCGCCCAGGAGCCAAAACCAGTCAGGTTGGAAGCTGCAGTCAAAGGTATTACTCCAGCCTCGCCAGCTCCTGCCATCAAGGAAAAAACCACAAGTACTTCTCTGTTGGGTCGTTTCAGGTCCTGGCTGTCCAGCGTTACTGCTTCCAAACCTGAAGTCAAGCCTGCCGCCGAGGAAGAACAACGTCGCGACAATGGCCGCGCACCACGCCGCACCAATAATACGCGTCGTAACGAGCGTAACGGTAACGGTGAACGCCAGGCGCAGAATGACCAGCGACAAGAGCAACGCAAGGAGTCGCGCGGCAACCAGAATGAGCGCCGTCAGCAGCAAGTGGAGCAACGTCCTCAAAACAAACCTGAAAAGGCGGAGCGTAGTGAGCGTCAGCCAAAACCACAACAACAGGCTGTAGCTGCCGTGTCGCAGACAGAAACCCCAGCGGTGGAATCTGGTAGTGAGCAACGCGGTACCCGTCGCGGACGCAATGGTCGCCGCGAACGCCAACCTCGCGGCGTGAATGCTGCTCGTGAAAACCGCCAGCAACCTACTGAGGAAGTACGTTTAGAAGATACGCAGGCAGTAGAATCCGTACCTGCGAGCAATATCACTACAGAAGCAGCGCAGACTGTTGAAGCGCAGGCCGCAAACACTACAGTAGAAACAGCTCCAGTTCATCAGGTTGAAATGCCCTTGGAAGCCGCTGTGGTTGATACCCCTGCTACGCCCAACCAAGAAGACACTGAATTGCCAGTGCTCGTGGCAACAGTTGCCGAGACCAGCGTTGCTGTTGTGGAAACGACTACCAAGAAACCTGCCAAGAGTGCTGATGCTGATCAACAAGCAGTAGCCGTAGCTGAGGAACCTGCCCCTACAGAAATTGCCAAGGTGGAAACTGTTGTTGAAGAAGCTCCGGTTGAGATTGCCAAACCAGAGAAAAAACCACGCGCGCCTCGCCGCCGCAAGGTTGAGGCAGAAAAACCTGCTGATCTGACAGACTCCGGATTGCAACTGGTGGAAACCAAGCTGGAGGCTATCCAGGCTGTGGCCCCTGTTGTGGAAGAAGCTCCAGTGAAGCGCACTTCACGCAAGGCCGCCTGGCAACAAAAAGCTGCCAAGGAAGAAGCCGGCGGCGAACCTCTGGTCATGGTGGAAACACAAAAATAATCGACTATCCCAGGTTCGAGATTTCTTTCGAACCTGGCAATAAAAAATCCCTTATGCTTCAAAAACATGAGGGATTTTTCTTTGAACAGGTTTCTTACAAGCTAATTACACCAGCGTCATTTCATGCCTCATCTGCCAACCCATCGGGAATCTCGGCACCATAAAAGCTGTTTTTCAGCTTTTTCAGTTGGTCACGATAGTCCGCGGCTTTCTCGAATTCCAGGTTTTTCGCGCTATCATGCATCGCCTTTTCCAACCGCTTCATTTCCTTGACCAATTGCTTCTCGGTCATCTGGCCGTAACTGGCCTGCTCTTCCGCTACCTTGCGCTCGCGCTGGGCGTCTTCCTTGCTGTATACACTTTCAATGATGTCCTTGATGCGCTTGCTGACACCCTTCGGGGTGATGCCGTGCGCGGCATTGAATGCCATCTGCTTTTCGCGGCGGCGCTGGGTTTCATCCATGGCCAGCTTCATGGAACGGGTGACGGTATTGGCATAGAAAATCACCTTGCCGTTGAGGTTACGCGCCGCACGGCCTGCGGTCTGAATCAAGGAGCGCTCGGAACGCAGGAAGCCTTCCTTGTCCGCATCCAGTACGGCGACCAGTGAAACTTCGGGAATGTCCAGGCCTTCTCGCAACAGGTTGATGCCGACCAGCACGTCAAATTCACCAAGGCGCAAATCACGGATGATTTCCACACGTTCCACGGTATCGATATCCGAATGCAGATAGCGCACGCGCACGCCATGGTCGGAAAGGTAATCCGTCAGGTCTTCCGCCATGCGCTTGGTCAGCGTCGTCGCCAGCACCCGTTCGCCCGCTTCCACCCGAAGCTTGATCTCGGACAGCAGATCATCCACTTGGGTATCCGCAGGTTTGACGATAATTTCAGGGTCGACCAGCCCAGTTGGACGCACTACCTGCTCTACCACACGCTGTTGGTGCGTAGCCTCATAATCCGCAGGGGTTGCACTGACGAAGATGCATTGCGGAATGATGCGCTCGAATTCCTCGAACTTGAGCGGCCGGTTGTCTACCGCCGACGGCAGGCGGAAACCATAATCCACGAGGTTTTCCTTACGCGCGCGGTCGCCCTTGTACATGCCGCCAATCTGCGGCACCGTGACATGGCTCTCGTCGATGATCATTAGCGCATTATCCGGCAGATAGTCGATTAGGGTCGGCGGCGCATCACCCGGTTGCCGTCCTGTCAGATGGCGGCTGTAGTTTTCGATGCCTTTGCAGAAACCGATCTCGTTGAGCATTTCCAGGTCGAAGCGCGTGCGCTGCTCAATGCGTTGCGCTTCCACCAGCTTGCCAGTCTTGATGTAGAAATCCACGCGCTCGCGCAGCTCCTGCTTGATGGTCTCCATCGCGCGTATCGTCGCCTCGCGTGCCGTCACATAATGGCTGGAGGGAAAAATGCGGAAGTTGTGGATTTTGTTGAAGATCTGCCCGGTCAGCGGATCGAACAAGGTAATGTTCTCGATCTCGTCGTCGAACAGGCTGATGCGTACCGCCGTTTCGCTGTTTTCCGACGGGAATACATCAATCACATCGCCGCGCACTCGGAATGTGCCACGGGAAAAATCAAAATCGTTGCGATCGTACTGCATCGCGATCAACTTGTTGACGATATCGCGCTGCGTGGTTTTCATGCCTAGGTGGATATGCAGCACCATGCCGTGATATTCGCCTGGGTCGCCAATACCGTAGATGGCGGACACCGTAGCAACAATGATGCTGTCCTCGCGTTCGAGCAAGGCTTTAGTCGCCGAGAGCCGCATCTGCTCGATATGGTCGTTGATGCTGGAATCCTTCTCGATGAACAGATCGCGCGACGGCACATAGGCTTCGGGCTGGTAGTAGTCGTAATAGGAAACGAAATATTCCACTGCATTCTGCGGGAAGAACTCCTTGAACTCCGAATACAATTGCGCGGCCAGCGTCTTGTTCGGCGCCATCACAATCGCAGGACGTCCAGTACGCGCAATGACATTGGCCATGGTGTAGGTCTTGCCGGAGCCGGTGACGCCAAGCAGAGTCTGGAATTTCAGCCCTTCATTGATACCTTCTGTCAGCCGCTCAATCGCGACCGGCTGATCGCCCGCCGGAGGAAAGGGTTGGAAAAGCTTATATTTACTGCCAGGAAAAGTGACAATCACAACAATCACCCATGAGAAGAATAAGTGATTTTAACAGGCCAGCCCCGTGTCGCCCAAATATCCCGCAGTGCCATATTCCGCATTACAAATAATGCGCGTAAAATTAGACGTTTTGCCGTTATCTTTATAATTTCTCTATAGGATTTAGATCTTGGAACTCTCGCAGCGCGTTCAATCCATCAAAGAATCTCCCACCTTGGCTGTTACCGCCCGTGCCGCAAAACTCAAGGCAGAAGGCCGCGACATTATTGGCTTGGGCGCAGGTGAACCGGATTTCGACACCCCACAGCACATCAAGGATGCCGCAAAAAAAGCGATTGACCAAGGCTTCACCAAATATACCCCTGTCGCCGGCATTCCCAGCCTGAAGAAAGCCATTGTCGCCAAGTTCAAGAACGAGAATGGCTTGGACTACACCGAGAAGGAAGTCATTGTCGGCGTGGGCGGCAAGCAATGTATCTTCAACCTGGCGTTGGCAGTGCTGAACCCTGGCGATGAAGTCATTGTACCCGCTCCCTACTGGGTTTCCTATGCGGACATCGCGCTGGTTGCCGGCGCCAAGCCCATTATCATCGAGTGCGGTATCGAACAGGGTTTCAAGCTGACTGCAGCACAGCTAGAAACCGCCATCACGCCAAAAACCAAGCTGTTCATGATCAACTCCCCGTCCAACCCGACTGGTGCAGTCTATAGCCTGGAAGAACTCAAGGCATTGGGCGAAGTGCTAAAAAAGCATCCTCATATATTGGTTGCCACTGATGATATGTATGAGCACGTCAACCTCACTGGTGACAAGTTCTACAACATCCTCAATGCCACGCCGGAACTCAAGGAGCGCTGCATCGTGCTCAATGGCGTTTCCAAGGCCTACTCCATGACCGGCTGGCGTATCGGCTATGCCGCCGGCCCTGCCCCTATCATCAAAGCAATGGAAATCCTGCAATCACAATCCACCTCCAACCCGACTTCCATCTCGCAAGTGGCGGCCCAGGCTGCGCTTGAAGGTCCGCAGGAATGCATTACCCCCATGCTTGACGCCTTCCGTGAACGCCATGAGTTTGTCGTCGAGCGCTTCAACAGCATGCGCGGCCTGAAATGCATCAAGGCTGGCGGCGCATTCTATGCATTCCCCGATGCCCGCGAAGCCATCAGCAATCTGTTCAACGAAGGCAAGATCAAGGCTGCTACCGATATTGCGCTGTCCGAATACCTGCTGGAGCAGGAAGGTGTGGCTATCGTTCCAGGCTCGGCCTTTGGCGCGGACGGCTATTTCCGCATTTCATTTGCCACCTCGATGGACAACCTCCGCAAGGCATTGGAGCGTATCGAGCGCGCACTGGCATAACCCCTGAAAATTCAGTGTAAAGCCCGCTATCGCGGGCTTTTTTTATTACCCACTTCTTCCGGTCACATTAGTACGATTGGGTAAAGGCATTCCAGCAATACGGGTTCTCAGTGTAGAGTAGATACTTCTCCACCGTGCTCAATCACAAACGCAACAGCAAACCCTGACGAAATGAAGCTCAATCTCTGGCTATTCATGATCATGCTGCTCGGCAAGCGTGAGCGCTCCTTCAACATTGTGGCCACCACCTCGCAATACGGCGTGCAGAAAATCCTGGCTGTGGATGGCAGCAATGTCTATGGGCAATCCCTCAATACAGAGGGTTCCCTTTCCCGCAATGTGATTGCCAGCCCGATTGAGCGCTTTCCTTATCAGAATATCGTGGTGGAGTATCGTTATTCCGTTGCTGGCAACAATCGTTTCCGGCGCTACACATCCCTATCGCGCCTGTTGCTCGAACTTCCCGTCATCCTGACGCCTGTTTACCGCTGGGCTGCCAATATCAGACATTTTCTTGCCAATGCCCTTTTCAACCGCAGACCGGCAGAAACACGTGAGCGTTATGATCTGCTCAAGTATATCGTGGCGCACAAAGCGGTTTCTGAAACCCCTTTCGCGCTCAACGAACTGCTGGAGGAAATGTATGGCTACCTATGCTTCACGCAGGAAGACCGCATCTGGTACCTGCAAAAGATGAAATACCAACTGGCTTCGCTCGTGGAAACCCGCGACCTGGAAATCACGGCCAAGGGTCAATACAAAGTCACCGGCCTGGCATGGAAAAGCCTGAGCGACTTTCAGGAAGAAAACCGCAGGCACCGGGATAATGCCCGCATCCAGTTTGTAATCGCTATGCTGACACTGGCAATCGTCCTGTTTGCCATCTCCAGCACCGGTATTGTGCGCCTGCCAGTATTGCTGGATATGGAGGAAGAGGCGCATCAGGTGAAAAGCATCGTCCAGTCCCGCTGGCATTCATTGCTGCAAGCCGATGAGCCCCTGCTGGACGAACAAAAGGCTCTGGAATCCATCATGATGATGCAGACCGAGCCTCAGTCAATCGAACAGATTACCGCCACTCCACCCGCAAAAAGCAGCTCCCCATCCAAGATAAAAGAAAAAACAGAATGAGTTACTCCTCATCTCATTGGCAAAACTACTTAGCCAACCTGATGCGTTCTGCCGTTTCCTGGACAATCTTCTGATATTGCGGAATCACCTTCTGGTTCAGCTCCGCTGTTAATTTCATTGAATCTGCCGCCAGCAACGGCATTTTCCGGTTGATGGATTTGCCTGCAGGGGAATGGTAGAAATCAATCGCCACCTGCAACTCTTCCCGGGTAAACGTGCGGCGGTAAAGCGGCAACACCAGCTTGACGATACCATCATAGGTCAAGGAGTCCTGCTGGATTTTCACTACCTTATCACCAGCTTCGCGCGCTATTTTCTTTTGCCTGTCATTAAGCTGTTGATATTGCAGAGATTGCATGAAGCTGTTTCTCAAAGCGATATCTGCATTGGTGCGCATAGTATCCAATGTCCCTTTGACATTGGATACTTGCATGAACTCCAGGATCAGCTCATCGGAAGGAGTCTCTGCATATGCGCTGCACCAGGAAACTAATATACCGATGGCCAGTATGTATTTCAGCATATGGATTCCAACAGATTAATCAGGGTGACGCGGACTTTATTAGGTGTAACGGGATAAAGCATGGTTTGGGCATCTCAGCAGTTGCCCGAGGATGATCACTCAACCTCGCATGGCATAAATAGCTGGCAGGTTACGCCACCAGCCATAAGCATCCATGCCGCATCCGAATACATATTGATTGGGAACTTCGAGGCCAATAAAATCCGCGCTGACTGGTTTTTGCTGCTGCAAAGCCTTTTCCACCAGCACAGCAATAACTACACGTTTGGCTCCCAACGCCAGGCATTGCGCCTTGATTTCAGCCAAGGTCACGCCTTCATCCAGGATATCATCAAGCACCAGAACAGTCCGTCCACGAACCTCCTCTCCCGGCTTGACCTTCCAGGCCAGTTGCATATCGCCATGCGTACGGTTGTGATACCGGCTGGCCTGGACATAGCCAAATTCCAAGGGAAAAGCCAGCTTGGGCAATAGCTGGCCTGTAAAAACTACGCTACCGCCCATCACGCACAGCACAAGCGGATTTTCGTCCTTCAAGAGCGCCGTGATTTCCTGTGCAATCCAGTTTATGGCCTGATTGACGCTGGCCTCATCGTGAATCAGTACGGCTTGCTGCAGAATATCTGCCGGATTGCGCTGCAATGCTGACACAGTATTACTTGGTCAAGTCACGCAGATACTGGGCGAATTCAGGACCTAACTCTTCATGTTTCAGGGCATATTCCACATTCGCCTTGACGTATCCCAGCTTGCTTCCGCAATCGTAGCGTTTGCCGTCAAAACGGTAGGCCAATATCCTTTGCCTCTCCATCAATGCAGCAATACCATCCGTTAACTGAATCTCACCGCCTTTGCCAGGTTTGACATTTTCCAGACAGGCAAAGATTTCAGGGGTGAGAATATAACGGCCAACAACTGCCAAGTTGGAAGGCGCCTCTTCTGGTTGCGGCTTCTCAACAATGCCATTCAATTGCAGCACGTCTGGGCCAGCTACTTCAGTCGCATCCACAATCCCATAACTGGCTGTCTCGCTAGGATCGACATCCTCGACACCGAGAATGGAAGCGCCTTCTTTCTCAAACAATTCCGTCATCTGCTGCATTGCAGGTTTCCCTGCATCAATCAGGTCATCTGCAAGAATGACGGAAAAAGGCTCATCACCCACCACTGATTTGGCCAGCAACACAGCATGCCCCAGACCCAAGGCTTCAGCCTGGCGGATATAAATGCAGGATACTTCTTTCGGCAGAATATTCTGGACTTGCTGCAGCATGTCTATCTTCTTGCTGGCTTCCAGTGAGGCTTCCAACTCGAAAGACTTGTCAAAATGGTCGGGAATGGAACGCTTGTTGCGCCCGATGATAAAAATCAGCTCGGTCGCGCCTGCCGCTACGGCTTCTTCTGCGGCATATTGAATCAAAGGCTTGTCGACAATAGGCAACATCTCTTTGGGGCTAGCCTTGGTGGCTGGTAAAAAACGTGTACCCAAGCCTGCTACGGGGAAAACCGCTTTGGTAATTTTCTTTGTCATTTCTGAATATCTTTCTTCTAATGAATAATTGAAGACCTAATGGGAGAATTCACCGTTGGACTGGCATGAATATTCCCTGCATATTCCTCCACCCATGTCTTCAGTTCCTGCTTGATGACTATTTCCTCCTCAATCAAGGAGGCTGTGTCTATCCACTTCAATAAGGCCTGCACCCAAGCCTCATCCACCCGGCGCGCCACCGCAATACGCAATTTGTCGTGTGGGGTTGGCATAGTGAGCTCATCATCCGCCAAAAGTTCCTCATACAATTTCTCACCAGGGCGCAGTCCAGAATACACAATCTCAATGTCATCTTCATTAAGACCGGACAAACGTATCATATCACGTGCCAAATCGACAATTTTGACCGGGTCTCCCATATCAAGCACAAAGATTTCCCCGCCGTGTCCCATCATGCCAGCCTGCATCACCAGCTGGCATGCTTCAGGAATGGACATGAAATAACGTGTAATCTCGGGATGCGTTACTGTAATCGGCCCGCCTTGTGCAATCTGCTCGCGGAACTTGGGAATCACACTGCCGCTGCTGCCCAGCACATTGCCAAAACGTACCACAACAAACCGTGTACCAGATTCTTCCTGCAATCCCTGGCACACCATCTCGGCCAATCGCTTGCTCGCTCCCATCACATTGGTCGGGTTTACTGCCTTATCGGTCGAAACCAGCACAAACTTAACAACTCCGGCACTTTTACATGCCTGTGCCAATGTGTAAGTCCCTTTGACATTATTTGACAATGACTCCGCCACATTGCGGTTTTCCATCATGGGCACATGTTTATAGGCCGCTGCATGAAACACCACAACAGGCTTGTAGCGCCCGAGTATTTGCTGCACCCGGCGGGCATTTCTTACATCTCCCACCACATATTCAATCCGGGTATCGACCTCAAGCCGTGAAAACTCCTGCTCCAGCCGATAAAGCGCGTATTCCGATTGATCAAAGCAGACTAAGCACTCAGGACGATATTTCAAGACCTGGCGGCACAACTCCGAGCCGATCGACCCACCTGCTCCGCTGATCAACACCACTTGTTTCTCAATCAGGTGCTGCAAACCCTCACCATCCAAGGTAACCGGATCACGCCCCAGCAAATCCTCCACATCAACCGGCCTGAGCTGGGACATGCTCAAACGGCCACTCATCAAGTCATCGAAAGAAGGCACGGTCAATACATGTAATCCACATTGACTGGCTAGCTCTACTACTTGTCGACGGCGTTGATGTCTTGCAGATGGCATGGCCACAATCACATGTTCAACCGACAACCTCTTCGCAATATCCGGCAACTGCTCAACCGAACCCAGGATATTGACTCCCAGCAACTCCCGCCCATGCATCGCCTTGTTATCGTCCAGCAAACCGACGACATGCCACTCATAACTTTTGGATAGGTCCTTCAACAAAGCAATCGCCGCCTCACCTGCTCCTAATACCAGCACTGGCTTGCCTGAAAATTGTATCGCCCCATACAAACGATGCTCTTTCCATGCACGGTAGGCAAAACGGCTCCCTCCCATGATCAGCAATAACAGCATAGGGTCCATAATCAGCACGGATCGAGGCACTATTCCATTAGGCTTAAACATGAATAAAACCGCCACAACTAGAACAGCACTGATCGCAATCGCGCGAATCAGCCGCTGCAAATCCGGCAAACTGGCAAATCGCCAGACTCCGCGATAAAGACCGGCAAACAAGAATACCATTGCCTGCAAAGGAATAACCCAAGCGGCACTTTCCAGCATGCTTTGAGTGAAGTTGTTCGGAATATCGAAATTAAAGCGGAAAAGAAAAGCCACCCACCATGCCAACGCCGCAACAGCAATATCATGAAGCCAGGCGCTTAAAGACCGTGGGTTCCTCAAACTAATATAATTGGACCACTTGAATGTTGAATGGATGTTCAGCACGCATCAAACCCAAAATGAAATAAATGCATTTTACTCAAAACCGTTTCCTAATAACCCATCATTCACAACAATTAACACATGTCCTTGCTAAATCAACGCACAACACGATCGCCACGCCCTTTACCCAGCAGCGTCTGGAACAACAATTTAAAATAAAGCGATACCCGCATATCGCGCAACATGCGTGCATCCGTTTCAGCCAAAAGCTGAGGAACGGACATATCGATACCGTTCACCTGCGCAATTCCCGTAATGCCAGGGCGCGCATCATAGACACCTAGCTTTGCCCGCTCGGCGATCAGCTCCTCTTGATTGAACAAATTAGGCCGCGGTCCGACAAGGCTCATTTCCCCTTTCAGTACATTCCATAACTGCGGCAACTCATCCAACTTGGTCTTGCGCAAAAAACTTCCCAATTTTGTAATCGATGAAGCCGAAGCCAAATGACTGGCAACTGAAGCCGTATTCACCTGCATGGTGCGAAACTTCACCAAGGTGAAAGGTTGCTGATAGCGTCCGACACGCACCTGGCAAAATAAAGGTGCCCCTGTATCCCACACCCCTAAGACATAGATAATTAGAAGTAATGGCAAGCCGACAATCAAGCCTAAGAGTGAGAATACAACATCAAAAAATCGAATCACGATCAGCCTTCTGCATCAAAACAACGCAGCAGACCTTCATCCACGCTCACAGGCGGCGCCCATCCCAACATTTCCTGAGTCTTGGAAATATCGACTTGCAAAGAACCCAAAAGCCGCTGGGCAATCATCTTTTTACCCAGCATGGTCAAACCCATGTTTAACAAACCGGCTGGAATTGGAATCAATCGAGAAGAAACGCCAGCAGCCTTGGCTAAACGCCGCAGCAAATCGGAAGTGGATACATCCTCACCGTCGCTAACAAGAAAAACCTGATTAACGGCTGCCGGATGATCAATACATGTGATGATCAGACTTACCAGATTATCAATCGCCACCAAAGAGCGCTGGTTATAGATGGCTCCGAAAGGTAAAGGCACACCGCTTGCAACAAACTTCATCATACTAGCAAAGTTCTCCTTAACCTCTGGCCCGTACACTAATGGCGGACGGATGATAACCACCTCCATCTCGGTTTCCTTAGACAGAATTAACAACCCCTGCTCCGCCTCTAACTTAGAAATGCCATATGCATCTTCGGGAGCAGGTATATCATCCGCAGCAAAAGGCTTTCCAAGCAAGGTTTGCTCACCATTAACCTTGATGGAGCTGACAAAGATAAAACGCCTCACCCCTGACTTGGCGGCTTGGCGAGCCAGATTTAGCGTACCGTCAACATTCGTTTCACGATAGGCATCCAAGGGATTGGCAAGCTGCTCCTTCATAACATGACCCCGGGCTGCAAGATGAATGACGACATCAACATCATCAAGAATACGGGTCCACTCTGTTTGGCGATCAATTGAAATCACTTGATAGTCCAGAGCTCTGGCTTGTACATTGTCAGCACGCCCAACTGTTATTACATGATAACCATGCTGCCGCAAATAAGCACATAATGCCTTGCCAACAAAACCAGTACCACCTGTAAGCAAGATGTTCTCTGCTTGGTGCACTAAAAACCCCCGCAACATTAAAAATATTAACGCTAAAAATCATACACCAGCGTCCAAAAAATCAAATAATATCGCTGCAATACTCACTAAACGAGCAGAGTAGTTAATTACAGGTCTAAGTGGCTTGCAAGAAATAGTCTAATCTGATGGCCAAAGCCATCTTTGGCATGGCACTCATGAATTTAAACTATTACATCCGAACATAAACATCATTGTATAAATGGGCATAAGCCTTACCAAGCACCTTACCTGAGAACAATGTTTCATAACGTTGCCGGGCTGCTCGGCCAAATTGCTGGGTTGCAGCCTCATCAATTAACAACATGTTCATCGCCTGAGCCAATGCTTGAGGAGATTCAGGCGGCACTACAAGCCCTGTTTCTCCATCCTTGTTTACAAAAGAAGTACCGGTTCCAATTTCACAACTGATCATGGGTTTTCCAAACATGGATGCCTCGACCAGAACCATGCCGTAAGCCTCTGAGCGCAAGTGTGAAGGCAAGACAAAGGCTCTACAACACCTCAATAGGGCGATCTTTTCTGAATCTGAAATTTGACCGGCAAAAATCACGTTCTTGAGGCCCAGTTGCTGAACCAAAACATCCAAAGCATTAAACTCTGGACCCGAGCCTGCAATAACGACTCGAGCTCTTATAGATGCCGCAGCTCGCACTAAGGTATGTAACCCCTTATAGTAACGTAGCACCCCGATAAACAGGAAGTATGGCTCCCCAGACTCCAGCCCAAGTCGCTGAAAAATAATATCCTCATCCAAATAAGAATATGAAAGTTCTTCAATTCCTAAAGGAATTATTCGCACACGATCGCGATTTTCTACATTTGCAAGAACTGGGCTTGTTTTGGCATAAGCAGGAGAAGTTGCCACAATAGCACTCATGCTCCGTAGCATCCTTCGCATCAAGGGAGCATAGGCACGACCAAGCCAGCGCTGCCGCACAATATCCGAGTGGTAAGTCATAACCGCTGGAGTCGTTGGCTGTACCACCAAGTGTAACAAGTCTGCAAAAGGCCACGGAAAGTGGTAATGAATCACGTCTGCCCACTTGGCCAATTTAGCAAATCGTTGAAATGAAGTGACTCCTCCCAAACTACATGATGCCGGAGCAGCCCATGCCCGGCACCGAATTACATGCGCCTCTGGTCTATCAATCTCTGATGGATGCGGGTCTGGCGAAAGCGCAAAAATACGTGATTCAATACCGAAAGATGCGCTTGATAGGGCAATTTGTCGTATTGCCTCTTGCAAACCACCCTGTGGGTCAGGGTAATAAGTGCGGTAAACGTGAAGAACTTTAATGTTGACCACCCTCTCTTAAGAGGATCTTTTGAGGAGAACATCACAATGCTCTACCTGAGAAAGCTTTTCATATCCCTCAAGTATAAGAGTTGAATCATGAGCAATGCGAAAAGCCTTGAAACCGTAGCTTGAAAGAATATCCCAAAAGTCACGTGCCGTCATGTCAGAGCGATTTAAAAATGCTGGAGCCCATTCCATCATGATTTTAATATTATGATTTTCACTAAGCAGTCTAGAAGCACCTTTAAAAATATCTGGCTCGGAGCCCTCTGCATCGACTTTTATAAAATCAACCTTCGAACCTTGTGGAAAATAATCATCAAGAGAAGTTGCATCAACATGTATTTTCGTTATGTTATCTTGATAAACCTCCACCAATTTTTCATCTATAAATAGTGATGAAGAACCTTGATGCTTTTGGCAAACATTAAATTCAAGCTTTGTAGTTCTTGAAAATACGGCTTTATTTACAATTTTTGTCCGCGGTAGAAATCCATTAATCTCAACATTTTGAAAGAGAATTTCATACACATCTGGATTTGCCTCAAAACAATGTAGATGTCCATCATCCCCAACAGCAGCAGCAGCCAAGAGTGAATAATAACCAATGTTTGCCCCAATATCACAAACAGCCATGCCCGGCTGAACCTCCCTGATAAACACCTTGGTGATCCAATTTTCCCAAAACCCATCAAGCAAGATGTGAGGGGCCAAACTTAAATCGTCAGTCTTTACATACATTTTATGACCATAAATAGTTCTTGTAAGTGCTTTCGAATCTCCCATGTAAGCGCAGGGGCGCTCAGAATTGGATATCGACTGTGCTACGGCATGGCCAATAAATGATTGAATCCTCTGCTTAAGACTTGACAACATAATTCAGCCCTTTCTCGAACTGTGTTAAAGAGAATTTTTTTCGAACATAATTCATGGCTACTTGGGTGTCCTTTTTGTTCCGACGTATTACATGCTGAATTCCTTCAGCAATTGACCCCGGGTCATGCGGATCAACAAACTCAGCGTGCTCAGCGAAAAGCTCTCTAAATACCGGAATATCCGACAGCACACAAGGGACACCCTTCCACATCGCTTCTAAGGCGGGAAGTCCAAAGCCCTCCGTAATTGATGGAAAAACAAAAGCAGATGCATTTTTTAGAACCACTTCGAGTTCACGGTCTGGCAAATATCCCAAATGTTGAACTCTTCCCTTCAAGTCCGCAATCAAACCACGTTCACGAGTACTTGACCATGCAAACTGCCCTACAACAACAAGCTTAGGCAAATTCTTATTATGCTGGACCGCTTTAAGCAAATTAAAAAGATTCTTTTTTGGCTCGATTGCTCCAACAAAAAGTATGTAAGAGTCTTTTTCCAACCCAAGCCCTTCGAGTGAGGGCTGGTCACTCTCATCTAATTCATCTGATAGAGAGTAGCGACACGGCTGATAAACTACATGCAACTTTCGCTCATCCACACTGAAGCGGTTTAGTAACTCTAGTTTAGTTGTATTAGAAACGCAGATTATTTTGTCTGCACTCTTAAGCGTGTACTCCAATGTTTTACCAACAGCTTGTGCTATGGTTGACCACCTATCCATTAACCAAGGATGCGATAAAGGAATGACGTCATGGACTGTTAAGACATTCATTCGACCACGCACTCTGATCGGAATCGGTGAGCTGAGGAATAGAATCTCATGGTCATGACAACCCGAAATATTGCTTACTCCCAAACCCAAGCCAGCGCGTGTGAACGACCTAAGAAACAGTCCAGGATCAACGCGAATTTTATCGACATAAGCCCACTCTTTACTCTGATATTGAGAAAGCAGTTTCCCTCCATGGCTTTCATGAAGATTTATATCTCCCTTAAAACTTCTTCCAAGTAAGGACAGATGCTGCATCCACCGATCATAGATTTTTCTTTTGTTATTTGCCACCGATGTAGATGGCAGTGTGGAAGCCAAATACGCATCAAGTGGTGAGACATGTCTTATTTTAGGCATATCTTGCTGAGACAAAATATCGATTGAGTGTCCATGCGCATGTAAAGCTGCAAGCACTGATCTTGTATAGGTTTTTATCCCGGTTCCACGTTGAAGCTCGAAATTTAACCCATCAACTAGTATTTTCATCTTTTCCCCAGTACATCAAAGTCAACTTCTCGTAACATACCATGGTCGAGAGAAAAAATTCTTTTACAATATTCACGCAAAAGTTTATGGGAGTGGGATGCAAAAACAAAAATTTTTGATGAGTTAATCAATGATCTCATACGAGAATGAGCTTTTTCCTGAAATGCGGCATCGCCTGTCCCAAACATTTCATCGATTAGAAGTATCTCTGGTTTAACTGATGTAGCCATAGCAAACATGAGCCTCATCGTCATCCCAGATGAGTAAGTGCGTACCGGCAACTGCAGAAAATCCCCTAGCTCTGTAAACTCTTCGATGTCATGAATACGATCTCTTGCTTGTGATGGTGTCATCCCCATCATTAGCCCCATTCTAATAATATTTTCATATCCGCTAAGTTCGAGATCCATGCCTGCCCCAATCTCGAAGACTGTCGCAAGGCTGCCCTCTCGCATTACTTGTCCTGATACAGGAGCGTAAATCCCTGCCATAGCTCGAAGCAACGTGGTTTTTCCAGAGCCATTATGCCCAATAAGACCAATCGAATCACCATCACCAAGTTCGAAGCTAACGTCTCTAAGTGCTGTTACAAGATTAACTTGACCAGCCTCAGCTTCAATTTTTCCACCTGTTCCCAACCTCAAGACCTGATTGCGAAGTGACATTCCTCGACTATTGTATATAGGATATTGGATTGTTACATTTTTAAATGCTAGTTTTGCCATTAATTTAGACCCAATATGCAATTTTATTGCGGCAAGTGTTAAAAAAGACTAATGTGATGCACCACCCTGAAATTAACATCCCTAAAACCGTGGCATACACGAACCAAGGGGGCGATACTCCTAGCAAGGGATCACGCACAACTTCAATCAAATGCGACAATGGATTTAGCCAAATCAAATCTGAATTGAATGGCAAATAGCTTGGCCGATAAAGAACAGGGCTAACAAAAAATAGCAATGGGATTAAGCTTGCCAACAGATATTCAATATCGCGGAATCTTGCACCCAGCATTCCCACAAGTAAAGCAATCCATGCCATGTTCAGAAATAATAGAACAATACCTGGAATAACAAGCAATGTACTCCAAGTAACTGGAACCGAAAGTACTATGACAATAGCGACATACACGACTAGATTATGAGTAAAATTTACTAAATGCCGCAGCACCAATTGGAGTGGGTGGATAAAATATGGCAATTGGAGATTGCGTATCACACTTCCCTGTTTGACAAATATAGTGGAACTTTCTGTAATACACCCAGCCAATACCTGCCAAATAATTAATCCAGCAGTTAATGAAGGAATAAACGTCGATCGATCGACCTTCAATAGCTCACTCCAAAGCCACCCTAGACCAACAACACCAACTGCAGTACCTAATGTAAGCCAAAGCGGGCCTAAAACACTTCGACGGTAACGAGCTTTTGTGTCGCTCCATGCGAGGTAAAGTGAAACGCGACCGCGCCTAATACTTTGCAATACATCATTAATCCCAGAACCTGAAATCGGATTAATTTCGGCCATATTTATCCTCAAATCTGACAATATCATCTTCTCCAACATATTCGCCACATTGCACCTCAATGATATGCAACGGCACATCTCCCGGATTCGATAATCGGTGACGATGGGTTTTAGGAATATATGTGGATTCGTTTTCTGTTAATGTGATTTCCCGATCGCCATTGGTAATGCGGGCAACTCCGGACACTACCACCCAGTGTTCAGACCGATGATGATGCATCTGCATCGAAAGGCTGGCGCCGGGGTTGACTGAGATGCGCTTGATCTTGAAATTGATGCCTTCCTCCAACACGGTATAGGCACCCCAAGGACGCTGGACCGTCCGGTGAAGTTCGGCAAGTTCAGGTTTTTGCTTCTGCACCAACGCCACCAACTGCTTGATGTCCTCGGTCCGGCTGCGATCACAGATCAAGGTGGCATCGGCGGTCTGGATGATGGCGAGGTTGCTGACACCCAATGTTGCCAATAAGCCGTGCGTGTTCCATAACAGGCTGTTGTTGGTATCCAAAGCGATAACGTCGCCCTCGCAGACATTGTCATCGGCATTCTTGCCATTGCGCCGATAGATCGAATCCCAATTGCCTAGGTCGCTCCAGGCTATATCGACTGGTACGACAGCGGCGCGGCTCACTTTTTCAGCCAATCCGTAGTCAATGGAAACATTGGGCAGTTTTGCATATTCTTCGACCAGGTTTCCGCTATCGAGCTTGCTTATCAATGCACTGATTTCAGGCTGATGTTCGGCCAGCAATTGCATAAAGATATCGGCACGGAAAACGAACATGCCGATATTCCACAAATAGCCTTGCGCCAGGAACGCTTCAGCATTGGCCCGGTCGGGCTTCTCCACGAAACGGGCGACTTCGTATATGGCATGCCCGGAATTGCCTCCGACAGCCGTATCGGCAGGCTGGATATATCCGTAACCGGTTGCCGGCTCGGTCGGCGATATGCCAAGCAGGGTGAGGTATCCCTGGGCCGCTCCCTCTTCCGCAGCAGCCCAAGCCTGATGGAAAGCTTCTTCATTATCAATCGAATGATCAGAAGGAAAGACGCCGACGATCGCGTCCGGGGATTGAAGATGGATGCGGCTGACAGCCCATGCAATGGCAGGCAGTGTATTGCGGGCGCACGGTTCTGCCATGACGCCGTTGATTGCCTCCGGCAGGATGTCGGCAAGCTGGCCCTTGACCTCGAACTTGTGATCCTCGTGAGTGACGGTAATCAGGTTACTGGACTGTACATGACGGGAAAGACGCAGCGCAGTTTGCTGAAGCAAGGTTTCCTTGCCGTTCAAGGCAAGAAGCTGCTTGGGCCGCAATGTGCGTGACAACGGCCATAACCGCGTACCCGAACCTCCGCAAAGCATCACGGCATAGCGCTCGCTCATTTGACTCCCTCATCCACCGATTCACCTGCTGCCCGGCGCAGCTCTTCGATTTCCGCCTGCAGGTTTTCATATTCTTGCATTTTATATTTCAGGAAGCGCATGGTGATACCAGCCTTCTCTTCTATTCCTTTTGGCGTCAGCATATACATATAGGCCAGCTTGTTTTTACTGTTGCGGAAATTGGAAACCTTGAGCAATCCAACTTCAGCCAAGGCTTTGAGGCAAAAATTTGTCTTTCCAAGGCTGACACCCAAAGCTTTTGCCAGCTCGCGCTGGCTGATTTCGGGGTTTTCCTGCACTAGTTTGAGTATCTTGTACTGGTATTCGTCAGTGAGCATGAAAGTAATTTGATCACACTGCGTTCAAATGATGAACGCAGTTTACAAAAACTTTGTCATCGCCACAACCCTGAAAAATTCACCACCGAATGGTATCCTGTTAGTACTAGTCACTATGGAGTATGAAGCATGGCAACTGTCCTCATTACCGGCGCCAATCGCGGCTTGGGCCTTGAATTCACCCGGCAATATGCTAAAGACGGCTGGCATGTGCTGGCTTGCTGTCGCAACCCTGAATCGGCTGAAGATTTATTAAAACTAGCTAGTCATTACAAAGACCGGTCGAGCGTGCACAGGCTGGATGTGGGTAATTTCAGCCAGGTAGATGAGCTGGCTGCCTCTCTGGAAGGTCAAGCGATCGACGTGCTGATCAACAATGCCGGGATTTACCCCGACAGCGGCAGCGGAGTTTTCAGCGATGCGGATTATGCTGCCTGGTTGGAGGCGTTCCGCATTAACAGCATTGCCCCTTTCAAGGTGGCGCAGGAGTTCACGCCGCACCTGAAGCAAGGCAAGCTCAAGAAACTGGTCAACATGACCAGCAAGATGGGTAGCATTGCGGACAACACCAGTGGGGGTAGCTATCTCTACCGCTCCAGCAAGACGGCGCTGAATATGGTTACCAAGAGTCTGTCGATTGAATTAGCGAAGGATGGCATCACTGCGCTGTTGCTGCATCCTGGCTGGGTATTAACGGACATGGGTGGCCCTAATGCCCTGATTACCACCGAGCAGAGTATCAGCGGCCTGCGTCAGGTGATAGACCGTGCCACACTCGCCGATGCAGGTAAATTTTATGCATATGACGGACAAGAAATCCCCTGGTAATCCATTGCATGGCGATATCGCGTCGCAGCCATTGGTGTTCAAAGGCCGTGGCGCGGTCAGCAACCATAGTGGCCGTTTTGAGCAGCATCAACATACCGATATAGATGATGGCTGGGATAACCTGGAACAGGATATCCCACCGCTGACGACGGAAGTGCTGATCGACAGCTCCCGATCCATCATCAGCTGGAACACTTCCCCCGATATACCGTTTGACCGTTCGATCAACCCTTACCGCGGCTGCGAGCATGGCTGCATTTATTGTTTCGCCCGCCCTACCCATACTTATCTGGGGTTTTCCGCCGGGTTGGATTTCGAGAGCCGCATCCTGGTCAAGCCGGATGCGGCCAGGCTACTGCATGAGGAACTGGGTAAAAAGAACTATCGCTGCGCCACCATCGCCATGGGCAGCAATACCGACCCTTACCAGCCACTGGAAAAGCGTTATCAAATCACGCGTCAGATATTGCAGGTGCTGGCCGAGCACAAACACCCAGTCAGCATTGTGACCAAATCCGCCATGGTGGAGCGCGATATTGATGTGCTTTCCCGCCTAGCCAGCGAAAAGCTTGTGCAGGTATTCATCTCGCTTACCACATTGAACAACCAGATCAGCCGCACTCTGGAACCGCGCGCTACCGCTCCGCAACGGCGGCTGGAAACCATCCGGAGACTGTATGCCGCAGGCATTCCCGTGGGCGTCATGGCTGCGCCCATCATTCCTGTGCTGACCGATCCTGAGCTTGAATCCATGCTCACAGCGGCGCATGAGGCCGGTGCCGCTAGCGCCAGCTATGTGCTGTTGCGCCTGCCGCTGGAAGTGGCGCCGCTGTTCGAGGAATGGCTCCAGCATCATTACCCTCTCAAGGCCAGCCATGTGATGAGCATCGTTCGACAGAGCCGCGAGGGTAAGGCCAACACGGCGGAGTTTCACGATCGCATGCGCGGAAGCGGACTGTTTGCCGATATGATCCGGCAGCGCTTCAAGCTGATGACGAAGAAACTGGGGCTGAATTATCGCAGCCTGGAGATGGATACATCCCTGTTCCGCCCGCCCGGCAAGCCAGACCAGCTTGGGCTATTTGATTAAAAAAGGCGTTGTTGGCGTCCTGAAACACCGAGACTAAAAGCCTTATCAGGTTTCAGCTCCTGCCATCTTCACCAATCAATACCGGTAAACTTCTTGATGTCCCGGCGTTGGCGCTTGGTCGGGCGGCCCATGCCGCGCTCGCGCTGCGCGTGCTCATGCTCGCGGGTCACAGCAAGGTTTTCGCGCTTGGCTATGCTCTCCGGCGTTTCCTCATAAAGTAGCGCTGCTTCTGGCGCTCCGCGGCGCTGAGTGCTCAATCCGCGCACGACCACTTCCATTTCCAGTTCCTTGCGGCGGATATAGATACGCTGCCCAAGGCGTACTTCCTTGGCTGGCTTGGCGCGGTCGCCATCCACATGCACCTTGCCGGTATCCACGGCATCCGTTGCCAGGCTGCGCGTCTTGAAGAACCTTGCCGCCCAGAGCCATTTGTCCAGACGGCACTTGCTATCCTGATCGCTCATGTTGTTGGCCCAGATTGACGGTTGCGGCGGTATATGTCCTGATAAGCTTGCAAGTTGCGCTGCACGCGGCCTAGCACGGTATTGGCCGGATAAGCGCCATCCATATCCATACTGCCCGCTGCAACGCCAGTCAGCAGTTCGATCCCTTCCAGCACATGCGCCATGGTATAGATATGGAATTTCCCTTCCTCCACAGCCCTGACAATATCCTTGTGCAGCAGCACATGCCGCAGATTACTCTCCGGCAGCAATACGCCTTGATGTCCATCCAGCCCAAGGGTTTCACAGATGCGGAAGTGGCCTTCTATTTTTTCGCTGATCCCACCCACCGGCAGCACATCGCCATGCTGGTTCAGCGCGCCGGTCACGGCAATGCCTTGCGCCAACGGCAGCCCGGACAGGCTGGAAAGCAAGGCATACAGCTCGGCGCACGAGGCGGAATCCCCTTCCACCCCATGATATTCCTGCTCGAACACCAGCGAGGCGTTGAGCGACAAAGGCGCTTGATGCACGAAGATGGCGGCGAGCCAGTGTTGCAGGATGAACATTCCCTTATCGTGCTGCGGGCCGGTCAGGTCGACCTCGCGGTCGATATTGATGACGCCATGGTGGCCCGGATGGCAGCGTGCGGAAATCTGCACTGGGGAGCCAAAGGCGGCATCGCCCATGTCAATGTGTGTCAAGCCGTTGACGCGTCCGGTTTCCTGCCCGGTGACGGTAATTTTCTGCTCCCCATCGATGATGGATTCGCGGATCTGTTGCTCGGCATAATCATGCCGCTCTCGAGCGGCAGCTAGCGCCAGCTCAACCTCTGCAACATCCACAAGGCCGCCTGCATGCGCAAAAGCAGCAGCTTCCTGCAGGAAAGGCAACAGGTAGCCGAAAGCCAGGCTCACACGCGACTGATCCTCTTCCCACTCATGCAGCATCTGCAACAGCCGCGCTACCGCTGCCGCAGTCAACTGCGGCAGTCCATATTCATTGCAGCTGCGGGCAATAAAACAGGCAATCTGGCGATAGACCTCTGGCGTTGCCGTGGCGCTGTCCGCAAATTCAACCTTGATGCGGAAATGTTCGAGGAAAGCCTCATGCTCTTCATGCAGCATGTAGTAATCCTCGCGGCTGGCAATCAATATCAGCCTGAAATCCAGAGGCAATGGCTCGGGCATCAAGGCGCTCAAGGCGGCGTTGCCGGAGGCACTGCCGCTATCCTCGATCTGCAGCCTGTTGTTACGCAACACGCGGCCCAGTTTCTCCAGCAAGGGGTTGGCTCCCGATTGCTGCTCGGCAAGAATATCTTCCAGATGCAGGATCAACGCGCCACCATTGGCACGCAGCAGGTTCCCTGCCTTGAGGCGCATGAAATCCGCCAGGTGATGGTCGGCGGAGGCTTCCATGCCGCCGAACAGCGATGAATATCCAGGATCGTCATCGTAAATGACAGGCGCACCGCCAAGCTGGTCGCGGCTCAGCAACAAGTTGGCGCGGAACCGGCCGATAAAGGCCTCCTGCACATCGTCGGATTCGTTGCCGGATACAGGATTGAACAGCTCGATGTTATCGAGCACTTCCCGCACCAGTTGCGCAATCCAACGCTGGAACAGCTCAGGCTCCAGCAGGCTTGCAGATATTTGCTCGAATATCTCTCCCAGCTCGCGTTCCAATACCTGCTTGAGGTTGGCCTCAGGCGTATCAGCCTTTGCGTTGCCGTCAAGCTGCTGCGCTGATTGCAGAAAAGCGGAAATGGCGCGCATCTGCTTGCGGACGAATTGATCAAGCAAATGGCGCAGCTCGCTGCCTTTGCCCGCCTTGAGCCGCAACAGGAGAGGTTTCTCCGGCAATTGAAAGTTAAACAGATAGATAAGATCGGGCGGCGCTGGTTGCTGTCGCAAGGCGTGCTTAACCATTTGCTCTATCAATGATGTGCGGCCCGAACCCGGCTCGCCTATCACCAGCATGTGGTTACCCGGTCTGGGCAGGCGCAGGCCAAAGCTGGCAGCATCAAAGGCGCGTTGCTGCCCTATCCAGGTATTCGCATGGGCCTGCGCTTCGTCCAGCAATTCTGAAGTATTGCCAAACCCCAGGGTGTGCGGATCGATATCAATATTAAGTTGTTGCGGTGTCAGCTTGCTTAGCATCAGGTGAGGCGCCTGTCAGGGTGCTTGTCGTGATTGAGGGGTGTTATGATTGCTGCCAGCGCTCGCGTGCCACCTGGTCGCTTTGTCGTGCGTCCAGCCATTGCGTGCCGTCAGGAGTCGCTTCTTTTTTCCAGAATGGTGCTTCGGTCTTGAGATAGTCCATGATGAATTCACAGGCGGCAAAAGCGTCGCCGCGGTGCATGCTCGCCACGGCCACCAGGACAATCTGGTCCAGCGGCAGCAAAGTGCCGGTGCGGTGGATCACTGTTGCATCCAGCACCTGCCAGCGCTGCCTGGCCTGCTCCACGATGGCATCCATGGTTTTTTCCGTCATGCCTGGATAATGTTCCAGCGTCAGGCTGGCTACGGTGTTGCCGTCGTTCAAGTCTCGCACCTGCCCAACGAAGCTTACTACCGCTCCCGCCTGAGGATACAGATGACGCAAGCGGGTAATTTCTGCGCTTACGTCGAAATCCTGCTGCTGCACGCGCACTGTCATTCAGCCTCCCGTCACTGGCGGGAAAAACGCCACTTCGTCGCCGGGATGAACCGTGGCTGTTTCAGGCGCAAGTGTTTGATTGATAGCGGCACGCAGGCTGGCATTACTGACAAATTGCTCCTGCCAGACATCACCACGTCCGGCCAATTGCCTTTTCAGCTCTGCAATGCTGGCGGGAGTTGTCCATTCCAGGCTTTCGGCTTCCATCCCCAGCGCTTCGCGCAGTCGGGCAAAATACAGAACGCGGATCATGCGCCCGTCACATCCTCGTCCGTCACCGGCCCGCGCTTGCCGTTGAGCGCTTCCATCATCAGCACCAGCAGTTTTTGCTTGTGTTCTTCGTTATCCATCAGGCTGGAGCTAAAAGTAATGCCGAATTTACTGGCATATTGCTGGATCAGCATGATCAGGCCTTGTTCATCGCTCATGGTCTTGTTCCTCCAATTCATTATCGGTCAACGCCAGGCCGGCTTGCGGCTGACCTTCCAGCTCCACGCGCTCGATCTGGGCGAAGCGGCGTGAAATCTTCTGGCTGGTGGTATGCACGTCCTGCACATCCTCGTGTGCCTGGCGAATATGGTCGGCAAGCTTCTTCATGCGCACGTCGAAGCGCGAGAATTCCTTGGAAAGCTTGCCCAGTTCGTCCTTGATGATATGCACCTGCTTGCGCGTCTCCACATCCTTGAGCACCGCGCGCGCCGTGTTGAGCACCGCCATCAGGGTCGTGGGCGACACCACCCACACGCGGCGGCTCATGGCGTAATCCACGATATCGGGATGGTAGGCGTGTATCTCGGCGAACACTGCCTCCGCCGGGATAAACATCACGGCGCCGTCCGAGGTGACATTCGGGATGATGTACTTGCCCGCGATATCATCAATATGTTTTTTGACATCTGCCTTGAACTGGCGTTGCGCGGCAATCCGTTCGGCATCGGTAATGTCGCGGTCCAGCATGCGGTGGTAATTCTCCAGCGGAAACTTGGAGTCTACCGCCACCGTTCCCGTCGGCTCGGGCAGGAACAAGGCGCAATCCACGCGCGTGCCGTTGGCCAGCACATGCTGCATGGCATAGGAAGTCACAGGCAGCACATTGCGCACCAGCGCCTCCAGCTGCACTTCGCCGAACGCGCCGCGTGAGCGCTTGTCGCCCAGCAGTTCCTGCAGGCTGACGACATTGGTGGTCAGGCCGTCTATCTTTTTCTGCGCCTCGTCTATGGTCGCCAGCCGCTCCATCACGCGCACGAAAGTATCATTAGTCTTCTTGAAGCCTTCGTCCAACCGTTCCGACACCTTGCCGCCAATTTCTTCGAGGCGGCCATCGACCGTCTTGGAAAGCACCTCAATAGTGTTGGTGAGTTGGGTAGCCGTCTTGAGCATGGTTTCATGAATCATGGTTTGCTCGGCCTTGCCCTGCTCGGCCAGGGTCACATGCAAACGCTCCAGCACGGTTTCGCGCGTCTGCGCCAGGCTCTCGGTCTGGCTCAGTTGCAACGACTGCATGGCATCGCGGGTCTGCTGCAACTCCTGCGCCACTGCCGCGCGCAATAGTTCGGATTGTCCGCCGGACGCCTGGCTGAGCCGGTCACCTAGTTTGTTCAGTCCGTCATTGAGGTCGCGCAGCATTTCGCGGTGTTTTTCTTCCAATTGTTGCAGCAGCAACTGGCGGGCATCGTGGCGTGATTGGCGATAAACCAGCCAGAGCAGGAGCAGCACGGCCAGAGAAATGAAAGCGAGCAAAATAGTATTCAACATAAGGCTGGAATTATACCGCATCCATATCAGTATATTGATCTTGCCGCATATTGATTGACCTTGTGGTGGCGCTTTTGCACAGTTTTACCTCTCTGGCTTCTTTTCAACCCAGCCTCCCCTCACACCACATTCCCAGCTGTTTTCTCACACTGCCTTTAAATTCTATTTAATTATATAAATATCAAAATAAATTATTTTTTAATATAAAAATATATTGCTAAAGTGCATCACGTCTTTCGCATATCGGTGCTTGCCATGCCACATGAATCCAATACCACCCTGAGCCATGACCTGCTGCTTGAAATCGTCCAGGCGATTGGGCAGACCAAGTACGGGTCGATAGAAATCACTGTACATGAAGGCCGCGTCACGCAGTTGGAGCGCCGGGAGAAAGTGCGCTTCAGCCAGGATATACCCCGTCAGAGGACTACTGCTGAAACAACTGTCACTTCCTGAAAATAGAAGTGAAGTATCAGGTAGAACGCATATAGATAATTGATTTAAAAGGAGTAAAAAATGAAATTCAAGACGAGTGCAATTTCCGCAGCATTGATCGCCAGCGGGCTGATCTCCATTCATCACACCGCATTGGCTGGAGATGCGGAAATCGAGGCGCTGCGCCAGACCATTCAGGAACTGGACCAGAAAATCCGCGTGCTGGAACGCAAGAATGAAATCGCCGCCGAGGATGCCGCCGCCAAGAAGAAGGAAACACCTATCGTGACCGCAGGCCCTTCCGGTTTCGGTATCAAGTCTGCCGACGGCCAGTTCGAATACCAGCTCAAGGGATTGATCCAACTGGATTATCGCCACTTCGACAAGCCGGACAGCTCGGATGATGGTTTTACAGCGCGTCGCATCCGTCCGACCTTCCAGGGCACCCTGTTCGGCAAATACGACTTCCGCTTCACGCCTGAATTTGGCGAGGCCAACAATAACCTATCCGGCAGCGGCAATATCTCCCGCGTCGTAGATGCTTACGTGGATGCGCGCTTCGACCCCGCATTCAAGATACGCGCTGGTAAGTTCAAGCCGTTCGTCGGCCTGGAACGTCTGCAGGGCGGCGGTGATATCAAGTTCATCGAGCGCAGCTACGTCAGCAACAACTTCCTGCCCAACCGTGGTCTGGGTGCATCGCTTTACGGCGATGTATGGGACAACAAGTTCAGCTATGCCGTGGGTCTCTTCAACGGCACTGCGGACGGCGGCGAGGACACCACACGTATCGATAGCGACAATGACAAGGAATACGCCGCTCGCGTGTTCACCACGCCGTTCAAGGGCAGCGACAGCGCCCTCGAAGGCCTGGGTTTTGGTATCGCCGCCACTTATAGCGATTCACGCCAAACGGCTTTGCCTTCATACAAGACTCCTTCGCAAAGCAATAACTTCTTTACCTACACCACAGGTACTGTTGGCGATGGCACCCGCATCCGCTGGGCGCCACAGGCTTATTACTACAATGGTCCATTAGGTGTTATCGCTGAATATGCAAGAGTCAATCAGGATGTGCGCAATGCCGCTGGCACCGTCTCTGACAAACTCAAGAACGATGCCTGGCAGATTGCCGCCTCATGGGTGCTGACCGGCGAGGATGCCTCTTTCAAGAGCGTGAAGCCCAAGACACCGTTTGAAACCGGCAAGGAAGGCTGGGGCGCCTGGGAAATCGTGGCGCGCTACCAAGAAAACAATATCGATAGCAGCGCATTCAACACCAGTGCTGGCAACCGCTTTGCCAACCCGCTCACCAGCGCCAAGGAAGCCAAAACCTGGGGCATCGGCCTGAACTGGTACCTGAATCAATGGGTGCGCCTGGCAACCAATTATGAGCAGACCAAGTTCGAGGGCGGTGGTGGCGGCACGCTGGCCAACATCCGCGACCGCGAGGACGAGCGCATCCTGTTCAGCCGCTTGCAGTTCCAGTTCTAAATAGATTTTAAGTAAAGGAAAGCAACAACATGATCGACCACAAATTGAAACTCAAGGCTCTGCTCGGCGCGGTTGCGCTAATTGCCGCCCCCCTGCTCTCCCATGCGGCGGAATATTCCCTGCTCAATGTCTCCTATGATCCGACACGCGAGCTTTACCAGGAATACAACGGCGCATTCAGCAAATACTGGCAGGCCAAGAGCGGCGATAAAGTCACCATCAAGGCTTCGCATGGCGGCTCAGGAAAGCAGGCACGCTCCGTCATCGACGGCTTGCAGGCCGATGTGGTGACGCTGGCGCTTGCCTATGACGTGGACGCGCTGTACGAGAAAGGCAAGCTCATCAACAAGGATTGGATCAAGCGCCTGCCGGACAATAGCTCGCCCTACACTTCCACCATTGTGTTCCTGGTGCGCAAGGGTAACCCGAAAAACATCAAGGATTGGGACGACCTGGCCAAGCCCGGCATCAAGGTGATCACCCCCAATCCCAAGACCTCGGGCGGGGCGCGCTGGAACTATCTGGCTGCCTGGGCCTACGGCCAGAAGCACTTCAACAACGACGAAGCCAAGACACGCGAATTCGTAGGCAAGATCCTCAAGAACGTGCCGGTGCTGGATTCCGGCGCGCGCGGCTCGACCACGACCTTCGTGGAACGCGGCATCGGCGACGTGCTGCTGGCATGGGAAAACGAGGCTTTCCTCGCGCAAAAGGAGCTGGGGCCGGACAAGTTCGAGATCGTGGCGCCATCCCTATCCATCCTGGCTGAGCCATCCGTTTCCGTGGTGGACAAAGTCGTGGACAAGCGCGGCACCCGCAAGATCGCGGAAGCCTACCTTGAATACCTCTACAGCGAGGAAGGTCAGGAAATCGCCGCCAAGAACTACTACCGCCCGCGCCTGGAATCGGTGGCCAGGAAATATGAGAATTTCTTCCCCAAACTGAACCTGATCACGATCGATTCGGCATTCGGCGGATGGCAGAAGGCGCAGAAGACCCACTTCGCAGATGGCGGCACATTCGACCAGATATACCAGCAATAGCACATATTGATAAACGGGAAACGTGCTGGACACAATCCGGCACTTTTCCATAAGCCAAAGGAAACTCTGATCATGAGTACAGCATTAATCGTCGGCGGCGACCAGATCGATGGCATCAAACAGGAACTATCAAATTTTGGCATGACCCGTATCAACCACTGGTCGGGACGCAAGGTCGGCGACGGCAAGAAAGTCATCCCGCAAGATACCGAGCTGATCGTCCTGGTCACAGACTGGATCAGCCACACCTTCACCCACAAGATCAAGCAGAGCGCAGCCAAGCGCGGTGTCAGAATCGTCTATACCTCCAACGGCCCCGCCGCGCTACGTGCCCGGCTCAGACAATTACACTCCGATCATGGCATGGAGGATGAATGTAGCGTGACCACCCATCACACGCTTCACTAATCCATATTCACAGCGCAACCTAATCAAGGAGTACATCATGTCCATTCACGCCATCAATGTCCGCAACCAGTTCCGTGGCCGCATCAAGGAGATCGTCCTCGGCCCGGTCGTCTCAGAAGTCGATGTGGAAACCCCGGTCGGCATCGTTACTTCCGTCATCACCACGCGTTCCGTGAAAGAGCTGAACCTGCAAGTCGGTTCCGAAGTGCTGGCGCTGATCAAGGCCACTGAAGTCTCGCTCGCCAAGATATAAGAATAATTAACACAACCCAGCGCAGCGATCCTGGTTAGGCGCTCAAAACCGCTGATATTTCCCTCTACCCTCCTCCTAATGCCGGCCTCGCGCCGGCACTTTTTTGCACCTGATTGCGATTCAAAGCGCAAAAAAAAGCCCTGGTCTTTGCAACCAGGGCTTTTACAGGTTCAGTTACAGTTTATGTGCGGCATTAACCGCCAAATGGCGCAGTCACGTCTTCAGGCAGGTCGATGGTGAAAATCTTGCGGATTGTCTTGATCGTTTTCCATGTGCCGCTGAAGCCAGCTTTCACCACGAAACTATCGCCAGCCTTGTAGGTGACGGATTGTCCATCTTTATCGGTCAGCACAGCCTCGCCTTCAAAGATATGCACCACTTCATCGGCATTGTATGTCACTGCATAAGTGCCAGGCTGTGCCTCCCAGAAGCCGGATAGCAACTTGCCGTTTTCGGCTGCATATTCGATCCAGGTTTTCATGCTTGGGGAACCTTCCACCGGCTGCCAGCCGTCAAGGTCAGTGGTGATCGGCGCTACATTCTTGGTGTCGAACTTGCCATAGGTGATGGTGTTCATCAGTATTCTCCTATCAAAAATCTTGAAACCCGGATGATGGTAAGAAAAGGGACTGCGCTCAATGACCATAAAGGGTAATTGATCATAAAGGGTCAACATGCTAGTCAGCGGCCAATGCGAGGATATTCAGGCTTGATATTCAAGCTATTGCTCTCTGGACAATAAAAAGCCCTCGCATTCAATGAATGCGAGGGCAATTATCGTCATTCCACAAATTTAACGCTTTGCGGATGCCAGTTTCAGTAATATGCCCTGCAGCACGTCGATTTCCGCATAGGTGTTGTAGAACGCAAGCGATGGCCTGACCGTGGTTTCCACGCCGAAGCGCCGCAGGATTGGCTGCGCGCAATGATGGCCGGAACGCACCGCGATGCCTTCCTGGTTCAGGGCTGCGCCGACCTCTTCGCTCTTGTAGCCTTCCAGGTTGAACGAAAGCACGCTGGCTTTTTCCTGCGCTGTGCCGATCAAGCGCAAGCCCGGCACCTTGCTGAGCGCGGCGGTGGCGTAGACCAGCAGCTCGTGCTCGTAGCGCGCGATGTTTTCAATGCCCAAGCGCTCGACATATTCCAGCGCGGCGCCCATGCCGACGGCATCGGCGATATTGCCCGTCCCTGCCTCGAACCTGGCTGGCGCGCCGTGATACACGGTTTTCTCGAACGTGACGTCCTGGATCATGTTGCCGCCGCCCTGCCAGGCCGGCATGTCGTCCAGCACTTCCCGCTTGCCGTAGAGCGCTCCGATGCCGGTGGGGCCGAACACTTTGTGGCCCGAGAATACGAAGAAATCGCAATCCAGCCACTGCACATCGGTACGCATATGTGAAATAGATTGCGCTCCATCGAGCAGGACTTTCGCACCGGCTGCATGCGCCATAGCGATCATCTGCTGCGCGGGCGTGACCGTACCGAGCGCATTGGATACCTGAGTGAATGACACCAGCTTGGTGCGCTCCGTCAGCAGCTTCTGGTATTCGTCCAGCAACACCTGCCCGCTGTCGTCCACCGGGACGACCTTGAGCCTGGCGCCGTTTTCCTGGCAAAGCTGCTGCCAGGGGACGATGTTGGCATGGTGCTCCAGGTTGGTCACGATGATTTCATCGCCTTCTCCCAGATGCTTCCTGCCCCAGGTCTTGGCCACCAGGTTGATCGCCTCCGTCGTGCCACGCACGAACACGATGTTTTCCACCGCGGGCGCATTAATGAAACGGCGCACGGTTTCGCGCGCGCCTTCATAGGCATCCGTGGCACGCGCCGCCAGTTCGTGGGCGGCGCGGTGAATGTTGGAGTTCTCGTGCTGGTAGAAGTAGCTGAGTCTGTCGATCACGGCCTGCGGCTTCTGGGTCGTGGCTGCATTGTCCAGCCAGATCAGCGGCCTGCCATTGACCAGCTCGCGCAGGATGGGAAAATCCTTGCGCACCAGATTGGCATCGAAAGGCGGATGTGCAGACCCGGACAATTCCGGGACGCCAGGCTTTTCTGCGAGGAAATAATATGGCGCGGCCGCCTTGTCTACGCTGCCAAGTCCCGGATTCGCCGGACTACCCGGCACCGCGAACAAATCCTGCAGGTCCACGGCATAGGGAATCTCCACGCCGCCCAACAGGCTACTGATGTCCAAACCCGGGAAAACTGGCGCTGGGCCCGTCGCCCCGGCACGCTCATTGCTGAACTCGGGAGGTAATTGTGATGGCGATACGCCAAGGCTGGGCTGCCTGACAGGTGTAGTTTCATAACCCGGGATGACATTGCCTGCGGCGGGCACGGCTGAAACTACCGAGGGTGCTGGCGGCACAGGCGCGCCTATCCCGGGGCTGTCAGCAGTATAAGGCACGGCGGCATCCGACATGGAGGCAGTAGAAGGAAAGCCTTGCGCGCCCGGCAGAAAGCCCTCGGCATAGATTTCGTTCGCTATTCGCGTCAGCTCGTCGACATCCAGATGCCCGCCCGTCTGCGCTTCCCGGCCAACGGCCAGCGCCGCCGCCATACGCGGATGCTCGCCCGGCAGTGCAGCGAGAATTGTTTCCGGCTCGAACGATGATAGGTCGTCGAAATTACTTGTAGTCATAGTAGTTGCCTACGTCGACATTCTCGAGCACGGCAATCGCATCCTCGGTCAACACCGCCAGCGAGCAATAGAGGGAAACCAGGTACGACGCGATCGCCTTGTGATTGATACCCATGAAGCGCACGGAAAGCCCCATGCTCTGCTGGCCCGGCAGATTGGGCTGGTACAGGCCCACGACACCCTGGCGGCTTTCACCGGTGCGCAGCAGCAGAATATTGGTCTTGCCTTTGGTCACGCGCAGCTTGTCGCACGGAATGATGGGAATGCCGCGCCAGGTGATGAATTGGGAGCCGAACAGGCTGACGGTCGGGGGCGGCACGCCGCGGCGGGTGCACTCGCGGCCAAAGGCTGCAATCGCCTGCGGATGCGCGAGGAAGAAGGCAGGCTCCTTCCACACGCGGGAAATCAGCTCATCGAAATCATCCGGCGTGGGTGCGCCGCTACGAGATTTCACCTTCTGGCTTTCCGCGACATTGTGCAGCAAGCCATATTCCTTGTTGTTGATCAGTTCGCTTTCCTGGCGCTCCTTCACCGTCTCGATGGTCAGGCGCAACTGCTCGCGGATCTGGTTGTGCGGGCTGCTGTAAAGGTCGGAGATGCGGGTATGCACATCCACTACAGTGTTGACGGCGTTCAGCACATATTCGCGGCCCCATTCCTCGTAATCGACGAAGGTCGCTGGCAGCTCGCGCTCGTCCTTGTTGGAACAATCCACCTCGACATGGTGATTGTCCTTGACCTTGTTGACGCGGTAGATGCCCGCCTCGACCGGCACCCACTGCAACAGGTGCACCAGCCAGCGCGGCGTGATGGTACCCAGCATGGGCACGGTTTTTGTGGCATTCGACAGCGTGCGGGCGGCGACATCGCCTAATGCGGTATGTCCCTGATGGATATCGGTCATTTAATACTCTCCTTGTTGATATGCAATTGGTAGATTCGGGCTGCGAAGCCCCTTGGATTCATTGATGGGTCACAGCGCCAGTATGTTGGCTCGTGGGAGCTCCTTCTCTCATCTGCGCCTGGGTGATATTGCTGTTGGCGGGAACGCTGTGCGTCAGCCAGACATTGCCGCCGATCACCGAGCCGCGCCCTATCGTGATGCGGCCCAGAATGGTGGCGCCTGCGTAGATCACCACCTCGTCCTCGACCACCGGATGGCGCGCATTGCCCTTGACCAGGCTGCCGTCCGCATCCACCTGAAAACGCTTGGCGCCCAGCGTCACTGCCTGATACACCCGCACATGGCGGCCGATGATGCAGGTTTCGCCGATCACCACGCCGGTGCCGTGGTCGATGAAAAATCCCTCGCCGATCCGCGCCCCGGGATGGATATCTATCCCGGTAGCGGAATGGGCGATTTCCGTGATCATGCGCGCGATCAATGGCACGCCCAGGCCGTGCAGCACATGGGCGAGACGGTAATGCATGATGGCGTTGATGCCGGGATAACACACCAGCACTTCGTCCACACTGCGCGCGGCGGGGTCGCCTTCATAGGCAGCGCGGATATCGCTATCCAGCAACCGCCGCACTGCCGGCAACTGCGCGGCAAAATCGCGCGTCAGCCGGGTGGCGCGTTCCTGGGGTTGCTGCGCGGCATCATCAATCAGTTTCAGCTCCAGGCGCACCTGCGCCAGCAATCCGCGCAACGCTACATCCAGCGAATGGCCGACGAAATAATCGATGCCGTCATCGCGCAGGTCCGGCATTCCCAGCCGGTTGGGGAACAAGGCCGCGCCCAGGCCGTCGACAATCTCGGCCAACGCCTTGCGGGACGGCAGCTTGGGCGGCCGGTTCAGGCGGTTGCGATGCTCCAGCGAAGCCAGCCTGACATTGCGCAACTCCTGCACAATGCGGCTGATATCCAGCTCATCGCCAGCTTCCGGGCTTGTCTTGCTATCTTTCATTCACATGCTTTCTTCCTGACGCTGAAAACAAAAAAGCCAGTGACCCCATGCGGGGTTCACTGGCTTCCGGTTGTCCGGTCAGCGCATCGCTAACGTACTTATTTTTTATGTCCAGACAAGCGGCGCTTCGGCCTCTTGCTGATCAAGTCGGCTAATAATGCAGCAATTTTTGTGGGAATGGAAGCTTCATCTTTAGTTCAGGATATTTTTTATTGGTTACCATTTAAAATGCAATAAAATTATAAATATATAGAATTATATTCTTTCACATTATTTAATAAATTCTCTATATTCAGTTACGTTCCGTATTCCACTTCTCCGAGGCTCCCATGCTAAGAAAAATAATCTCCATTGGCATCCTGCTGGCTGCTTCTGGCTTTGCTCATGCAGATACAACACTACTCAATGTTTCCTACGACGTGACGCGTGAGTTCTACAAGGATTTCAATCCGGCATTTAGCAAATTCTGGAAACAGAAAACCGGAGAGACTATCACCATCAACCAATCCCACGGGGGCTCCAGCAAACAGGCACGTGCGGTGGCCGATGGCTTGCAGGCGGATATCATTTCCATGAACCAGAGCAATGATATCGACATCCTCTACGAGCGCGGCAGGCTGATTCCTGCCGATTGGCAAAAGCGCCTGCCCAACGCCAGCTCGCCGACCACTTCCACCACCGTGTTCCTGGTGCGCAAGGGCAATCCCAAGCAAATCAAGGATTGGCCCGACCTGGTCAAGCCTGGCGTAGGCGTGATCATCCCCAACCCCAAGACTTCCGGCAACGGCCGTTACAGCTACCTGGCAGCCTGGGGCTATGTCATCAAGCAAGGCGGCGATGACGCCAAGGCGCGCGATTTCGTCACCAAGCTGTTCAAGAATGTGCCGGTGCTGGATGCTGGCGGTCGCGGCGCGACCACTACTTTTGCGCAACGCGAGATCGGCGATGTGTTGCTGACCTTCGAGAACGAAGTGTTCCTCATCAACAAGGAGCTGGGCAACCATTACGACGTGGTTTATCCATCGTCCAGCATCCTCGCGGAAAACCCGATCTCACTTGTCGACAAGGTCGTGGACAAACGCAAGAGACGCGCTGCTGCCCAGGCTTACCTGGATTTCCATTATTCAAAAGAAGGCCAGGAAATTGCAGCCCGCCATTACCTGCGGCCGCGCTTGGCTGAAGTGCTGGCGGCCAACCAATCGCAGTTCAAGCCATTGACGCTGTTTACCGTGGATGAAATTTTCGGCGGCTGGCAGAAGGCGCAAAAGACGCATTTCGCAGATGGTGGCGTGTTTGACCAGATTTACAGCAATAAATAAGGCACAGCCTCATGTCCAATCCCAATATCGCCCCGCTAACCAGCACAAGCGGTCTTCTGGCAATCGACGCCCTGAAAACAGAGTTGCAGGCATCCCTGTCGCTGGATCTGGATGAATACGCGCTGGAAGAGCAAGTATCAGGTGAGTTCAACAGCACGTTCATCGGTGTGCAATTGAATAGCGCCTTCCAGCCGATTTACGACAGCGCCGCTGGCGAGCTGTTCGGGCATGAGGCCCTGCTGCGCCCTTCGCTGGGCGCGCAACAAGCCGTCAGCCCCGAGTTCGCTTTCAATTTTGCCGACCAGGTCGGCAAGCTGGTCAAGTTCGACCGCGTGGTACGCACCCTGCATATACTGAATTTCCGTCAGATTTACGCAGAAAACGGCTTGCTTTTTCTCAATGTGCATCCGCATTTGCTGGCTAGCGTCAATGAACACGGCAAGGTATTCGAGCGCATCCTGCACTCCAACTCCGTACCCACTCATAGAGTGGTGATTGAGGTCCAGGAAAGCACAGGTGAGCACGAAAGTCGATTGGCAGATGCCATCAGGAATTATCAGGAACGTGGCTATCGCATTGCGATTGATCATTTCGGCGGCAAGCATTCGCACATTGAGCATCTCTGGAAGCTATCGCCAGAATTCGTCAAACTCGATCTCGGCATTCTCCGGCAAGCACGAGAAAATATCCGCGCTCGTGCCGCCCTGTCCGCACTGATCAAACTAATACATGATATCGGCGCACAACCGGTCATTACCGGCATCGAATCGCAGGCAGATCTGGAAATCGCCATCGAATCCGGCAGCACGCTACTACAAGGCTATTTCCTCGGCGAACCGGTGGCTGCCGGCAAGCTGCATCTCAGCCAGGCGCTAAAATCCATCCTGCCGCAGCCTCATCCGCCATCAACAAAACAGATTGCATGAAGCATTACCAGTAAACTGCCCGGAATCACAACATGGCCAAAAAAAATAAACCTCATAACGTCCTACCAGGATTCAATCTTTCGTTGGGCTATACCCTGCTCTATCTCAGCTTGATTGTCCTGATTCCCTTATCCGCCGCCTTTTTCAAGACAACTGAGCTCAGCCTCGCCGAATTCTGGCACACCGTCACCACACCACGCGTGCTGGCTTCGTACAAATTGACATTCGGCGCCTCGCTGTTCGCCGCCGTCACCAACGCCTTCTTCGGCCTGCTGACCGCCTGGGTGCTGGTGCGTTACAGCTTTCCCGGCAAGAAGATCATCGACGCCCTGGTGGACCTGCCGTTCGCGCTGCCGACCGCCGTCGCCGGCATTGCATTGACGGCTGTCTATTCCGGCAACGGCTGGATTGGCAGTCTGCTGGAGCCTTACGGCATCAAGGTCGCATTCACGCCGCTGGGCGTGGTGGTCGCCCTCACCTTCATCGGCCTGCCTTTCGTGGTGCGCACGGTGCAGCCGGTGCTGGAAGACTTGGAAGCCGAAACCGAGGAAGCCGCCGCCAGCCTGGGCGCGAACCGCTGGCAGACCTTCCGCCGCGTGATCCTGCCCGCGCTCTGGCCCGCGCTGCTGACCGGCTTCGCGCTTGCCTTCGCCCGCGCGGTCGGCGAATACGGCTCTGTGATCTTCATCGCGGGCAATATGCCCATGGTGTCCGAAATCACGCCGCTGATTATCATCACCAAGCTGGAGCAGTATGACTACACTGGCGCGACCGCCATCGCCGTGGTGATGCTCATCATTTCCTTCCTGCTGTTGCTCGCCATCAACGGCCTGCAATGGTGGAGCAGCCACCGCAACCATTCGGCCAAATAGGAATAATTCATCATGTCATCCACTATTTCCCAGCTCTCGTCATACCATGCCAAGGTGGCGCGCAGCCGCGCGACCTCGGAACCCGCCTGGGTGCGCTGGACGCTGATTGCGTCGGCGCTGGCATTCCTCACGCTGTTCCTGTTCATCCCGCTGGCCGCAGTGTTCACCGAGGCCTTGCGCAAAGGCTTTGACACCTATATCGCCGCGCTGGTCGAACCGGATGCCGTCTCCGCGATCAAGCTGACCCTGATTGCCGCCGCCATCTCGGTGCCACTCAATCTGGTGTTCGGGGTGGCAGCCGCCTGGGCCATTGCCAAGTTCGACTTCAAGGGGAAAAGCATCCTGATTACCCTGATCGACCTGCCTTTCGCTGTCTCCCCCGTGATTGCGGGGCTGATCTATGTGCTGATCTTCGGCCTGCAGGGTTGGTTTGGCGAATGGCTGATCGATCATGACTTTAAGGTGATTTTCGCGATTCCCGGCATCGTGCTGGCGACAGTGTTCGTCACCTTCCCATTCGTGGCGCGCGAGCTTATCCCGCTCATGCAGGCGCAAGGCAAGGAAGAAGAGGAAGCCGGCCTGGTGCTGGGCGCATCCGGCTGGCAGATCCTGTGGAAGATCACCCTGCCCAACATCAAATGGGGCCTGCTGTACGGCGTGATCCTTACCAATGCCCGCGCCATGGGTGAATTCGGTGCCGTCTCGGTAGTATCGGGCCATATCCGCGGCCTGACCAACACCATGCCGCTGCATGTGGAAATCCTCTATAACGAGTACAACTACGCCGCCGCCTTTGCCGTGGCCTCTTTGCTGGCGTTCCTGGCGTTGATTACGCTGGCGCTGAAATCCTATATTGAATGGCAAGGCAGCCAGGCTGCCAGCGCCAGGGAAAAGACAGCTCACACATGAGTCTTTTCACGCCCTAACAACCCTGTCACAAGGATGGCATCATGAGTATTGAAATTCGCAACATCAACAAAGAATTCGGCAGCTTCACTGCCCTGAACAACGTCAACCTGGACGTGCCCAGTGGCGAACTGGTCGCCTTGCTGGGTCCGTCCGGTTGCGGCAAGACCACCCTGCTGCGCATCATTGCCGGGCTGGAATCCCCTGATTCCGGCAGCATTCACTTCCATGGCGAGGAAGCGACCAACCGCGACGTACGCGAGCGCCAGGTGGGCTTTGTTTTCCAGCATTACGCGCTGTTCCGCCATATGACCGTATTCGAGAATGTCGCCTTCGGCCTGCGCGTGCGCCCGAAAAAGCAGCGTCCGACCGAAGGGGAAATCCATCGCCGCGTGCATCAATTATTGGAACTGGTGCAGCTCGACTGGCTGGCAGACCGCTACCCGCCCCAGCTTTCCGGTGGACAGCGCCAGCGTATCGCTCTGGCACGCGCATTGGCAGTGGAACCCAAGGTCCTGTTGCTGGACGAGCCTTTCGGCGCGCTGGATGCCAAAGTACGCAAGGATCTGCGCCGCTGGTTGCGCCGCCTGCATGATGAACTACATATCACCAGTGTATTCGTAACCCACGACCAGGAAGAGGCGTTGGAAGTGGCAGACCGCATCGTGGTGATGAACCAGGGACATATCGAACAGATCGGCTCGCCGCAGGAAGTCTATGACAACCCGGCCTCGCCGTTCGTCTATAAATTCCTCGGCAACGTCAACCAGTTCCACAGTCGCGTCGATGCGGGGCGGGCGCATATCGGCGATCTCGCATTCACGCTGAACGACCACCAGGCGGCGCAGAATCATGATGCATTGGCCTATGTCCGTCCACACGACATCGAGGTTTATACCGAGAAAAATGGCGATCCGGCGTTACAAGCCGTGGTTAGCCATATCCACGCCGCTGGCCCCTTGGTCAGACTGGAGCTGCAAGCTGGTAACGATGCCGATACCATCGAAGCGGAAATCACGCGGGAACGCTTCCGTGAATTGAAGCTGGGGCATGGCAGTCAGGTATTCCTGAAGCCTCGTCATGTGAGGGTGTTTCTACAACAAAACCAGCCTGGCTAAAAATGGCCGCCCCGGATAGATCAGAAAAGGGGGAGAATCCGGGGCAGCCAATCAACCTACATCATCTGCATCTCGGGCAGATGGGAAAACTCATCTGACGGCTTGATATCAAAGGCAATGCAGATACGCTGCTCGTCTGAATGGAATGGGATAGTACGATGAAACAGCGATGATGGGAACAGCACGATATCCCCCACCGCAGGCTGAATGGTCTTGACCGGAAAATCGTCGTGCAACCTGGGGTAATCATCGCCATCGGTGCTGAATTCGATACAGCCCTCATTGCTCCCTTCCAGCCGCTGTGGCAACGCTAAATAAACACAGCCACTCAACCAGCCGATCTCATGGATATGCGAGGTGAGATGCCCGCCCTGGCGCATGCGCACATACCACGAGCTGGCATAATCGACCTGCTTGGGAAAATAGCGCATCAGGTCGCAATCATGCCCGGCAAAATGCTCCGCGTAGGCGACCACTTCCGCCTTGATCAACTCGGCCAGCTGGCGGAACGATTCCTCCTTGCGCTTGAAGAGGTTGCCTGCGGACTGCATGCCGTGGTACAGGCGTCCCTGCTTGCGCTCCGCGATCTCGGTCAGCTCGATATCTTCCAGCAATTGGGTCAGCAAGGCGCTGCCCGGTTGGGCCAATGGCTGGATGCTACGGTGGAAAACGTAATCCATCGGGTTCTTGCAGAACCGGTAGCTATCCTCGGTGCGGAAATTGGTGGCGTAGTGCGTGGACAAGGTCGCGAGAAATGGCGACACATGCTCCGGCGCTGCCAACATGGCTTGAAAGCGCTGCTTGAATGCATCGTACTGTTTTGATTTATAAAGGCAATAGAGGATTCTTTCCTGCCAGTCTTGTTGGCGTGAAGTCTCGAAATAGGGAATCGCCTCGCTGAAGCGCTTTGCTTCATAGAGAAATTGAGCCATGTTGTAGGAAGCAGCCGGATGCGCGGGCGCCATGCGCAAGGCTTGCAGATAGAAATTTACAGCATCTTCCATATTGCCCTGGTCGCGGAATACTTCGCCCAGATTGTTGTGGGCATCAGCATAATTCGGCTGCATCACAATAGCCTGACGATAATGCGATATTGCCTGCTCCAGCGCGCCACGGTCGCGCAGCGCAGTCGCCAGGTTGAAATGCCCCAGCGCATGATCGGAGATGGCCAGCGATTGGCGGTAGCAGGCAATCGCATCGTCCAGGTGGCCTTGCTGCTGCAAGGCAGTACCCATGGCACCATAAGCCTCAAAGAACCCCGGCTCTATCCCGACCGCCTGCTGATAATGCCGGACAGCTTCATCCAGCTGCTGCTTTTTCTGCAACAAGGTCGCCAGGTTGAAGTGCGCCACTGCCAGCCTGGCATTAAGCTGAATGGCGCGCCTATAGGAAGCAATCGCCTCATCATCCCGCCCAAGCTGGGTCAGGACCGAGCCCAGGTTGAAATGCATTTCCGGGATAGCGGGATTGAGCGTGAGCGCCTTGCGGTAGGCCTGCGCCGCATCCGCGAACTTCTGCTGGCCTTCCAGCGATACGCCCAGCACGTTATACACGACCAGCGCATCGGGATATTGTCGAAGCAATGCGCGCGCTTTCTCTTCAACAGCGAGCAACTGGCCGGTATTGTATAGATTGAACAGCGCCTGAATCTCGCCCTGGCTTGGTTGTCTGGCCATTTGCATTCCTTGCTTCATTCCATATGCTTCACAATCGTCACATGCAGCGCGACCTTCTCGGCCACTCATGCAACACTGTGCCAATTCTCCCTTATCGCCGTATGGATTGGCAATAGCGTTCAGGAATCAATCCCATAACACTACTACCATGCAAACAATAAAAAAGCCCTGGAAAACCAGGGCTTTTCACCAGACCATCAGGCCAGAATTGGGAAATTATCCCTCCTTGGATGCACGCTTGCGCTCGTGCTCCAGCAAGTGGCGCTTGCGGATGCGGATATTCTTCGGCGTGATTTCGACTAGTTCGTCGTCGTCAATGAATTCCACCGCGGATTCCAGCGTGAGCTGCACAGGAGGAACCAGACGCACCGCTTCATCCGTGCCAGAAGCCCGGACGTTGGTCAATTGCTTGCCCTTGATCGGGTTGACTACCAGGTCGTTGTCACGGCTGTGAATGCCGATGACCATGCCTTCGTACAGCTTATCGCCAGGAGAGGAGAACATGCGGCCACGGTCCTGCAACTTCCATAGAGCATAAGCCACAGCTTCGCCCTGCTCGGAAGAAATCAGCACACCATTGCGGCGACCGGGCAGATCTGCCTTCACAGGAGCGTATTCATCGAAAATATGCGCCATCAGGCCGGTGCCACGTGTCATGGTGAGGAATTCGCTCTGGAAGCCGATCAGGCCGCGGGCTGGAATCTTGTATTCCAGGCGGGTACGGCCATTGCCGTCGGACTCCATGTTCTGTAATTCACCACGACGGCGACCCAGCTCTTCCATTACAGTGCCCTGGCAATCATCTTCCAGATCTACGGTAAGAATTTCATAAGGCTCGCACCTCTGGCCGTCGATTTCCCGATAGACTACGCGCGGCTTGCCCACGGCGATTTCATAGCCTTCACGGCGCATGTTTTCCAGCAGGATGGTCAGGTGCAATTCGCCGCGGCCGGAAACGCGGAAGATATCCGCATCCGCTGTATCTTCAACGCGCAAGGCGACATTGGTCAGCAATTCCTTGGTCAGGCGGTCGCGAATCTGGCGGCTGGTAACAAATTTGCCTTCGGTGCCAGCCAATGGGGAAGTATTTACCATGAAGTCCATGGTCAAGGTGGGCTCATCCACAGCCAGCAGCGGCAGGCCGACAGGATTATCACGGTCAGCCACGGTCACGCCGATACCGATTTCCTCGATACCGGAAATGATGACGATATCGCCAGCCTCGGCTTCATCGACAGGTACGCGCTCCAGGCCCTGGAAGCCCAGCACCTGGTTGATACGGCCTTGTGCAATCTGCTCGTCGCCCTTCAGCACCGATACCACTTGGCCTGGTTTGATGCGGCCATTCTGGATGCGGCCAACACCAAGGCGGCCAGTATAAGTAGAGTAATCCAGCGCGGAAATCTGCAATTGCAGGCCGGCGTTTGGGTCACCGGCAGGCGGCTGCACATGGCTGAGGATAGTTTCGAACAAGGGACGCATGTTGTCCGACTCGTCTTTCAGGCTCAACTTGGCGAAACCGTTCAGGCCAGATGCATAGACGACAGGGAAATCCAGCTGCTCGTCGGTTGCACCCAGATTGGCGAACAGATCGAAAGTCTGATTGATGACCCAGTCAGGACGCGCGCCCGGACGGTCAACCTTGTTTATGACCACGATGGGGCGCAGGCCGAGCGCCAGCGCCTTCTTGGTGACGAAACGGGTTTGCGGCATGGGGCCCTCGACAGAGTCCACCAACAGCACCACGCCGTCCACCATGCCCAACACGCGCTCGACCTCGCCGCCAAAGTCGGCGTGTCCAGGTGTGTCGACGATATTAATATGCGTGCCTTCGTAATTGACAGCAGTATTCTTGGCCAGGATGGTGATGCCGCGCTCCTTTTCGATATCCCCCGAATCCATGACGCGTTCGGAAACCTGCTGGTGGGCTGCAAAAGTGCCTGCCTGCTGCAGTAGCTTGTCCACCATGGTGGTTTTGCCATGGTCAACGTGGGCGATAATGGCGATATTACGAAGAGCTCGCGACATGTGTAATTACTCTGATTAGTTAGCGAAAAGGGGGCGATTTTAGCACACTAGTTGTTAAACCCGCGCGAAAACCTTTGACAAATTAGAGACAACCTATATACTGCCGGGCTGATTCGATTCGCCATTTGCTGAATTGATGATTCATCGCCCTAGCCTACCCGAAGCCCGATGCATTTTTTGCGGCTTGCTTGCTTTTGTTACCGGTTAGTGGCTATGCCCGTGCGCCGGTAAGAATGCTAAAAATTTTTAGTCATTGCGCCTGAACTCTTTTGCTCACAGCAAAAGTCTTTGTGGCTGCTTGCGCCCTTTTGGGCCTTGTCTGACAAGGTCTTTCAGTTTTCCTTGAAAGGGAATTTTGTGTCTTTTGAAAGTTTGAACCTACATCCTGCCATCCTGCGTGCCCTGACCGAGGCTGGCTACACCAACCCAACGCCTATCCAGGCCCAGGCTATTCCTGAAGTGCTGGAAGGCCACGATCTCATGGCCTCTGCCCAAACCGGCACCGGCAAGACCGCCGCATTCACTTTGCCAGCGCTCAACCTGCTGGCAACTCCGCATCCCGCCAAGAGCCGCGGCCCGCGCATCCTGGTATTGACCCCAACCCGCGAACTCGCTGCCCAGGTCAATGACGCCGCCCGCAAGTACGGCAAGTTCCTGCGCGCCCGCACTGTCAGCATCGTCGGCGGCATGCCTTATCCATTGCAGAACAAGCTGCTGTCGCAGCCTATCGACATCCTGGTTGCTACCCCTGGCCGCTTGCTTGATCACATGGAGCGCGGCCGTATTGATATGTCCCGCCTGCAAATGCTGATCCTGGACGAAGCCGACCGCATGCTGGACATGGGCTTCATGCCGGATATCGAGCGCATTTCCGCCGCGCTGCCCGGCGAACGCCAGACATTGATGTTCTCCGCAACTTTCGAAGGCCAGATCGCCAATATCGCCAAGACCCTGCTCAAGGAGCCCAAGGTCATCCAGATTGCGGCAGTGAAGGAAAAACACGCCAACATCGAGCAGAAACTGCTGTTCGTCGACGATATGGCGCACAAGAACAAGCTGCTGGAACATTTGTTGATCGCCCCTGAAGTCAACCAGGCCATCGTCTTCACTTCCACCAAGCGTCATGCCGACCTGCTGGCGGAAGACCTCTACGCCGCGGGCCACAAATCCGCTGCGTTGCACGGCGACATGACCCAGGGCGCGCGCAACCGCACCCTGACCAAGCTGCGTCATGGCGACGTGCGCGTACTGGTGGCGACAGACGTTGCCGCCCGCGGCATCGACGTGCAGGGCATCACCCACGTCATCAATTACGACCTGCCCAAGTTTGCCGAAGACTATGTGCACCGCATTGGCCGTACCGGCCGCGCGGGCAACACCGGCGTGGCGCTTTCCTTTGCTTCGCACATCGACCGCCATCAACTGCGCAAGATCGAGCAATACACAGGCCAGCGCCTGGAAATCTCCGTGATTGAAGGCCTGGAGCCAAAGCGCCCAGCTCCACGCATGGATAGAAACGACAAGCCGCGCAGCGGCCGTCCAGGTCAACGCCCAGGTGGTAACGGCGGCGGCTATAAATCCCGCGGTCAAGGCTATGGCAACAACCGTTCTGAAGGTCGTGCAGAAGGCCGCTCTTTCGGCGACCGCAACGCGCGTGGTGATGGCCAGCGCAGCGAAGGCCGTTCCTTTGCCGGCCGTAATGAAGGCAATCGTGGCAGCGGCAACAGCCGTCACGATGGCAATCGTCCCGCCCGCCGCGCTTAATCCATTTGTATAGACACTGCTAAAAGACAACGTGAATACAGAAACTATCAGCTTTGCATCGCTGGCTCTGGCGCCTGAACTATTAAAGGCGCTGGATGAGTCCGGCTATACCACACCGACCCCTATCCAGGCTCAGGCGATTCCGCTGGCGCTGAAAGGCACCGACCTGATGGCCGGCGCGCAGACAGGCACCGGCAAGACGGCCGCATTTACCCTGCCGCTGCTGCAGCAACTGCTGCCGCTAGCCAGTACCAGCGCCTCGCCTGCTCGCCACCCGATCCGCGCCCTGATTCTGGCGCCGACCCGGGAGCTCGCCATCCAGGTAGAAGAAAGTGTGAAAGCCTATGCCAAGCATACAGCTCTGCGTTCACTGGTTGTCTTTGGCGGCGTCGATATCAAGACTCAGACTCCCGCCCTGATGAAGGGTGTGGAAGTCCTGGTAGCGACACCCGGCCGCCTGCTGGACCACGTCGAGCAGCGCACCCTGCAGCTCGGCCAGGTGCAGATGCTGGTGCTGGACGAAGCGGACCGCATGCTGGATATGGGTTTCATGCCCGACCTCAAGCGCATCCTTGCCCTGCTGCCCAAGAAACGGCAGACCCTGATGTTCTCGGCCACGTTTTCGTCCGAGATCAAGAAGCTGTCAGAAGAATTCCTCAATAAACCCACTCTGATCGAAGTCGCCCGCAGCAATGCCACAGCCGAGAACGTCACGCAGAAAATCCTGCTGGTGGAATCCGCAGACAAGCAACACGTATTGGCTGACCTGCTGCGCAAGGAAGCGACCCAGGTGATCATATTCACCAAAACCAAGCTTTCCGCCAGCCGCCTGGCACGCCACCTGGAACGCGAAGGCATTGCCGCCGGCGCGATTCATGGCGACAAAAGTCAGCTTGAGCGTATCCAGGCGCTGGATGCCTTCAAGCAGAACAAAATTACCGCGCTGGTAGCAACTGACGTTGCCGCGCGCGGGCTGGATATCGACCAACTGCCCATGGTGATCAACTATGAGCTGCCCAGCGCCGCAGAAGATTATGTGCACCGTATTGGCCGCACTGGTCGTGCCGGCGCTTCCGGCGTGGCGATTTCACTGGTTTCCAGCGAAGAGGAAAAGAACCTCCTGGAAATCGAAAAACTCATCAAGCGCGCCATTCCCAAAGAGCGGGCAGAAGCTCCACAGCGCCCTGGCCGCGACTACCGCAAGCAGTCCTCGCAAACTCAGGAATCTGCTCCCGTGCCACGTCCGCGCCAAGCCGCACGTAAAAAAGAAGATGAATGGTTCTTCAAGCCTTATGAACCTTCCACTGACGCGCCTATTCCCAAGCCCATGTTCAGCAGGGATAAGCCGAAAAAGGAAATTGCCGCGTTGCTGGGCGGACTGGTACGCAAGCAATAATCTGTATTGACTCCAGATATGATAAAGGCGCTTGATAGCGCCTTTATCATATCTATTACTGTAGATCCGCAGACCAGATAACTTCACCCTTCGCGGTTGCGCATGAAGTCAGCCACGCCATGCAGCGCTGCTCCCATTTTCTCGATCAGCTCCTCATCCATCTCAAGCTCGTGCATGGCCTTGATCATGCAATACATCCATTGGTCACGCGCGGATTCATCAATCGGGAATGGCATGTGGCGCATGCGCAAACGGGGATGCCCGTAACGCTCCATATAAAGTTGCGGCCCTCCGGTCCAGCCAGTGAGGAACATGAAGAGCTTTTCACGCGCCGAGTCAAGGTTGGCCGGATGCATGGCGCGAATGCCTGCCGCGCGCGGGTCGCTGTCCATGATGTCGTAGAAACGCTCTACCAGCGTCCTGATCTGCTCCACACCACCCAATACCTCAAACAATGTGGCCTTGCTACTGCCGGGCTCACCTATCTTATCCAGCATGCCTATGCTCCATCCGTTGTTTTGATCAGGCCAGCCACCAGGCGCGCACGCGTCCTTGCTTCATCAACATCGCTGCCGGTAGCGAGCGCCACGCCCATGCGGCGACGCTCGAAGGATTCAGGCTTGCCGAATAAACGGATATCGGATTCCGGCACTGCCAGTGCCTGCTCCACATTCTCGAATACCAGCTGTTGGGTCTCCTGACCACCGTAAATCACGGCACTCGCGCCCGGCTGTCTCAAGCTCACGTTCACGGGCAAGCCGAGAATCGCGCGCGCATGCAGTTCAAATTCGCTGAAACGCTGGCTGGCCATGGTGACCATGCCGGTATCATGCGGCCGTGGGCTGACCTCGGAGAACCATACCTGCTCCCCTTTCACAAACAACTCCACACCGAAAATTCCCAGGCCACCCAAACTATCCGTCACCGCGCGGGAAACTTCCTGCGCGCGCTGCAGAGCCAACGGATGCATGGCTTGCGGCTGCCAGCTTTCGATATAGTCGCCCTTTTCCTGCAAGTGGCCGATAGGCTCGCAGAAGCTGGTCTCGACCTCGCCCTGCGCGTTCATCGCTCGCACGGTCAACAATGTGATCTCATAATCGAAATCAATCTGCCCTTCGACAATCACCTTGCCTTGGTTCACCCTGCCGCCAGTGGCGGCATATTCCCAGGCAGCGGTAATCTGGTCCGGCGAAGTAACGCGCGACTGCCCCTTGCCGGAAGATGACATTGTGGGCTTGATGAAACAGGGATAACCGATACCGCTCTCGATAGCGTCGCGCAAGGCCTGCTCGCTGTCGGCAAAAGCATAAGGGGAAGTTGGCAGCTTCAACTCTTCCGCCGCCAGGCGGCGTATGCCTTCACGGTTCATGGTCAGTTGCACGGCCTTGACCGTGGGAATCACGCGGGTATGCCCGGCGGCTTCCACCTCTGCCAACAACTGAGTGTTCAATGCCTCGATCTCCGGCACGATCAAGTGCGGCTGCTCCTGGGCAATCAAGGCACGCAATGCTTCCGGATCTGTCATATCAATCACATGGGATCGATGCGCTAGTTGGTGTCCAGGCGCATCCGGATAGCGATCCACGGCAATCACTTCAACCCCCAGGCGTTGCAAGGCGATAATCACCTCCTTGCCCAGCTCGCCACTGCCCAGCAGCATGACACGGATGGCAACAGGGGTTAAAGGGGTACCGATCTTCATGAGGTCTCCGGAATTGAGTGCGGGGGAATGGCGGGAATGATACCACGAGCCTCCCGCCCTCGCTCAGGCAGGTATCAGCAAAGGCAATGCACTGAGATTAACAGCGCGGCCTATCAAACCTTGATGCCGTGCCGCTCCATGCGGTAGCGCATGGCCATGCGGGTAATTCCCAGCTGCCGCGCAGCTTCCGAGACGTTGTTGTTGGATTGGCGCAAGGCGTTTTCGATCAGTAGTCTTTCTGCTGATTCCAGGGTCACGCCACTTTCAGTAATCGTTGCGACCTGCTCGCTCTGAAGGCTGCCAGGCAACGCCAGGTCATGCGGCATGATCTGGCTTTCGCGGCCAAGCAGCACCGCACGGCTCACCAGGTGCTTAAGCTCACGCACATTGCCGGGCCATGGATACTCTTGCAGCACTCGTGCCGCTTCCGCCGAAAATGGCCGAGGCTGCAATCCATAACGGCGCTCCGTCTGGGCGGCAAAATGACGCGCCAACAGCAGGATATCGTCGCCGCGTTCATGCAGGGGCGGCATATGCATCGTCAGCACATTGAGTCGGTAAAATAAATCGGAACGGAAAGCACCATCCAGCACCATCTGGTGCAAATTGCGGTTAGTGGCTGCCACAAACCTGGCCAACACCGGATGCTCCTTGGTCGAGCCTAATCGCCGTACCACGCGCCTTTCCAGCACATTCAAGAGCTTGGCCTGCAAGGGCAATGGCAGCTCGCCGATTTCATCCAGAAACAGCGTGCCGTCCTCGGCTGCTTCGATCAGTCCGCAGCGCGGCCCTTGGGCGCTGGTGAACGCTCCTTTCTCATGGCCGAACAACTCGCTCTCGATCAATTCGGCAGGCAAGGAAGCGCAATCCACATGCACAAAAGGCCGGTCGCTGTTGGCGCAGGAAGCATGCAACAGCCGGGCCGCCACATCCTTGCCGGTGCCTGTCTCGCCCTGTATCAACACCGTCGGTGGAATCGCATCGGAAAAAGCTGCAAGCTGGGCAAAACGCTCTATCTGCGCCTGCACACTTTTCATGGCTGGGCTATTTCCCAGCAGTTCAACACCTTCGACAGCGTGTACATTACGCTGCCGCGAATAATCCAGATGATATTTCAGATGGGTCGCAGCCTGGGCTTTCTGTACGGCCAGTAGCAACTCATCAAGGTCCACTGGTTTCTTGAGATAGTCTATCGCCCCCAGTTTCATGGCATGGACTGCGTCGGACACCTCGCCATATGCCGTCATGGCAATCACGGAAATACCCTTTGCCACCAGTTCCGGCAACAAATCCAGGCCATTGCCATCCGGCAGCCGCATATCCAGCAATACCAGGTCAGGCCCTATCTTCTGAACCAGCGCACGTCCGTTTTCCAGGGTTGCCGTATGCTCGCAATCATATCCAGCCTGCTGCAAGCGCTTGGCCACCGCGCGCGCAAAAACCACTTCATCCTCAACGAGCAGGACACGTACCCTGGTCTTGAATTGACCAATTTCAGACTGCTGATTCTGTTCTGGTAATTGTGCCTGCATCGCGAGGGTTACTCCTTTAATACAATTTAGTTAGAGGATGCTACATTCTTGGGTCCACCAAATTCCCAACGCACGCCTACCCATCCAGCGCGCGGAGCGCCCGGAGCACGCAGGCTGGCACGGTGGTCTTCGCCGCCATCGTAAGCGCCATTAGCCAGGAAATAGGATTCACCGATCATGCCACCGCTGCTGTACTCACGATCAAAAATATTGATCGCCTTGGCGAACAAGTGCCAACCGTTGCCGAAGTTGTAGCGGGTGTCCAGGTTGACGATGGTGTAACCACCCAGTTTCGCGCCCTCGCCACGGTCACGGTTGTTCTCGTTGCCGTGCGAATACATGTCGGAGTACATCATGATGTTGGTACCAACAGTCCATTTGGGAGTAATGGCATATTCACCACGCAGCTTCAGGCGATGTTCAGGAATGCCCGCCAAACGGTCGCCCTTGCTGACATTGATGACGTCGTTCTGTGAGGTAGTGTTGACTTCATTGGCCAGTGTCAGGTCGCTTTCATACGTCGCCTTGATATAGCTGTAACCCACTGTCCAGTTGAAATCACCTTGACTGCCCATCAGGTTGGTATCAAGCCCCATGCGGCGTGTCTTGCCCACGTTGTCGAAATATCCCATGCCATTGGTTGCGTTGGCATAAATGAACTGGATGTCATTATGGTTCTGCGCGCGGTAGACGCTGGCTGTCCAACGCAGACTTTCAGTCAGATTGCCACGCAAACCTGCTTCATACGTCTTGGCAACTACTTGCTTCAACGGCGGATCGCCTGCCATCGCATTAGGCAGCTTGCAAGGCTCGTCCGGGTTGGCGCAACCCAGCTCAATCGCGGTTGGCGCACGGCTGCCTTCGTTATAGGAGCCGTAGAATGTCCAATCCTTGCCAGGCGTGAAGTTCAGGCCGATCGCTGGGTTGATACGATTATAGGTATGGTTGCCGGACAGGGACTCGGAACCGGTAGGCTCAAGCTTGTCGCGGTTTCTCACGGACGTATGGTTGTAGCGCGCCGACATGGTCAGATGCCAGAGATCGTTCAATGACAAGGTGTCTGTGGCAAACAGGCTCCATGTGCGGGTACGGCCTGTGAGCTTGACATCACCTTCATCGCTGAACTCGCCGATGCCGTCAACACCGCGGCTAGGATTCACAATGCCAAACTCCGTAGACTGGCTGAATCTAGTCTTGCCTTCATCATAGCCAAAACCAACGATAAACTGATTTTTCTTGCTGAGGACGTCCTGGTTGAAGCTCAGCTGTGTGTTGAAACCATAGCTGTCTTTGCGTGAATTGCTGCGGTTCAAGGCGCCATTACAGGAGTCCTCATATTCCCAGGTAGGATCAGTTCCACAGATACCCACATCATCAATGGCATCCTCGTCCACATCATCATTACCATCACCGTTCAGGGTACGGGTTTTAGAATGACGGAAATAGATGTTGCCGCTCAGCATCACGTCGTCATTGAACCAGTGATAACCGTTCAGATTCACAAAAGACAGGGTGTTACGCGTCTGATCGGGACGGGTCAGGATGGTGTCGCGGCCAAGGGTGCGCATCATTTCGGAAGGAATGAGGCCGTTGCCGATCATGTCGTTGTCGGCACCGGTATAGCTCAGCTCCAGGCGGCTGCTTTCGTTTTGCCAGCCCACCTTGGCAAACATCTGGCGCACATCAGTGGGGGAGTAATCACGCCAGCCATCCTCACGAAAGGAATTGGCAGTAATAAAGAAATCCACTGCACCATCATCCGATAGCACGCCATATTCCACGGAACCAGTCTTGCGGCCCCAGGAGCCAGCACCCAGTTCCAGCGCAGCCCCTTGATGATCACGTCCATTCTTGGTTTGCAGGGACAAAGCGCCACCCAGTGTATTCAGGCCAAACAGAGGATTGGAGCCAGGGATCAGCGCCATATTGGAAATAGCGCTCATGGGAATCAGATCCCAGCTCACCACATCGCCAAATGGCTCATTGACGCGCACGCCATCCACATAGACCGACAATCCTTGCGGTGTGCCGAGCAGCGGCGATGCGGCATAACCGCGGAAGCTGATATCAGGCTGGAACGGGTTGTTCTGTGTGTCGTTGACATTGACGCCCGCGATATTGTTCTGCAAATAATCAGCGATGGTCAGGCTACGCTGTTGCTTCATCTGCTCCCCGCTAATCAGCTGGATGCTTGCAGGCACTTGCGACAAAGGCAGGCCGAGCGACGGCAGCGGCGTGGTGCCTACTACACTAACCTTATCTGTCGTGATGTAAGCCTCTCCAGCATCTGACGCATGCGCCTGGAAATTGATACACGCATTGGCTACCAGCACGGCGACCGTGCTTAGCCTGAAACTCTCTCTCTTAAACATACTTACTCCAAATTAATGTGATTTTTATGATGGACTGGTTTATTTGGATTTATTCCAGCCTTTTCACTTATCAAGATTCGTGCCGGTTTTTAGCAAGGAGATAAGTGGTTGTATTGGCACAAACTCTGCTGGAGAAAGAATGGATATTGTATTGATATTGGCTATATATAACCAATTTTATTGGTTATATATAGCCAATTGGTTGTATGCAGCCATCAATTACATGCTTTGCAGTATGGCTCTTGGAGATTGGTTAAGAAAGCCACGGATACCCAGCCAAGCAGCCGCTGGCACCAGCAAAGCTGCTCCCAGCATAATGCCGGTAGCCGCTGGCAGGTTGAATTGATAAGGAATATTAAATACCTGGCTACTGAGATAATATGCCATGGCGGCGGCAGCCAAAGTGGCAACCAGCGCTGCCAATGCGCCGATAATGGCGAACTCCGTCCAGAGTGCTTGCAATACCTGACGCCTGGAGGCGCCCAGCACCCTTAGCAAGGTCGCTTCCCTGACCCGCTCCTCGCGCGTGGCGACCAGCGCCGCATACAGCACAGCTAGGCCAGTCAGCAAACTGAAGGCGAATACATATTCCAGCGCATGGCTCATCCTGTTCATGATTTCGCGCACCTGATCGAGCACGGCAGCCACGTCGATCACCGTCAAATTGGGAAACTCGCGCACCAACTGGTTGAGCACTTGCTCTTGCCCGCTCGGCAAATGGAAGCTGGTGATATAGCTGGCAGGATAGGCATCAAGCACGCCGGGTGGCGTCACGGCAAAGAAATTGGCCCGCATGGTATCCCACTCCACTTTGCGTATGCTGGTAATTTCCAGCTCCAGCCGTGTGCCCGCCACATCATAGGTCAGCGTATCGCCCAGCTTGAGGCGCAAATCATCGGCTATGCTTTGCTCCAGCGAGAGCATGGGCTTGCCATGATCGGATGGCTGCCACCATTGGCCCTCGAGCAGCTGGTTGTCCTGTTGCATATCAGCCGCCCAGGAAAGGTTGAACTCACGCTCGGCCATCCGGCGCGCCCTTTCATCCTGGTAACTCTCCAGATTGACCGGCTCATGGTTGATTTCTACCAAGCGCCCGCGCACCATGGGGAAAATCTCCACTTTGCCCAACCCCTTATGCTCGAAGAATTGCTTGATGGATGCAATCTGATCCGGCTGCATATTGATAATGAAGCGGTTGGGCGCATCTTCAGGCAAGCTTTGCTGCCAGCTGGTCAGCAGGTCGCCTCGGACAATAGCCAGCAAGATCAGTGCTGTCAGCCCAAGACTAAATCCCGCTATCTGGGTCACTACCATACCCGGCCTGCGTTTCAAGGCTGCCAGCCCTAAACGCCATGAGCCGGTCACATCTTGTGGCAAGTGATTCAATAGTCGCAAACCAAGCCAGGCCAACACAGCCACCGTCAAGAGCAGGCCAGCCAAAGCCAGCAGCACTATCACGGCCAGTTTTACCTGCCCAGCCTGCCAGAAGATCAAGGCGGACAGCACTGCCAATGCTGGAATGAAATGCAGCCAATGCGCCTGATATTGTTCGCCCAGATCGCGGCGCAGAATGCGCAAGGCAGGCACATCGCGCAAACGCGCAAGATGTGGCCAAACCACAGCCAACATGGTGGCGAATCCTGCCGTCACACCCGCCACAGCAGGCATGACCCCTGGGGCAGGCAAAGTTTCAAGCAATAAGCGGTCGGCCAGTGCTGCCAGTCCTGCTTGCGCGGCAAAGCCTATCAATATGCCGATACCGCTACCCAAGGCGGCAATCAGCAGGGTTTGGCTCATCAGGATGCGAAAGATAAAACGCCGCGAAGCGCCGAAACAGCGCATGAGCGCGTAGCTATCCAGACTTTTTTGCACATAGGGCTGACTGGCGAGAAACATCGCAACCATCGCCAGGATCACGCTGACCATAGCTGCCAAGCCAAGAAACTGCTGGGCCTTCTCCAGGGCATTGCGCATTTCAGGCCGCGCATCGATAACGGTTTGCACCTGTTCGCCACGCGCCAGTCTGGATTTAGCCCAATCGGCATATGCTTCAATAGCATCGGCATCGCCAGCCAACAGCAGCTGGTATTTCACGCGGCTGCCGAACTGGATCAGGCCTGTGGATGCCAAATCATCCGCGTTCATCATCACTCGCGGCGCGATGCTGAACATATCCCCGCCGCGCGAGGGTTCACGCTGAAGAATGGCGGAAACCTGCATGCTACGCTCCCCCACCTCCAGCTTATCGCCGATATTCACGCTCAGATTCGCCGCAAGCCGAGGCTCTATCCAGACCGTACCGGGCGCGGGAATATCATCTGCCGCCTGCCCTCCTGTCAGCATCAAGGCAGCTTCCACTTTCTGCCGCAATACAGTCAACTCCCCCCGCAAAGGGAAACCGGCGCCCACCGCCCTGATTTCAGCCAACTGGCTATCGTCGCCATGCAACACCATGCTGGGGAATTCAGCAGTGGACGTGGAGTGCAACCCGCGCTGGCTGGCTTCGTCTGTATAAGCTGCCGGGAGGACATGGTCCGCACTTACCACCAGGTCACCACCCAGTAACATACCGCCCTGCCGCACCAAGGCAGACTCGATACGATCAGTGAAAAAACCTACCGACGTCGTCGCGGCCACTGCCAGCACCAAGGCGAGGATCAATACCTTCACCTCACCAGCCGCCCACTGGCTGCGCAACTGGCGCCAGGCAATCAAGAAAGCCATCACGCGTCCCTTTCCTCATGCAGCTGACCGTCATGCAGGCGTAGCCTGCGCTCACAGCGCCGGGCCAGAGTCATGTCGTGCGTCACGAGAATCAAGGTGGTAGCGGATTCAGCGTTCAGGCTGAACAGTAGCTCAACAATGCGCTGCCCCGTCTGCTCATCCAGGTTACCTGTCGGTTCATCGGCAAACAAAATAGATGGTTGCGGCGCGAAGGCGCGGGCGATTGCCACACGCTGCTGCTCTCCGCCAGACATCTGGCGCGGATAATGTGAAAGCCGGTGCACAAGCCCGACCCGCTCCATCGCGGCCAGTGATTGCTCCCGAGCATCCTTGCGTCCAGCCAGTTGCAGCGGCAACATGACATTTTCCAGTGCCGTGAGGGAAGGCAGGAGCTGGAATGACTGAAACACGAAGCCCATGTTCCGGCCTCGGACGGCAGCCCGGCCATCCTCGTCAAGATGACTGATTTCGCTGCCATTGATCAGCACTTTTCCACCACTGGGGCTGTCCAAGCCCGCAAGCAGGCTCAACAGGGTCGATTTTCCCGAGCCAGAGCTGCCGATAATGGCAATCTTTTCCCCGACTTCCACCTGGAGCGACAAGGACTGCAAAATATCGAGCCTGCCTGCTCCATTTTCTATATATTTATCAAGATCAACTGCTTCAACAGCCAAAGGTAATTGCATCAATGAGGTTCCGTTTCGTATTGTTATTCAGCCTGGTCGGTGCTTTATTAGTTGGCAATGCTGCCCATGCCGCCAGCATTCTGGTTTATGGCGACAGCCTTTCCGCAGCTTATGGCATTCCCCGCGAACAAGGCTGGGTCAGCCTCCTGGAGCAACGGCTAAAACAGCAATATCCCGATTATCAGGTAATCAATGCCAGTATCAGCGGCGAAACCACCAGCGGTGGCCTGAACCGTATTGCAGCAGCCATCAAGCAGCACAAACCCCGCATCGTCATCTTGGAGTTAGGCGCCAATGACGGCTTGCGCGGACTACCGATTACCGATATGCGCAACAACCTCGCCAGTATGATCAAAGCCAGCCAGCAGGCTAATGCCGAGGTGTTATTGGTCGGCATGATGATTCCACCGAACTATGGCCCCAAATACACGCGAGAGTTCACAACCAGTTATGCGGCCTTGGCGAAGGAATTCAAGCTGCCTCTGGTGGATTTCCTGCTGGATGGCGTTGCCGGGCAGGCAGAATTCGTCCAGCCTGACGGCTTGCACCCTACTGCCAACGCCCAGGAGAAAATCCTGGAGAATATCTGGAAAAAATTGCGGCCTCTGCTCAAACCTGGCAAGGCAGCTTCGTAGCATCTCTTGAAGTATTTAACAAACAACTCGCAGTAAGGCTCACTGCTGCTGGCGATTAGATTGCAGCCAGGAGGAATATTTGTTAGCAGCTCTTGCGACTTTTCAATTCGGCAGGCTGCCATTCCACAGTCACGCCCTGCTCGCCCGGCTGGGCCTGCCAACTGGCCGCAACGCCTATCCCAGGCACCAGCACCAGCTCATCCTCAAGGTAAAGCAATGGTAATCGCTCTCTCAGCCACGGAGCGAGATCGGCTTCCTGGAAGAGATATTTAAGCGTGCGTGTCGGACGTCGGGCATTCGGTTTGAAGCGCTCTCCTCCGGACCTATAGCGTATATGGAGCGGTCGATCCTGCAAGCGTGACAATGCCAAGCCAGTTCCTTGCTCATGCCGAAACAACAATCGCCCATTAGCAGGCAGTTGTAGCTCTGTCTCACCTTGCCAGGACAAACTGGCTTCTACAGGAATAGCTGGCTCCCCACTGAGAGAAGCCCAGCCCTGGTAGCGGCGTAGGTACACTGAATCCTTGATATGCACTTTGATACATGCCAACTCACTGGCATGCTGCAACTGCTGCAACATCTCATGCATGCGCTGCATGCCCGGCATAGGCAAACCATGCATGGATAACCACCAGCGCAGTAGATTGCGCGCTCGCTGGCCTGATAATTTGCTCAACTCTCCTACATGAAGCCTGTCATTCACGATGACACTTCCCGCATCCATCGCCGCCAGCTCATCCAGCAATTCTACAGCTTCGGCAATATGCGCGGCAGAGCGAGCCAGCGTGCTCCTGGCTGAAGGAAAGCGCTGCTCAAGCACGGGGAATATTTCATGCCGGCAGAAATTCCTGTCATAGCGCGTATCGAGGTTGCTTTCATCCTCTATCCATTGCAGGCCCATCTGCCTGGCATAGGCTTCAATCTCTGCGCGGGAAATCTCCAGCAATGGCCGCAGCAAGCGGCGCGTCGGGTCATATGCCGCCATACAGGACAATCCCTTGACACCTGCTCCACGCAGCAATTGCAACAGCAAGGTTTCAGCCTGGTCATCCTGATGCTGGCCCAGCAGAATATGATCAGCCTCTCTTGCATGCAAGGCCGCATAACGCACCTGTCGCGCGCTCGCCTCTATCCCCAGGCCCGATTGCTTGTCCACCTGCACATGCGCGCAATCGAATGGCACCTCCAGCTTCTGGCACTCCATTGCGCAAAACCCGGCCCAAGCATCGGCATTCGGGCTCAGTCCATGATGTACATAGATAGCTTCCAGGGTATAGCCATGGTGCGGCCTGGCATCAACCAGCAATTGCAGCAGCACACGTGAATCCAACCCGCCACTGAATGCGACAAGCAAGTGCTGCCCTGGTTTGGTATGCAGGGAAAGAAATTGATCCAGATGAAGCGCCAGATCCGGCGATGAGTGAGGCATTGCGGCAGGCTCGCGGGAATGGAAAGATCGCTCTCCATTCCCGGATGAGGATTTACTTGACAGGGATTTCCTTGAACTTGCCATAACTCATGAGGCGTTCATGTCGCACTTCCAGCAAGTTTTCCAGCGATTGTCCCCGTAGCTGGGCCAACTCTTCAGTCAGGGCACGGCGCAGGTTCTGCATCATATCCTCAGGCGCGCGGTGAGCGCCGCCCATGGGCTCCGGCACGATACGGTCGACCAGCCCCAGTGTCTTGAGTCGTGAGGCGGTAATGCCGAGTGTTTCAGCAGCCTCGGAGGCCTTGTCCGCGCTCTTCCAGAGAATAGAGGCGCAACCTTCGGGGGAGATGACCGAATAAGTGGAATATTGCAGCATCATGAGATGATCCACCACACCCAACGCCAATGCGCCGCCGGACCCCCCCTCGCCGATAATCACGCCAATGATGGGCACGTTCAGCTCAGCCATGACATACAGATTGCGCGCGATCGCTTCCGATTGCCCGCGTTCTTCCGCGCCAATGCCGGGATAAGCGCCCGGGGTATCGATCAGCGTAATGATAGGCAGCCTGAACTTCTCGGCTAGGCGATAAAGTCGCAAAGCCTTGCGGTAGCCTTCAGGCCGCGGCATGCCGAAGTTGCGGTACTGACGCTCCTTGACGTCGCGGCCTTTCTGATGACCGATCACCATGACAGGCTGTCCATCGAAACGGGCAATGCCGCCTACAATGGCAGGATCGTCGGCAAAGGCGCGGTCGCCATGCAATTCCTCAAAATCCGTGAAAATGCCGCGGATGTAATCCAAAGTGTAGGGGCGTTGCGGATGCCGCGCGACCTGGGAAATCTGCCAAGCGGTGAGCTTGGCATAGATATCCTTGGTCAGCGTCTTGTTCTTCTGCTGCAGGCGGTCAATCTCCTCAGAGATATCCAGCGCGGAGTCATCCTGCACATAGCGCAGCTCTTCGATCTTGGCTTCCAGTTCGGCGATGGGTTGCTCGAAATCCAGGAAGCTGGTTTTTACATTGTTGGTTTTGGCGTTCATAGGCGGTCAATTATAAAGTATTTTCACGTTTTCATCGCTGAGCCAACCTTTCAGCCCATGCAATAACTCATCCTGCAACTCCACACGCCAGTCATTACCCAGCATGAGTTCCACCTGCGCCTCCTTGTTGCGGTAGGCTATTTTCACTGCGCAGCCACGCCCGGTTTCTGGCGTGCCGGGTTTGCAATAAGGCGCCAATAATGTACGCAACTTGTCGGCATCGGCCTGGCCGTTGCAACTCAGTCTGAGCAGGTTGGCATATGCGTTGCGCGCGCCGGCAATGTCAGTCACGCGCCGCGCGTTCACGCGAATGCCGCCCGAGAAGTCATCATGACTTACCCTGCCTTCGACCACCAGCAACTGGTCTTCCTTGATCAAGGCCGCGCTTTCGTTGAGCACTTCACCGCTCACCACGATATCCACGCGGCCTACCATATCGTCCAGCGTCACAATCGCCATCTTGCCGCGCCCGGTCATGCGCACGCGCACACCCATGACAATCCCAGCCATCAATTCCGCCTGGTCGCCAGGCTTGAGGCTGGCAAGATCGTGACGCACAAAGGTAGCGACTTCCTTGCGATATGCCGCATAGGGATGGCCGCTGAAATAAAAGCCAAGTGCTGTCTTTTCTTCCTGTAATTGCTGCTTTTCAGGCCATGGCTCCGTTTCCGGCAGTACATGCACGGCGCTATCTATCACCGAGCCGAACAGGCTATCCTGCCCGCTCGCCGCTCCGTTCTGCTCAGCAGCCGTGATCGCCAAACTCACTCCAGCAAGCAAGGCGGCCCGGTTGGGTTCCATCTTGTCAAACGCGCCTGCGCGAATCAGCGACTCGATCACGCGGCGGTTGACCTTGCGCAGGTCCAGACGGTTGCAGAAATCAAACAAATCCTTGAAATCGCCGCCTTCCTTGCGCGCGGCAATGATCAACTCAATCGCCGCCCAGCCCGTACCCTTGATGGCACCCAGGCCATACAGTATCTGCTTGTCGTTGATCGGCTTGAAGCGGTATTCGCTAGCGTTGATATCCGGCGGCAGCACCTCCAGGCCATTGAGTATGCAATCGTCATAGAACAGGTGGACGTTGTCCGTATTATTCATGTCGGCAGACATGGTGGCGGCAAGGAAAGCCGCAGGATAATGCGCCTTGAGATAGGCGGTCTGGTAGGCAACCAAGGCATAGGCAGCAGCGTGCGACTTGTTGAAGCCGTAGCTGGCGAACTTCTCCATCAAGTCGAACAATTCCCCGGCCTGCTTTTCAGAGGTACCGTTCTTGACGGCTCCCTCGATGAAAATGCTGCGCTGCTTGGCCATTTCCTCGGGTTTCTTCTTGCCCATGGCGCGGCGCAACAGATCCGCACCGCCCAGGCTGTAGCCTGCCACTACCTGGGCAATCTGCATCACCTGCTCCTGGTAGACCATGATGCCATAGGTCTCTTTGAGGATGGGCTCGGTCGCCGGATGCGGATATTCCACGCGCTGCAGGCCATGTTTGCGGCGGCAGAAATCCGGAATCAGATCCATCGGTCCGGGGCGGTAAAGCGCCACCAGGGCAATGATGTCCTCGAAGACGTCCGGCTTGGCCTGCTTCAGCATATCCTTCATGCCGCGCGATTCCAGCTGGAACACCGCCGTGGTATTGGCCGCCTTGAGCAACTGGAAACTGGCCTTGTCGTCTATGGGCAAGGTCTCGAACTCAAGCGGCTCCAGCCCTTGCTCGGCACGCTGCAGGTTCGCGCTTTCCAGCGCCATGTCGAGAATGGTAAGGGTGCGCAGGCCCAGGAAGTCGAACTTGACCAGCCCGACCGCTTCCACGTCGTCCTTGTCATATTGGCTGACCACGCTCTCGCCGCCAGCCTGGCAATAAATGGGCGAGAAGTCGGAAATCTTGCCTGGCGAAATCAGCACGCCGCCTGCATGCATGCCGATATTGCGGGTCAGGCCCTCAAGCCGCAAGGCAAGCTCAAGCAGTTCTCCCACTTCTTCTTCCTGCTCGCGGCGTTCCTTGAGCTGCGGCTCTTTTTCTAGTGCATCGCTCAGGGTAATACCCAGCTCGTTCGGGATCAGCTTGGCCACGCTATCGACAAAATTGAACGGCAGATCGAGTACCCGGCCCACATCGCGGATAACGGCCTTGGCGGCCATGGTACCGAAGGTGGCAATTTGCGATACGGAATCCAGGCCGTATTTACGCTTCACATAGTCGATGACGCGATCGCGGCCTTCCTGGCAGAAGTCGATATCGAAGTCGGGCATGGAAACCCGCTCAGGATTGAGGAAGCGCTCGAACAGCAAGGCATACTGCATTGGATCGAGGTCAGTAATCCCCAAAGAGTACGCCACCAACGAACCCGCGCCGGAACCCCGGCCAGGGCCGACAGGAACGCCATTGTTTTTGGCCCAGTTGATGAAGTCGGCCACGATGAGGAAATAGCCAGGGAACCCCATCTGGATAATGATATCGGTCTCGAATGCCAGGCGTTTTTCATATTCGGCCCGCTTGGCCTCGCGCCTGGCTTCATCCGGGTAAAGCACCTTAAGTCGCTCTTCCAGTCCAACCTTGGCTTGCGTCACCAGATATTCATCGAGGCTTTCACCGTTGGGTGTCGGGAATTGCGGCAGGTAATTCTTGCCCAGAGTCAGGGTCAAATTGCAGCGCTTGGCAATTTCCACGCTGTTGGCGAGCGCTTCGGGAATATCGGCAAACAGTTCAACCATCTGCGCCTGAGTCTTGAAATACTGCTCTGCCGTGAATAATTTTGGCCGGCGGTTATCTGCCAGCACATAACCTTCGGCAATGCAGACGCGGGCCTCGTGCGCCTTGAAATCGTCCGGCGCCATGAACTGCACAGGATGGGTCGCCACCACCGGCAACTCCATCTCGCTGGCCAACGCCAATGCGGCAGCAATATAGGCTTCCTGCTGCGCATGGCCCGCGCGTTGCAATTCGATATAGAACCGTTGCGGGAACAGCGATGACCATGTCGTAGCAAGCTGTTGTGCCTGGCTCATATTGCCTTGCAGCAATGCCTGGCCCACATCGCCGCCCATGGCGCCAGAGAGCAGGATCAAGCCCTCTGTGCCGCCCTCCTGCAGCCATTCGCGCTTGATCTCAGCGCGACCGCGATACTGGTTATGCAGATAGGCTCGGCTCAACAGTTCACACAGGCGCAGATACCCGGCGTGGCTCTGGCACAGTAACAGCACGCGGTAAGGCAGGTCGCGCTTGGATTCATTTTCCAGCCAGATATCTGCCCCGATCAGCGGCTTGACGCCCTTGCCTCGGGTAGATTTATAGAACTTAACGGCGCCAAACAGGTTAGACAGATCAGTCAATGCCAGCGCGGGCATCTGATCTGCCGCCGCCTGCCTGACATAATCGCCGATACGCACGGTGCCATCGACAACAGAATATTCGCTATGGCAGCGCAGATGGATAAAGGAAGGATTCGACATACTGTCCCAATTTTACCTGATTCAGGCCTGCTTGATGTCACCAGTTTGCATCAGCAGGCCCGCACTGGGACCGCTCTCAGGTCAATAACTGACGCAAGGTGACAGCAAGCTCGTCCTCATGCACAGGCTTGCCAAAGAAGGCGCTGACGCCGAGGCTTCTGGCCAATGCCTGGTGTTTTTCCGCCGTGCGCGAGCTCACGATCACCAGCGGGATATTGCGTGTGCGTTCGTCATCCCGCACATTGCGGGCAAGCTCGAAGCCATCCATGCGCGGCATCTCGATATCGGTCAGTATCACCGCTGGCAAGGCCTGCTGCATGGCCTGAATCGCTTCTATGCCATCCTTGGCTGTGACTACTTCATAACCCTCACGCTCCAGGAAGCGGCCCAGCACCTTGCGCATGGTCAGCGAATCATCCACAAGCAATGCCAACGGTTTGCTTGGAGCCGCAGAAGCTCCCACTGTCACGGCAATATTAAGGCTGCCTGCGGACAAAGCCTCGCGGTTGGCAAGCTGTAGCGGATTGATGATCAACACAATGCTGCCGTCCCCGAGCACGGTAGCTCCCATCATGCCCGGCACGCGCGCGAGCTGTGGGCCAATACGCTTCATCACCAACTCCTGGTTCCTCAGGATGTCATCGACATGCAGTGCAATCCGGTAATGGCCGCTACGCAACAACATGACAGGCGTATAGCGCTGACTTTCCGCCGCGACCTGCATATCGCCGCACAGCCTGCCAAGGAAATAAACTGGATAATCCTGGTTGGACCAGCGCAACTTGCCATCCGCATAAGCCGCAGCCAAGGCATCAGGCTTCAACTTCAGCACCTGCTCCACTATGACGGCCGGTAAGGCAAACTGTCGACTGCCATAGCGCACCAATACCGCCTGAGATACCGAGAGCGTCATCGGCATGAAAATAGTGAATACCGCTCCTGCACCAGGATGGTTGCTGATATCGATCCGTCCGCCCAATGCCGTGATATCGGTACGCACGACATCCAGGCCCACGCCTCGCCCTGCTATCTGCGACACACTGCTGGCAGTGGTAAATCCTGGCTCAAAGATCAATGCCAATAACGCTTCGTCACTTATTTCCTGACCGGGCTGCAATAGATGTTGTGCCAGGGCACGCTCACGCACCTGCTCAAGGTTGATACCCATCCCATCATCGCTGACCGTCAGGATGATTTCATCATTTTCCTGGCGCACCTTGAGCGAAATATTGCCTGCTCCGGCCTTGCCATGCTGCTGACGCACCTCCGGGCTTTCCACGCCATGCGCCACTGCATTGCGCAGGATATGTTCTATCGAAGCGCCCATGCGCTCCAGCACGCTGCGGTCAATCTCGGTATCGTCGCCGTCCAGTGTAAGCTCAACCTGCTTGCCAAGCTCACGCGCCGTCTGGCGCACGATGCGATGCATCCTCTCCGCCATTACCGAGAACGGCACCCGGCGTATATTCATCAGGCCGTATTGCAAGTCGCGATTCATGCGTGATTGCTGTTGCAACGCTGCCTCGGTTTCACTGAGGTTATGCAGCAAGCCGTGCTGGATGGTGGAAACGTCGTTAACGCTCTCCGCCATCATGCGGGTGAGCTCCTGCAAACGGGTGAAGCGATCAAATTCCAGCGGGTCGAACGTTTCGTTCGATTCCTGCAACAGCGTCATGCGCGATTGCAATTGGCTCTCGGCTTCAATTTCCAGTTCACGCAGGTAATTACGCAAACGCTGCACGCTCTCAGTCAAGTCTAGCGAAGATTGCTTGAATGCCTGCATTTCGCGCTCCATGCGTGAGCGAGTGATACTGACTTCACCAGCCTCATTGATCAGGCGATCCAGCACCTCGGCACGCATGCGCAGGTATTGAACACGTCGCTCACGCCCGGCCCGGGGCGCAGTTGCGGCCTGTCGGCCGGCCGGCAATGTCGTTTGTCCACCCAATGCCTCTTCCAGTAAGGCACCCATGCGATCCAGACCAGCAAACATCTCTGTAAAATCATCAGCCTGCGGCGCATGCTTCATGGCACGCATGACCAGGTCTTCCATACCATGCACCGCATCGCCGAGACTGCCCTGTCCCGCCATGCGCGCGCTGCCTTTCAGGGTATGCAGGGCGCGTTGCAGCATATCAGGGTGTTCTGCTTCCTGCGGCTGCGTATGCCAGGCCCGCAACTCCCGCCCGATCAAGGGCATCAGGTCATTGGCTTCTTCCACAAAGAGTGTGAATAGTTCCTGGTCAACCGGCAACCGCTGCAGGGGCTGTGCATGTTGCGTACCGGCATCAAGCGCTTCCAGCTCATTGACCGCAGAGTTGTTGATCATCTCGTTGACCGCTGCTTCTGCCTCCAGCAGGCTGGCCATGACATCCTCGGATTTTGCAAGCCGCGGCGCCAGGGCCACTACATTGCTGCCTGTCGCCAGATCAATGACAGGAACGGAAGCATCCTTGGTTGCTTTTTCAAGAGCACGCAACAAGGCGGTGGCTGCCCTGGATTGCTTACGCTCACGCGCCTTGTCGAGCATTTTTTCCAGGGTGTCAACAGTATTCTGCAAGAGTTCAACAGTTTGAGCGGTCCAATTCCCCTGGTGGTCATCCAGCCAATGCTCCAATGCGCGCGCAACATTGGACAATGCCCTGAAACCAATGGCCGCTGCATTGCTAGCCAGGGTGTGGACCGCCCGACGTGTATTATTGTCAGGGAGCAATACGGGTTCACTGCGATGCAACACCATTTGCAGGCCGTCCTGCAATTGCTCGAGATGTTGGCCTGCTTCCTGGATGAACATGGCAAACAAGCTACGGCTGACCTTGCACGTGCCCCCGATCACCACCTCTTCTTCCACCTGTTCAGCAGAGGGAGCTTGCGTCAACGCTGTGCGCAGGTCATTCGCGCGTCGCTGCCAGTAAAGCACATCCACATTGAGCGCTGCCTTATCCTGTAACTTGGTTACCCAATCGGCAAAACCGGCACTGGCTTCCTCCACAAAAGCAATCACACTTGCCTCCGGCGCCAGTTTTCGTTCCAGCAATTGGTTAAGCAGCATTTCCACGCTGGCAGCCACATCCCCCAGGTCAAACAGGCCTACAGTACGACCGCTACCCTTGAGTGTATGGAAACCGCGCCTGACCTCCCCCAATGCCTGTTGATCTGTAGGATTGATACGCAATGCCTGTAGGTGCTGCGCAATGCCGGCCAGCACTTCTTCCGCCTCGGTGAGATATATCTCCAGCAGCTCTTCATCAATGGCAGCAGGCGCAGCCTGAATATCAGGCTGGCCTGTAAGCTCAGCTGTTATGCCAGGATCAGCTTGCCGCACCTCCTGTAGCCTGGATAAGGCATCTTCCAGCGCCAATGTGCCGCTGACCGCATGTGGATATTGCTCTACATACATCCCCACCAGGCTCAGACTGTCCGCAAGCACCTCAAACACTTCCTGTCCCGGCTGGATATCATTGGTCTGCAAGCCAAGCAGGACATGCAATGCCGCCTGTGTCAGCGAACCCACTTCTGGCATATCCAGTATTTCCAAAGTGGAGCCGACCTGCTGCAAAGGCACGATAGCCTGCGAGACCGGCAACAGATCATTGGGTTGGCGGAAATACGTATCAAGCAATTGCTCGACTATTTGCAATGTCGCCCCGGTTTCGCGTGCCAGCGCATGCTGAGCTGTGCTTTGCACGCCCGCATCAGGTGCCAGATCAGGCTCATGCCCAGCAAGCAGTTCTTGCAGGCGCTGCTGCTGATTTTCCAGGGCCAGTTGCAACTGCGGTGTCTGGTCGCCATATTGCTGCAGCGCTTCGGTCAGCAATGTCAGTGTCGCTGCCACCTCGATCAACAAATTGTCCTGATGGCTGACATGACCGTTCTGCAATGTCTGTACCGCCTCCGCAACCAGAGCGAATAACTGCTTGACCGTTGTATTGGATAATCCCTGATAGGTATTGAGGATGCCCCCAAAACGCGCCAGGAACTCCTGAAATACGGCATGGCCTTCGCTGGCGCGATCCCAGATATCCTTGAGCGCCTCCAGCGCTACCTGGCATTGCGCCACGCATTGTCGCTCTTCAGCACCGGGCACGGCTGTCGCCGCCTGAGGAATCAGATGCTGCAATTCAAACAGCTCACGTACCACCGCAAGGCGCTCGGAATCCCGCTTGCTGATGGCAATAAAATACAAAAGGTCACGCAGCAGCAGGCTTGCCGGGCGGCTGCCCCCTTCGCTGGCTGAGCGTAGCTCCTGATCCAAACGGCGGCACAACCGCTTGACGCCAGCATCATTGGCCTGGGTTTCATCAGTCAGGGTATCGATGAATGCGGTGGCAACCCACCATAATGTCTTCTGAGCAGCCTGACTCTGTACCAACTGCACTTTTTCCAGCGCAGCCGACATTTCATACAAGCCCTGCTGGTCGCCCTTGAGCCAGGATAGTAATGATTTCTGGAAACGTGCCCGTTGTTCTTTCAAGACACCGGGCAGCCCACCCCCTTCGGCATCCAATGTTTCTAGAGGAATATCCCGCGGCAGCCGCTGACTGGTATCAGGAAAAAACAATTCCGACTCTTCCAGTGCCTCACCATGCACCGCTGCCAGGCGCTGCAATTGGCCAGAGAGCCGTAACGGTTGGTCCGGCTTGCCGTTCATCAACTCCTGCAAATATTGTTGCAGATGCAGAATCGCCTGCCGAAGCACATCCAGCGCTTCGCCTTCCAGCTTCAACTCATTTTTTTCCAGCTTGGCGACAACGGTTTCCATTTCGACGCAATATCGCTTGCAGCCTTCCAGGCCCACCATATCCAGCGCGCCGTTGACTTGATAAAGGTGCGTCCTGGCAAACCGCAGCGGTGAAAGATCTCTGGGATTACCTGCAAGAGCCGCCAGCTGGACCTGTACCTGCTCCAGCGCCTGGTCTATTTCTTCCTTGACCCAGCTCAATGGGCCGATATCGAAATCTTCCACCACTTTTCAGGATCCTAATGCAGCTTGAAGCCTGCAACTGAAGAGCGCAGCTCTTCTGCAAGCGTGGTGAGCTGGCCTATCGAACTGGCAGTTTTTCGCGTACCTTCTGAAGTTTGCAAGGTAATATTTTGAATTTGCTGCATATTCAAGCTTACGGTTGCAGCAGCCTTGGTCTGCGCTTCTGTCGCATTGGAAATTTCCTCGATCAACCGCGCCAGGCTATTGGTCACGTTATCGATTTCACTCAAGGCCTGGCCCGCAGCATCGGATAACCTTGCCCCTTCCACCACGCCTTCCGTGCTTTTTTCCATCGCTGCCACAGCGCTATTGGTATCTGTCTGGATGGTTTTCACAATCGCGCCGATCTGCTTGGTGGCTTCGGAAGAGCGCTCGGCCAAACGCTGCACTTCTTCCGCCACCACCGTGAAGCCACGGCCTGCCTCGCCTGCGGAAGCAGCTTGGATCGCTGCATTCAAGGCCAGGATATTGGTCTGCTCGGTAATATCGGAAATAAGGTCAACGATTTCACTAATTTCCTGAGAACTCTCGCCCAATCTCTTGATTCTTTTTGATGTTTCCTGAATCTGCGTGCGAATTTCATTCATCCCGACAATGGTATTCTGCACAGCCCGCGCACCCTGATTGGTCGCATCCAGAGAGCGGCGCGCCACACTGGAGGCTTCCTCGGCGTTCCCGGAAATCTGCAGGATGGACTGGGTCATGTGGTTGACGGCCTCCCCTGTTTCGGTGATTTGCTGCGATTGAAGTTCGGCTGCATTCAGCAGCGCACTGGAAGTATCCTGCGCCTGAGCTGTCGCCTGGTTCACCTGCTCTGTCGCGCGGTTGATCTCGGTGACCAGGTCACGCAGGCTATCAATGGTGTAGTTGATGGAGTCGGCGATCGCGCCAATCACGTTTTCCGCCACCTCAGCCTTCACGGTCAGATCGCCATCAGCGAGGTCGCCCATTTCATCCAGGAGGTTCAGAATCGCTTCCTGGTTATTGAGGTTGGTCTGCTCGATTTCCTCGAACCGCTCACGCGCGCCTGTCACCTGCTGATATCCCATGCGCACAACCAGCGCCAGCACCACAATGCTTGCCACCACGGAGAGCGCCAGCCACCAGCCAGCCTTACCTTGCTCCTGGTAGCTTGAGCGCATCTGATGCGCTGCCCGCATGGTGTCATCGCTGGCAGCAGCCAGTCCAGTTAGCTCGCCCGACTGCGCCTGGCTCTTCAGATTTGTCCATGCCCGCTCCAATTGCTGCAGGCTTGCCTGGGCATCCGCTGTTTTCAGTATTGCCGCGTCCTGTAAGTCGCGCACCCCGGCAAGGTCACTAGTCGCCTGGTCCAATGCGCCACGCATGCGGTCTGCCGCGGCGGCATCGCCTGCATCCTTCATTGCGGCATCACGCGCCACCTGCTGCATGGCTGCATTGAGGGAAATCACGGTATCAGTGAATTGATTGTTCCGCGCCGCCTGGAACTGATTCAAGCCCAACCCAAGCAAGGCCAGTACCAGCGCCAGCAGCAATGCAACCAAGGTGAGCCGGTTGCTTTTTCCGACTTCATCGGAACCTCCTGCCGCTGCCTTTTTGCCGAATAATTTTTTAAAAGCGAAAAAATCCAGTGCCATTGATGTCTCCCAGTGCTCTTTCAGGCCGCAACCTGAAGAAATTCCCTTTTACCCAGGAGCCGCGCCATATCCAGCGCCTCCCATTGGTTGTGCTGTTGATCCTCGTATCGTGCGGTCACATAGTCGGGCACATCCGCCACCAGTCCCAGCGGTTTCAACTCGCCCAGATTGCGCAACCCTGCCAGACCATCAATCAGGAAGCCGGCATTGAGGTCAAAATCATCATGCGCCAGCAGTATGCGGCTATCCGCCATAAGGACCGGCTGTTGCTGCCTGATGCCGAAGAATTGCGCCATGTCCGTGATGGCGTACAGATTGCCGCGCACATTGGCCATACCTAAAAACCAGGCTTGCGTCAGCGGCACATGCAAAATCTCCGGAACGGGCAACACTTCGCTGATTTCATGCAGGGACACCAGATAGCGCTGGCCGCCGGCATAGACGCCCAACCATGCGCTATCGACCTCCTGCGCTTCGCTGACGTGTTGCAGCCGCTCAAGAATATATTGCTGGTATTCCTGCAAATTGAGTCTGGATTTGCTCATCTCAGCCCAACTCTGCAATCTTGCCCAGCAATTCGTCGTAATCCACAGGCTTGATCACGCAGGCCTTGGCGCCTTGCCGTAGCGCCCACAGGCGATCGGTCGCCTGACCCTTGCCGGTACAGACAATCACGGGAATATGCGCTGTTGCAGGATTTTTGGATAAAGCGCGCGTTGCCTGGAAACCATTGAGCCGTGGCATGACCACATCCATTAGCACCAGATCCGGCATGGAGTCATTGACCTTGTCCAGGCAGTCCTGGCCATCTTCGGCAGTATTAACCTCAAAACCCGCCTTTTGCAGCATCTCGCTCAAATACAAACGGTCAGTCGCCGAATCGTCAACCACCAGGATTTTCTTGATTGCCATCTGTTATGTCACCCTGTTATTTATCTGTGGCATGCATCGTATGCTGTCGCACTGCATCCAGCAGGGAGTTTTGTGTGAAAGGTTTGGTGAGATATTGGTCTGAGCCTGACATGCGTCCGCGCGCGCGATCAAACAAGCCATCCTTGCTGGAAAGCATGATTACCGGAATGAACTTGAAGCGCGCATTGCGCTTGATCAGCGAGCAGGTCTGGTATCCATCCAAGCGCGGCATCATGATATCGACGAAAATCACGTCCGGCAGATGCGTGGCTATCTTGGACAAGGCATCAAACCCGTCCTCGGCGAGAAACACCTCGCATCCTGACTGACGCAGGAAAATTTCAGCGCTTCTGCGTATGGTCTGACTGTCATCAATCACCATGACCTTCACACCAGATAGATCAGTTTCCCCCACCCTTTAATCCCCTGTTGTATTGGCAGGCTGCATCAAGCAGCAGGCTTGTATGGACACAAAACAGCATGCCCGGTTTCCAGCCATTCTATCTATAGAGTTCAACGCGGCGCAATACCACACCTGCAAAAGCGGGTTGTCAATCCCTGAACAAAAAGGTTAAATAAGCTGCTCGGCCGGGCATGATGATTTATACCGGCATACAAAAACAATATCTCCAATAACACAAAATACCGCACTCCATCTTAATAAGCGGCCCTGTAGGGAACATAGATCATGCAAGTCAGACAAGAAGCCCTTACGGCAAAGATGAGCCTCAAGGATTTGCCACCATCCTCGCCGTTGCCCAATGCGCAGCTGGTGCTGGTATTCGGCTCTGTCAGGCGCTTCAGCGATGCCAAACTTCCGGCACAACTCAAGGCTCGGTACCCTACTGCCCAGATCGTCGGCTGTACTACCTCCGGTGAGATTGGCCCCGATGGTGTCAGCGACGACAGCCTACAGATCACCGCCATTACATGGGACAAATCCACACAGCGTGTCACCTACGCACGCGCCAACAACATGCAGACCTCCGCCGAGACAGCCATCAATCTCGCCAAGCAGCTCAAGGCCGACAATTTGCGTACCGTGCTGCTGCTCTCTGATGGCCTGCACATCAATGGCTCCGAATTACTGCAAGGCTTCCAGAGTGTATTAGGAGATATACCGATTGTCGGCGGCATGGCAGGCGACAATGCTGAATTCTCCAAAACGCTGCAACTCCTCAATGACAGTGTGGAAGAAGGTTTGGTCATCGCAATTGGCTTGTACGGCGACAAGCTGATTACTGCCAGCGGGGCGCTCGGCGGCTGGAAGCCTTATGGCCCGCCGCGCAAGATCACCAAATCCGAAAAAAACATCGTCTACGAAATGGACGGTAAGCCGGCTTTGCCGCTCTATCGCATGTATATCGGCGACCAGAATGCCAAGACTTTGCCCGGCTCCGGCCTGCGCTTCCCGTTCGCCGTCATTGAGGAAGGCAAGCGCGAAGTAGAGAAAGTGCGCACCTTGCTCGCCATCGACCCGGCAAAAAACAGCTTGACCTTCGCAGGCAATGTCGAAGAAGGCGAAACCGTGCGACTCTGCCAGACCAACCATGACCGATTGGTGGAAGGAGCAAGCGGCGCTGCCAGGCTGGTTACCGGCAATCTCAATACCAGCCAGCCGGGGCTGGCCTTGTGTGTCAGCTGTGTTGGGCGCAAACTAGTGATGGCTGACCAGATTGCGGATGAAATCCATGCGGTACAGCAGGCATTGGGGCACCAAACCGTGCTGACCGGTTTTTACTCTTACGGCGAGTTCTGCCCTCGGCCCAACACTACAGATAGCGTATTGCACAATCAGACCATGACCATCGGCTACCTAAGCGAAGCTTTGTAATAGTGGAGCTTTGGTAGTCAGGAAACTCTGTGACTGGTCTACCCTCAAACCTACTCAACCATTAGAAAAGGACATAATCCATGGCAACCGTGACTCTCAAAGGCAATCCTGTACAGATCGGCGGTAACCTGCCGCAAACAGGCGAAACCGCCCCTGATTTCCAGCTGGCAGATGCAAAGCGCAACCTGGTCGGCCTGGCCGACTTCACTGGCAAGCGCAAAATATTGAATATTTTCCCCAGCGTCGATACGCCGACTTGCGCCACATCTGTGCGCACGTTCAACAAGCAGGCCAGCGGCCTCGACAATACCGTGGTGCTGTGCATTTCTGCCGACCTGCCATTCGCACAGAGCCGCTTCTGCGGCGCCGAAGGCCTGGAAAACGTCGTGACCCTCTCCACTTTCCGCGACACCGCCAAATTCTCCAAGGATTACGGCGTGCAAATTGTGGACAGCAGCCTTGCAGGCCTGACTGCACGCGCGGTGGTTGTGCTTGATGAAAACAACAAGGTGCTGCACAGCGAGCTGGTCAGCGAAATCGCCAACGAACCTAACTACGATGCCGCGCTGGCCGTTCTGTAAATACCGTAATTGCACAGCCGTAGCCTAGTTGCGGCTGTGTTTTCATGTTTTTGTCTTTTTTACTCACTCCTTGAGCTCTTCCCCGTATCTCATTCTCGGCTATCAGGTATTCAACGCCGCGCTACCCAAAACCTGGCTGACGCAGGCGCATGCCGCCGCTGCATCCGCTATCCAGCGCTATCGGGAAACAGAGCCTGTCACGCATGCCAATGGGGTCAGCCTGGGGGAGTTTGCGCAGGCCAGTCCGCACCGCAACCCGAGTGTCGACGGCAGCGCATTCCTCAATGAGCCTTACATCATCGGGGATCTGCTGGCGGTAGACAGGTGCTTTGGGCCGCTGCTCTCAGAACCAGCGCTATGGTCAATCGCGGCCAGCCTGCTGGATGTGGAATTGAGGCATGTCGTTTTCCACTACTCCAACCTCACGCGCAAACCGGCAGGTATCGGGCCGTCGATCAGTTGGCACCGCGATGCGGAAACTACTTATTTCTGCCCTGACGACGACCGCTTCCTGCGCCTGTTGATTCCGCTGCAGGGCATGTCGCAGGAAAATGGTGGCACCGCGGTGATGCCGGGTAGCCACTTGAACAAAATCAGGAAAAACGAACTGGACGGCAGCGCCGTTATTTACCCCAGCCTTGCCGCAGGCGACGTGCTGGCGATCCACCCACAGTTACTGCACGGCGGCGAACCCAATCGCAGCAGCAAGGAACGCGACGTCCTAATCGTACAATTCGGCGTCTCGGGCGCTGGCTTCCGCTATCAGGAAACGATGGAACTAGGCTCCCTGCACGCCCGCGACACCTTCATCGCGCTTTAGGTCAGGCCACTGCCAGTTCTTCCGGCAGCTCTCCCGGTTTGCGATGTATTTGGTATCCCATCCACAAGCTGTTCGCAATCTTGCCTGCCATGAGTTCGGCCTGGGCCTGCATGGCCCGGTTGGGCTGGTTGGCAAGGGCCTGGTGGAACAAGGCCAGCCAGTGTCCAAACAGCTCCGCGCTCAGGTCCGGCAAGGCAATGTGCTTGGGCATGGGCGCCCCGGAAAAACGCCGGCTTCCTAGCAGAATCGCGCACCAGAAATCCTCCAGCTTGCTCAGGTGGGCATCCCAGTCGCTGATATGTCCGTTGAAGATCGGCCCCAGGCGCTCGTCCTGGCGCACAGCAGCATAAAACGCATGCATCAGCGATCTGATCTCACCTTCCGTACAAATTGCACCGTTATCCATTTCCCGCTCCTTTGGAATCCCTACCGATTAAACGACAATTGTTTCATTAAATATACAACAATAATGCAGAAATGAATATTCCCCTGGCTGCATATTGCAGCAAACCAGGAGGAAATATATCGATATTATTTCAATTCAAACACTTGCTGACCACTTCGAATACATCACGTGAAAGTCCGGATGTATCCATAATGGTTTCCAAAGCATTTTTCATCTGTATCTGCAATACAGGCGTATAGCGCCGCCATTCGCGGAATGGCGTGATCTGGCGCGAAGCAATCTGCGGATTGATGGCATTCAGCTCAATGATGGCATCCCTGACCAAGGCATAGCCCTGGCCGCTGGGATCATGAAACTTCACGGGGTTATTGACGGCAAATGCCGAGTAAAGCGCGCGCACGCGGTTCGGGTTCCTGATATTGAACTCGGGATGTTGGCGCAGGCGGGCGAAATCCTCGAAGATGCTTTCCCGGTTGGCGATCGCCTGCAACGAAAACCACTTGTCCACCACAAGTTGGTAATCCTTGAAACGCTCATAGAAATCGCCAAATACTTCATCGCGTTGTGGCTGGTGACTGTCGGCCAGGCTGGCCAAGGCCGCTACCCGGTCCGTCATGTTGTCGGCCTGCTCGTAATGCGCCTTGCCGCGCGCCGCGCAGCCAGTGCCATTGGTGACGGTCAGCAGTTCAAGCACGGTATTCCGCAACGCCCTGCGTCCCATCGCCTGCGGCGTGATGGAGAACTCGCCACTGCCGCCATTGCATTCGTAGAGGCGCACCAGCGTATCCTTATGCGCGCGCTTGATGGCCTTCAGGATGGCGGTGCGCGCCTGGTCGATCGCCGCGGGATCGACGACCTCCTGCGCTTGCGCGATCACGGCGACCGAGGGCAAGGACAAGGCCCGCGCGAGCAACGCCTTGTCGGTCTCCTCATGCATGCCCTGCTCCAGCAGGATGCCGACATCATCGACAAACTGCGTAATATCGGCCTCGGGGTTTGCTATCAGACGATGGATGGTACGCAACGCGATGGTTTGCCCGGCTTCCCATTTGTTGAAGCCATCAATATCCTTGAGCCGCAGCAGGCGCAAGTCGTCGTCGCTGAGGTCCGTAGTCAGCTTCACCGGCGCGGAAAATCCGCGCAGGATGGAAGGCACAGGCCGGGAAGCGACCTCGTCGAAAACGAAGCTTTGCTCGCGCCCGGTCATTTCCAGAATGCGGGTGGCATGCGTTTCCTCGCCCACTTCATTGAGCAAGCCCACCGCCACCGGGATCAGCAGCGGCTTTTTATCGGTCTGCCCCGGCGTATCCGGCTGGGATTGCTTCAGCGTCAAAGTATATTGGCGGCTTTCTGGGTTATAGCTGCCGCTCGCCTGCAGGCTTGGCGTGCCCGCCTGTTTGTACCAGAGGAAAAATTGCGACATATCCCGGCCCGAGACATCGGCCATGCACTGCACGAAATCGTTGATCGTGACCGCTTGCCCGTCGTAGCGGTCGAAATACAGGTCGGTCGCCTTGCGGTAGGTGTCCGCGCCCAGCAAGGTATGCTGCATACGAATGAGCTCTGCGCCTTTTTCATACACGGTCATGGTGTAGAAATTGCTGATCTCGATGAAATTGTCCGGTTGCACAGCATGCGCCAGCGGACTGGCATCTTCGGGGAATTGCAGCCGGCGCAACTGGTCCACGTCGTCGATCCGCTGCACGGCGCGCGAGTTCATATCTGCGCTGAATTCCTGATCACGGAACACGGTCAACCCCTCCTTCAGCGACAACTGGAACCAGTCGCGGCATGTCACGCGGTTACCGGTCCAGTTATGAAAATACTCATGCGCAATCACCGCCTCGACGCTGAGAAAATCCGCATCGGTCGCCGTTTCCTGGTGCGCCAGCACCAGCTTGGTGTTGAAAATATTGAGCGAGGTATTTTCCATCGCTCCCATGTTGAAATCGCTGACCGCCACAATGTTGAACAGATCGAGCTGATATTCGCGACCGTACTTTTCCTCGTCCCACTGCATGGCCTTTTTCAAGGAAGCCATGGCATGGCCGCACTGCCCTTCGTCGCCTTGCCTGACATAGATATGCAGATCCACATGGCGGCCAGAACGGGTCTGGAAAGTGTCGGCGATACGGACCAGGTCGCCGGCGACCAGGGCAAACAGATAGCAAGGCTTGGGGAACGGATCGCGCCATTCGGTGAAGTGGCGATCATCGCCGATCTCGCCAGAAGCCGCCAGGTTGCCGTTGGACAGCAGCACCGGGTAGCGGGCCTTGTCCGCCTCGATGCGCACTGAGAAAATACTCAACACATCCGGCCGGTCCTGGAAAAAGGTGATGCGGCGGAAGCCTTCCGCCTCGCACTGCGTGCAGAATGTCCCTTGCGATTTGTATAAGCCTTCCAGCGCGGTATTGGATTCCGGGTGTATCTCGGAAGTAATGGTCAGTGTGAACTGTTCCGCTGGCTCTTCGATGATGAGCGCGTCATCTTCCAGCCGGTAGCCTGTAAATGGCTTGCCATCCAGTTCCACCGCCAGAATGCGCTGGTCCTGCCCGTTCAACACTAATTGCCGGGAAACGGCTGCCGGGTTCCTGCTATAGACCACTTCCGACCTGACGATAGTCTTGTCCTCGAACAGCTCAAACCTGAGGCTGATATCCGATGCCAGGTAAGGCGCGGGAGTGTAGTCCTTGAGGTAGATGGTCTGCGGCGTAGTTTCTTTCACTGGCAACATGGCTGGCACTTCTTCTTTAAGATGGTTGAATTTCGATGATAGCTGGCAGTCAGGCAACTACCCTCGACATAATATTACTCCTGATACGCCGTGTATTTGGCATTGCTGCCTCTGGCCTTTTCCACCGGATATTTCTTTGCGTTGAGGTCTATCTTGGCATTGGCAGCGGCAATCAGGTCTATGCCGCACACCTCTGCAATGCGTAACAGGTAAACGAACGTATCCGCCAGTTCGTGGCCGATCTCGATTTTGCGCTCATCGCTCAAGGCCGCGCTTTCCTGCGGCGTGTCCCACTGGAAATGCTCCACCACTTCCGCCGCTTCGACGATCATCGCCATCGCCAGGTTCTTGGGCGTATGGAACTGGTCCCATTCGCGCTCCGCGACGAACTGGTTGATGCGCGCGCGCAGGTTTGCCAGGGAATCCTGTTGCGGCTCAGTCATGGAGTTTCTCCTTGCGGTTGGAGCCTGCCACCATCTTGATCTCGAACAGGCGACACTCCAGCGCGCCATTGAAGAGCGGTGTGCGCTTGCTGGGCGCGAGGCGCATGAGCTTGGGCAGACGCATGTCGTTGGTGAGGAAATAGGCGTTCCAGCCGGCAAACTGCTTTTTGAGCACTTCGCCCATCTTCGGATACAGCGCCGCGAGTTCCTCGTCCTCGCCGATACGCACGCCATAAGGAGGGTTGGCAACCAGCACGCCTTCCGCAGCAGGCGGGACAACCTCGACGAAATCGCGGTGCGCCACCTGCACGGCATTGAGCAAGCCTGCTTGCTCCAGGTTCTTGCGCGTGACGCGCACGGCGCGCAAATCTGCATCGCTGCCGTACAGCTTCTGGAAAGTCACCGGCTTGGCGCGCGACTTAGCTTGTTTGCGCAGGGATTGCCAGGCGGCGGCATTGAAATTGCGCAGTTTTTCGAAGCCAAAGCTGCGGTTGCTGCCCGGCGCGATATCCAGCGCAATCATGGCCGCTTCCAGCAGGAAGGTGCCGCTGCCACACATCGGATCCAGCAACGGCGTGCCGGGCTGCCAGCCGGAAAGCTTGAGGATGCCCGCAGCCAGATTCTCGCGCAGCGGCGCCTCTATGCTGGCGCGGCGCAATCCACGCTGGTACAGGGGGTTGCCCGAGGTATCAACATATAACTGGTACTCCTCCGCGCCGAGATAGGCATGAATGCGCACATCCGGCTCGCGCGTATCAATCGAGGGACGGCTGCCGACTCCTTCTCTGAAGCGGTCGCAGACGGCGTCCTTGATGCGCAGCGTGGCGAATTCCAGGCTCTTGAGCGGGCATTTGACGCCCGTGACCTTGACCATGAAGTCCTGCTCGACGTCGAACCATTCGCTCCAGTCCACCTTGCACGCGCTCTGGTACAGCTCGTCCTCGTTGCTGTAATGCCCTTTGGCGACCCGCAACAGAATACGCGTCGCGATGCGGCTTTCCAGGTTGGCACGATAGCAGAGCAGCAGGTCGCCGGCAAAGCCGACGCCGCCGTCCGTGGGCGTGACCTGGCGGGCGTGCAGCCCCTTGAGCTCTTCTTCCAGCAGGGACTCCAGCCCGCGTGGACAAGTGGCGAAAAATTGATAATGCATAGATAGCCTTATTCAGGATTCAAACAGCAAGCGGTTGTTGGTGCTGGGGTTGTGCTCACGCAAGCGCTCGACGAACTCCAGGAATTCGATCTTGTGCTCCACCTCCAGCGCCTTGGCGCGTACGCGCAAGGTGCTCCAGCGCAAGTCGTTGGGTGCGCGCTTGAAGCCAAACACCACCACGTTACCCGGCCTGCCGGTGGGCATGACCAGCATGCGGCCGTGAAAGCTGGTCTCGATGCGTTGCAGGTAAACATCATAGTTTTTGTCGCTGCCCCAGAGGTTGATGGCACACATGCCATCCAGCGTGATGGCCTCGAAACAGGAATCGAAAAAATCCTGCGAGCATAACTCTGCAGGCAAGCCGCTGCTGCCAAAGGCATCCATCATCAACATAGAAGTTGTGGCCGGATTGTCATGCAGAAAAGCCACCGCATCGCCTTCGATAATCTCGAAGCGCTGGTCATTTTCCGGTGTATAAAAATGGCTACGCGCGACCTCGATAATGCGTGGGTTGATTTCTACTACGCGCGTTCTGACCTGCGGCAGATGATGATAAACATATTTGGGAATCGAGCCGCCGCCGAGGCCGAGCACGACAAGGTCGCGCGGCTGCTTCTGGAACAGCAGGTAGACCATCATGCCGCGCGAATAGCGCAGCTCCAGCGCATTCGGTTCCTTGACCCGCATCGAGCTCTGAATGGTATCCGAACCCAGGTGCAGGGAGCGCACCCCATCCACCTCACTGACATCCACTCGATCCTCGTTGGTGATTGACTTATGGATGCTGCGTGCAATTTTTCTGCCCACCCTCAGCATCAGGCAGCCTCGTTTTCTGCAGTCGCCTCGTGATGCTCCACGGACTTGAAGCGGCTTTCCAGCTCGATCAGCAAGGTATCCACCTTCTGTATCTCGATCAGCACACGGCTGCCCGGCGCCAGCTCTGGCATGCCGTGCACCTTGACCATCAGCGGCATGCCGTCCAGCCTGACCAGGCTTTCGCGCCAGACCGTCGCGCCGATTTCATGAATATCCTCCTGCAACAGATATTGCAGGCACCAGTAGCGCTCCATGCGCGTCTGGAAGTCGCCATAGGCGTTGTAGGTCAGGTCGAAATTGCGCATGACGACGACAATATCGTCGCTGCCTTGCGGGTACACAGGCTCCTGTTCCTGCACCACCGAGATGATCTGACGCTGGTTGACGAGATCGACCGCGCGGCGCAACGGCGACGTGCTCCAGCTATATTGATCGACGCCCAGCCCCTGGTGCGGCTCGGCCTTGACCGTCATATACACCTTGCCGTTGCCCTGGGCGCGGTAGATGCCCGGCACGTGGTGCTCCGCGAGCAACCCGCCCCAATGGCTATTGGCCTCGATCATGAGTTCCGACACCAGCTTGTCGATCGGCGCGCCGCGACGGCGGCCGACAATGCTCACGCGACCGTTCCGCACATAGAAGTTATAGTCGGTCTGCGGCGGACGGGTCGGGTCGTATTTGCCCCGCCCCTTTTCCAGCGCCTCGGCCAGCTGAAACAGGAACAGCAGCTTGTGCCAATAAGGATGCCCGCTATCCTGCTCCAGCGTGTTTTCGTTGAAATAGGGTTCCAGCGTGTCGTGACGCAAATTGGCCGCCACCTTGACCTGCTCCACCCGGCTTTCGCGCGCGAGAATGCTAAAATCGGGCGCGACATCCAGGTAAAGCGACAAGGCGGGCCGCCATTCCCCTTCGTTGAGACTGAATGGGGTTACCACGTCTTCTGGCAGCATGGTGATCTTGTTGCCAGGCATATACACCGTGGACAAACGCTGCAGCGCCACCTGGTCCAGCGCGCTGTCCGGTTCGATGCCCAGCGCGGGTGCTGCGATATGGATGCCGACGCGGGTCACGCCGTCGGCCAGCGGCACCAGGGTAAAGGCATCATCAATCTCCGTGGTGTTGCTGTCATCAACACTGAATGCTTCTGCCTCGACGCGTGGCAGATCCTGTGGCAGCACTAGAGGTTCAAAGGCCGGGAAGCCCTCGCCCTCGGCAAAATACTCGCGCAGGAAAGCGCCCAAATGGTAATCATATTCAGAAGAAATGGCACCACATGCCGCCAGCACGCGCACCATGTGCTGATGGGTCTCTGTCGCCGCCTGGTCCAGCGCCTTCCACTCCAGGCTGTTCTTGTCGGGCTGATAGAGCAAGGCATCAATCACCTTGGCATCAAATTCGGCAGGCAATTGCCCGCTCTTGAGCTGCTCCACATATTGCGCCACTTTTTCAGCCTGCAGGCGCTTTTTCTCCAGGCCGGCCAATGCCGCCTGCAAGGTTTCCTCGGGTGCCGCCTTGTAGCGGCCCTTGCCCTTGCGATAGAAATACATGGGGTTGCCGTGCAGGCGAAGTGCAATCGCCGCGGATTGGGTAGCGGTAGGCTTGCCGCCGTAATACTCCTGCGCCAGCTCATCAAAACCAAACTCCGCCTCGTCGCAGCATTCCCACAGGAAAGGCACATCCAGCGTCTCGGCTTCGGCGGCGGCGTTTTCCATAAACCCCGACAACGCACCTTCAAAATGCATCAGCACATTGGAGGACTTGATCTTGGAGCGTTTGCCGGAAATGGATTCCACCTGGAGAGAGCCGGGGTTTTCCGTCATGACCGAGGCAACCTTGAAACTGCCCTCTTCTTCAAAAAATACGTTCATAATCCTGCTTTTTTAGCGTACCCAGTTGACGGCACGCGTTGATTGTCTGTAATTTACCGGCTATGCACAAAGCCGAACGAATGATACATGAGATTGGGCAACGCCCCACCTCTTCCCGTGTTGCCGTATTGAACATCCTGCTGGAATCGGAATTTCCGCTCACGCACCATGAGTTGCTGCACACATTGACCCAGGATGCGCCGTTTGACCGCGTGACCCTGTACCGCGTCCTTGACTGGCTTGTGGAACACAACCTTGTGCATCCCATCATGGGAGAAGACCGCGCCAGGCGTTTTCAACTGACCCTGCGCAACGCCAAGCACCAGCACGCGCATTTCGAATGCTCGTCCTGCGGCAAAATATTCTGCCTGGACGAAGTCAAGCCGCGCATTCCCAATAGCGTACCCTCGCATTTTACCGTCGAGTCGGTCGAACTCAATATAAAAGGTCAGTGCGACCATTGTAATTCCGCGAAAAACTAACCTAGTTTAGGCCAGCCTTTCACATATCGCTGGCCAATTTCAATATTTCCCATCCAGACATCTATTCCACCTCCCCAATATTAAATGCAACATAGTTGCAAAAATAAGCACCACACCTTAAAATGCAATAATGTTGCACAAATACCTTAAAAACCATGCCGAGTCCTGATATCGCCAGCATTGAAGCATTGCTCTCCATGCCGGATGAGCAATACATGAATCCGCAGCAACTCGCCTTCTTCCAGCGTTTACTCGAACAGCAGCTTGCGCATATCCGCGACAACGCCGCCGAAACCGGCAAGCACCTAAGGGAGCATGAGGAATTTCCCGATCCGGCAGACCGCGCCACGCAGGAAGAACTGCATTCGCTGGAGTTGCGCACGCGCGATCGGGAACGCAAGCTGGAAAAGAAAATCAACGCGGCATTGCAGCGTATCCGCGACGGCGTATATGGCTATTGCGAAGAATCCGGCGAGCCCATCGGCCTGCAGCGCCTGCTGGCCCGACCGACCGCTACCCTTTCGGTGGAAGCGCAGGAGCGCCATGAAAGGCGCGAGCGGCAATTCAATCATTAGGAACGGCTGACCAAGCTCAGCGAAACGATCCCGGACAAGCACTCTGCCCGCGAGCAACAGAAAAGCCGGGAGCGTTTTGCTAGCCATCCTCAAGAATCAAGCAAACCCAGGAGCCACCATGCACACTACCCGCAAACTCCCCGTCACCGTGCTGTCCGGCTTTCTCGGTGCGGGTAAGACCACCCTGCTCAACCATATCCTGAACAACCGCGAGGACAAGCGCGTCGCCGTCATCGTCAACGACATGTCGGAAGTCAATATCGACGCGCAACTCGTCCGCGAAGGCGGGGCCGATTTGTCGCGCTCAGAGGAAAAACTGGTGGAAATGAGCAACGGCTGCATCTGCTGCACCCTGCGCGAAGACCTGCTGGTCGAGATCAAGCGCTTGGCGGAAGCCGGACGCTTCGACTACCTGCTGATCGAATCCACCGGCATTTCCGAGCCGCTTCCCGTCGCCGAGACCTTTACCTTCCGCGATGAAAACGGCATCAGCCTTTCCGACATCGCACGGCTCGACACCATGGTCACTGTGGTGGATGCTTTCAACTTCCTGCGCGACTATGCCTCGCGCGACATGCTGGCGCAACGCGGCTCCTCGATGGGCGAAGGCGACGAGCGCACCGTCGTCGACCTGTTGATCGAACAGGTCGAGTTCTGCGACGTCATCGTGCTGAACAAGACCGACCTGGTCGGCCAGGAGGCATTGCAGCAATTGCACGGCATCCTGAAAAGCTTCAATCCGCGCGCCCGGATCGTGGAAAGCGAATTCGGCCGCGTGCCGCTCGACCAGGTGCTCGACACCGGGCTGTTCGATTTTGCCGAAGCCCAGTCTGCCCCCGGCTGGCTCAGGGAGTTGCGCGGCGAGCATACGCCGGAGACCGAGCAATACGGCATTACGAGCTTCGTTTACCGCGCGCGCCGACCTTTCCACCCGGAAAGGCTGTGGCGATGGTTCTCACGCGAGTGGCCGAACGTCATCCGCTCCAAGGGGCATTTCTGGATTGCGAGCCGCCCCGCCTATTGCGGCAGCTGGTCGCAGGCCGGTTCCATCACCCGGCACGGACCGGCCGGATACTGGTGGGCCGCCACGCCCAAGCCCTACTGGCCCGAGGATATGGAATCGCTCAACACCATCCGCTCGCGCTTTTCCGGCGAATTCGGCGACCGCCAGCAGGAGATTGTGCTGATCGGCAGCAGGATGGACGAAGCCGCCCTGAGACAGGAGTTCGACCATTGCCTGCTGACCGATGCCGAACTCAGGCTCGGCATGCAGGCATGGGCGGACTTCAACGACCCCTTCCCCGCCTGGGACCGCCAACCTGAGGAAAGCGCAGCTTGACTCCTGCCGGCACGCTTGTCTTTGCCCAGGTGCCGCCATTCTCGTTTAAAATGCGAATGCCGCAACCCAATGCGGCATCCTGCTATCCTCACAACCATACCCAAGGGACTCAAGGAATTTTTCAATGACGCTGGACCATCGCATCCCGGTGACGTTGCTGACCGGTTTTCTCGGCAGCGGCAAGACCACGTTGCTCAACAAGCTGCTCAACCACCCCGGCATGAAGGACACCGCCGTCATCATCAACGAGCTCGGCAGCGCCGGGCTGGACCATATCCTCGCCCGCACGGTCGAGAGCCAGCATATTGCCGACAACACCGTGCTGTTGGAGTCCGGCTGCCTGTGCTGTACCCTGAGCAACGAGCTGGCAGACACCATGCGCGACCTGTTCTTCAAGCGCCAGCTGGAAGCAATTCCGGCTTTTTCCCGCCTGATGATCGAAACCACCGGCATGGCGGACCCCGGCCCCATCATGGCCAACCTGCTCAACGAGCCGGTGATTTCCTCCACCTATCGCCTGGACGCGGTGGTGGTTACCATAGACAGCACCTACGGACTGCAGCAGATTGCGGGCCACGGCGAGGCGCGCAAGCAAGCCGCCGTGGCGGATGTGCTGCTCATCACCAAGACCGACCTGGCATCGGCGGAAAGCCTGGACGCGCTCGCGGCGGCGCTGCAGGAGCTCAACCCCGGCGCCACCCAATACCGCATCAGCCATGGCGAGATAGATCCCTCCGCAGTGATTGACGCAGGCCTGTTCAATCCCGGCGGCACGCAGGCGCAACCGCAGCGCTGGCTGCGTGCGCCGTCGCGCTCCAAGGCCAGGCGCGGCATGCTGCCGCAAGCGGTGCATGAGGACGAAATCGTCAGCTTTACCGTGACCATGCCCAAACCGTTGACCTGGCTGCAGCTCGAACCCGTGCTGCAATGGCTGTGCGCTACCCACGGCGAGCGTCTGTTGCGCCTGAAAGGCATCATCCATGCCGAAGACCTGCCCGCGCCCCTGGCCGCGCATGCGGTACATCACACGCTTTATCCGCCCAATCTGCTGCAAGGCTGGGACGAGGATGAGCCGATTACCAGGATTGTCCTGATTGGCAAGGGCCTGGATGAGCTTGGCATTCGGGAAGCACTGATGCAGATATAAAAGCCTGGCAACCTTCCGTCCCTGTCATGCTGGGCTCGACCCGGCATCTCGTTTGGATGGGTTGCAGCATTCCCTTCTGTCGACAAGGTCCCGGCTCAAGCCCCAGGTGACAGAAAGTAGTTAGCGTCATGCAGGTACATCGTCAGGAGAATATTGTTAGCCGCGCTAAGCGATGAACCTGGCCAAGGGCTGCAACAACTGCCTCGTTTCGTTCCCGATAGACGTCTGACTAATCAAGACAAGGCGACTATGGCGCTCACTTCCTTGCCATTGCGGCAAGGCTTCCGGCTCATGCAGGATATGCTGCACGCGATGCACGGCCACGGGCGCATGCTCGCCCTCAATAAAAAACAGCCCCTTGAGCCGCAATAGGCCAGCATCCTGGTAATCCCGCAACAATTCCAGCCACTGCATGAAATCCTGCCGGGGGATAGGTTTCAATTCCAGGCTCAAGCTCGTGACTTCTCCCCCATGCAACACAGGCACATGCAGTACAGATAACCAATGCGGAAAACCCGTCTCCGGCCTCATGCCGAACAAAAGATCAGGAGTCATTGACAAGACAGCCGGATCCAGCAGCACGACCTGGGCTGCCGGATTGACCTGATGGAGATAAGCCTGCAACCTGGACAGCTCCGCAACATCAGCAATATCCGCCTTGGAAACCAACAGGCGATCTGCAAGTTGCACCTGTTTCATAGCCTCCGGGTGTTGCGCCAGAGTATGCATGCCCAGCACCCCATCCACCAGCGTCACTACGCCATCCAGTTGATAGGCTGCCGCAACATAGGTATCCGTCATCAATGTATGCAAGACAGGCGCTGGGTCGGCCATGCCGCTGGTCTCGATCACCACGCGCTTGAATTGCCGCACGCCATTGCGTGAGAAGCGCCAGTGAATGTCTTTCAGGGTTTTCTTGAGGTCGGTACGCAACTGGCAACATAGGCAGCCATTACTCAGCTCCACCACCATGGCCTGCTCCAGTTGATGCGCGACCAACTGATGGTCGAGGCCAATCTCGCCGAATTCGTTGATGATCACCAACGTATCCTGCGCATCTGGCTGATGCAGCCACCGATTGAGCAGTGTGCTCTTGCCTGCACCGAGAAAACCGGTGAGCACCGTCACTGGCAACCGCATCTGGTCAGACATGCTTAGCTTCCTGCCTGTTGCGTACTTCATTTCCTTGCCCCGCAACCATTCTCCCCTTGCCAAATGACATGGCTAGTCGGTAAAGTCCTACGTGCGATTCAGTGAATTCTGATATTGCGCATTGGATGTACGGCATACGCTCTTTTCTGATCTGCTGCAGGAAGTTAGCTCTCTCTTTCAACACCAAGAAAAAGGAAAACACCATGCAAAACATTATTGCCATTCTCATTCTCATTGCAGACATTTACGCAATCATCAAGATTATCCAGAGCTCGGCAGATACGGTAAAGAAAATCCTTTGGATTCTTGGTGTCCTGATCTTCCCTGTGCTGGGCCTGATCGTCTGGTATCTGGCTGGCCCCGGCAGCAAGTCCGACTAACTCATCAATAAGCAGGCTACTTCCCGTAAGTTGCCTGCATTATCCAAAGGTCTTACATTATGCTCGTCACCTTCTCCACCGCCCGTTATAGCGACATCACTCTGTTTGGTGATGTCGCCACCCAACTGCTGCATCTCATGGGCCACAGCGGCACCGTGCCCAGCGCCCTTCTGGCCGACGATGTGCCGCAGGCATTGCAACGTTTGCAGCAAGGCCTGCAACAAGCATCTTCTGCTGATGCGACGGAATCGCCAGATCCTGAATCGGCGGGAGAGCCTGCAGTCAGTCTGCAAAAACGCGCATTGCCATTGATAGAGCTACTGAACTCCGCCATCGCCAACAATAGCGATGTCACGTGGAAATAAACAGCCAGAATCTCCACCAGCTCCATTAGCCAGTAAATTTTCCTTTCATGAACAATGCCGATTTTCACGATAAATCCTTCATTTTCCTGTTATTGCTGGTTTCTGTCGGACTGATCATCATCCTGCTGCCCTTTTACGGGGCAGTGTTCTGGGGCGTCATCCTCGCCATCCTGTTCACACCACTCTACCGGCGTTTGCTACGCGTCACGCGCAACCGCAAGAACCTGGCCGCGCTTGGTACACTGGGCGCTTGTGTCCTCATCGTCATCGTGCCGGTTATCCTTATCGCCAGTTCCATGATCCATGAAGGGGTCACGCTGGTGCAGAAAATCAAGTCGGGCCAGATCAATCCCGCCCTCTATACCCAGCAAATTCTCGATGCGGCGCCATCGCCGGTGCATCGCGGCCTGGAGCGTATCGGACTGACCGACGTCAAAAGCCTGCAAATAAAGCTCTCGGAAGCAGTCATGGAAGGCAGCCAGTTTCTGGCAAGCAAGGCTGTCCGCATCGGCCAGAATACCTTCCAGTTCGTGGTCGGCTTTGCGGTCATGCTGTATCTGATGTTCTTCCTGTTGCGCGATGGCAGCGCGCTTTCCATGCGGGTAAAACAGGCCATCCCGCTCAGCGCGGAACACAAACGCCACCTGTTCAACAAGTTCACCACCGTGATCCGCGCCACGGTCAAGGGCAATATCCTCGTCGCCATCACCCAAGGCGCATTGGGCGGGTTGATTTTCTGGATACTCGATATACAGGCGGCCTTGCTATGGGCTGCCATCATGGCCTTCCTCTCGCTGCTGCCCGCTGTCGGTGCCAGCCTGATCTGGGCGCCAGTTGCTATCTATTTCATTGCCACTGGCGAACTCGGTTCCGGGATTATCCTGATTGCCTTTGGGGTATTCGTGATCGGATTGGTAGACAATATCCTGCGTCCCATACTAGTCGGCAAAGATACCAAGCTACCGGACTATGCAGTCCTGATCTCTACATTGGGCGGCATGGCGGTATTCGGCCTCAATGGCTTTGTAATCGGCCCATTGATTGCAGCCCTGTTTTTCACCATGTGGGATATTTTTTCCACTTCCAGACCACACGACAGGGCTTAGTTAAAACAAGGCAGCCTGTACCGGTGAGTTGGCTGTTTGTTTTCTTTTCCTTGATTTCTTTATCTGGCGCCGCGCATCTGGTATCGGCAAGGCATCATCTGCAAACAGACTGGACTGTACTGGAAACATATCCTCCTGTTCCTGCCAGTTCTGGAATTCGGGCCGCAATTCGGCATCAATCCTGATATCGGATTTCGGCACGCAGCAACATGGCAGGATTTCGTCTGCAGCAATAAAGGCCAACGGCTGCTCCAGGTATTGCACCTCGCCGTCCAGCAATCGCACCCTGCACATGCCGCAATAACCTCCTCTGCACTGATACTCGACCTCGTGGCCTGTGCGTTCCAGGCCATCGAGCAGGGTTTCTTGGGGAATGAGGCTAAAGCTGGTGTGCTGGGTACGAACCGTGCTCAAAGCTCGAAATCGCCCAAGTCGTCGCTGCTGACTTCGGAGTCGATCTGGCCGATGAGGTAGGAGCTCAGTTCCACTTCCTGCGGCGCGACCTGCACCGTGTCGGAAGCCAACCAAGTATTGATCCAAGGGATGGGGTTGCTCTTGGCATTGGGAAACGCAGGCGGCAAGCCAACTGCCGACATGCGGCTATTGGTGATGTATTCGACGTATTGACAGAGAATGTCGCGATTGAGGCCGATCATCGAACCATCCTTGAACAGGTATTCCGCCCATTGCTTTTCCTGCTCGGCCGCCGTTCTGAACATCTCGAAGCATTCATCCTGTAACTCGCTGGCAATCACCGCGAATTCAGGATCATCCTGCCCGGCACGCATGATGTTGAGCATGTGCTGGGTGCCGGTGAGGTGCAACGCCTCGTCGCGGGCGATCAGGCGGATGATCTTGGCATTGCCTTCCATGACCTTGCGCTCGGCAAAGGCAAAGGAACAGGCAAAGCTGACATAAAAACGGATGGCCTCCAGAATATTGACGCTCATCAGACAGCGGTACAACAGCTTCTTGAGCTCGCGCAAGTGAACGGACTTGGTTTCGCCATTAATGACATGGTCGCCCTCGCCGAGCTGCGAATACAACATGGTGTAATGGATCAGGTCATCATAATAGGCGGAAATATCACTGGCACGCGCCACGATATGCTCATTACGCACGATGTCGTCAAAAATCAGCGAAGGATCGGAGACGATATTGCGGATGATATGGGTATAGGAGCGCGAGTGTATGGTCTCGGAGAACGCCCAGGTCTCGATCCAGGTTTCCAGCTCCGGCAGCGACACCAACGGCAGCAAGGCCACATTGGGGCTGCGGCCCTGGATGGAGTCCAGCAGTGTTTGATATTTCAGGTTGCTGATGAAAATATGCTTTTCATGGTCAGGCAGACCCTGGTAATCCGCGCGATCCTGCGACACATCCACTTCTTCCGGCCGCCAGAAGAAGGAAAGCTGCTTCTCGATCAACTTTTCGAACACCGGGTATTTCTGCTGGTCGTAGCGCGCGACATTGACCGGCTGCCCGAAGAACATCGGCTCCTTGAGCTGTTCGTTGTCGACCTTGGAGAAAATACTGTATGCCATGACTTGTCCCGATATATCCCGTCAGGGCGGCGCATGACCGCCCTGTTTTATTTAGTCCTGTTACCTAGATCTTGCACGCGCCGCTTTCGCAACCGTCCCCTTCACCTTCGGTGCCGCCCTCGCTCGCGCCATCGCGGGTGTTATGGTAGTACAGGGTCTTCACGCCCAGCTTGTAGGCTTGCAGCAGGTCTTTCAGCAATTGCTTCATCGGCACCTTGCCGCCTTCGAAGCGCTTGGGATCGTAATTAGTGTTGGAGGAAATCGACTGGTCGACGAATTTCTGCATGATGCCCACCAGCTTGAGGTAGCCGTCATTGTTGGGCAGCGACCACAACAACTGATACTGGCCGCGCAAGCGCTCTATCTCGGGCACTACCTGTCGCAAGATGCCATCCTTGGATTGTTTGACCGATACCAGGCCGCGCGGTGGCTCGATGCCGTTGGTGGCGTTGGCAATCTGGCTGGAGGTCTCGGAAGGCATGAGCGCGGTCAAAGTGGAATTGCGCAGGCCATGCGCGACGATGTCCTTACGTAGCTGCTCCCAATCCAGTTGCAAGGCTTCCTGGCACACTGCATCGAGATCTTTCTTATAGGTGTCGATAGGCAAGATACCTTGCGAATAAGTGGTTTCATTGAATGCGCCGCACGGGCCGAACTCGCGCGCCAACTGCACCGAGGCTTTCAACAGGTAGTACTGGATCGCCTCGAAAGTGCGATGGGTCAACCCCAATGCAGCTTCGTCGGTATAGCCGGTGCCATTCTTGGCGAGGTAATAGGCGTAATTGATCACGCCCACGCCGAGCGAGCGGCGCTTGTTGGTGGCATTGAGTGCGGCTTTGACCGGATAATCCTGGTATTCCAGCAGCGCATCCAGCGCACGCACCACCAGATCGGCCAAACCCTCCAGCTCATGAAGGTCCTCCAATGCACCAAGGTTGAACGCAGACAAGGTACACAACGCAATTTCGCCGCTCTCGTCATTGATATCGTCAAGCGGATGCGTGGGTAGCGCGATTTCCATGCACAGGTTGGATTGACGCACCGGGGCCAGTTTGGGGTTGAACGGACTATGCGTGTTGCAATGGTCCACGTTCTGAATATAGATGCGGCCAGTACCCGCGCGCTCCTGCATCAACAATGAGAACAGGTCCACGGCTGGCAGGCTACGCTTACGGATGCTGTCGTCGGCTTCATATCGTGTATACAAGCGCTCGAATTCATCCTGATCGGCGAAGAAGGCTTCATAGAGGCCGGGAACGTCGTGCGGCGAGAACAGCGTAATGTCGCCGCCCTTGATCAGGCGCTGGTACAACAAACGGTTGATCTGCACGCCGTAGTCGAGGTGGCGCACACGGTTTTCCTCGACGCCGCGGTTGTTCTTGAGCACCAGCAATGATTCAACTTCCAGATGCCACAACGGGTAAAACAAGGTTGCCGCGCCGCCACGCACGCCGCCCTGCGAGCAGGATTTCACCGCAGCCTGGAACAGTTTGTAGAAAGGCAGGCAGCCAGTGTGCTGCGCCTCGCCGCCGCGAATCTCGCTGCCCAGCGCGCGGATGCGTCCAGCATTGACACCGATGCCCGCACGTTGCGAGACATACCGCACAATCGCGCTGGTGGTAGCATTGATGCTGTCCAGGCTGTCGTCACACTCGATCAACACGCAGGAGCTGAACTGGCGGGTGGGCGTACGCACGCCGGACATGATGGGTGTAGGCAGGGAAATCTTGAAGGTGGATACAGCGTCGTAGAAGCGCTTGATGTATTCCAGGCGTGTTGCGCCTTCGTACTTGGCAAACAGACACATTGCCACCAGCATGTAGAGGAATTGCGGGCTTTCATAGATTTTCTTTGTTACCCGGTTCTGTACCAGGTATTTTCCCTCAAGCTGCTTCACCGCAGCATAAGAGAAATTCATGTCGCGCCAATGATCAAGATGCGCGTTCAACTCATCAAATTCCTCACGGCTATAGTCCGCCAGGATATGACTATCATATTTGCCCATCTCGGTGAGTTTGGTCACGTGATCGAACAGATGCGGCGGCTCGAACTGACCGTAGGCGATCTTGCGCAGGTGGAAAATCGCCAGGCGCGCGGCCAGATATTGGTAATCCGGCGTTTCTTCCGAGATCAGGTCCGCAGCGGACTTGATGATGGTTTCATGGATGACATCGGTACGAATCCCGTCATAGAACTGGATATGCGACTTCAGTTCGACCTGCGATACTGATACATTATCCAGCCCCTGCGCCGCCCAATCGATCACGCGGTGAATCTTGTCCAGGTTGATTGGCTCCCGGCGACCATCACGCTTGGTGGCGCTCATGGATTCATACTTTGTCATCTATGACTCCCGTTCAGGAAGCAAGGCAGCCAGAAAACAAGAAATGCCACATGGTGTTGAACAACACGTAACATCTCTGATCACAGACTCGAATCTCGCCTGTTTCAATCTGGTGGAATACCTTGCTTCAACCGTTTAAATAATAAAGACAGTTTTATGCTTGGCAATGATTCAGCATGGATGAACACTTCCGCGCCCCGTTTCCGCCCGGATCACGTTCTTGACACAAGGGCAGGACAACCATCCCGCCACCCTGTCAAAAAGGCAATAATACGCCTCTATCCTGTCTGTTCCAATGCGAATCAAATGCTGTAACGAATCGAACTATACCTCAATAAAATGGGGTAGTGTTAGGCAAAAAACACTAGATATAGTTTTTTGGCGATAGATTACGGATTTTTAAAGAGAAATTTTTATCAGGGAAATTTTCTTCCGCCACAGATGCGCCATCCATGCCAAAATCCCCTTTTTTTCTATTGACTTTTCATGAAGCCAGCCACACTTCCCGAACCTGTTCGCACGGAGATTGACAACATCCCCGGTAAGCTGTTGCTCGAATTCGGCGCCAGTTGGTGCAGCTATTGCCAGGCTGCTCAATCCCACCTGCTTGTCGCCCTCGCATCATTCCCGAACCTGCGTCACATCAGGATAGAAGATGGCAAAGGCCAAGCCTTGGGTCGCAGTTTCCGCGTCAAGCTGTGGCCTACCCTGATCGCGTTGCGTGATGGTATGGAAATTAGTCGCGTCGTGCGCCCGCAATCCGCCACGGAAATCCAATCGCTGCTGGAAGCGTTGAATCACTGAATTGCATGAGGTCGAATCTGGCCTGCCCTCATGCATGCACGGCAGCAGCCAATTCCCGCACTTCTTCCAGCTTTTTATCCACCCATGTCAGCCGGTCGTTGCCACCAGCTTCTGCAGTAGCCAGGGGCGTATGCAGCAAGGAGCAATCAGGTGCAACCCACAAACGCTCCCCGAGCTTTCTGGCCACAGGCTGCAATAGTGCGAGTTTGCTCCGCGCATCACCAGCTTCGGCATGGCGAGCGGCCACAATTCCGGCAGACAGCACCCAATGTCCAGGCAAGGCGTTTACCCATGGCGCAAGCTGTTCCGGCGCATGCACGAGGTCAATATGAATCCCGTCGAACGGCAAATAAGTGATATAGCCCTGATACCGCGCCACATTGGCAAAATAGGTCGCCAGCAGCAATTTGGGGCGCGTGGTGCGGAACCAGGCATAAGCACGCTCTACTGCCTTAAGCCATGCATCGTCCAGATCCAGGCCAAATACCGGCTCATCTATCTGCACCCACTCAATTTTCCTGTGATACAGCTCTTTCAGTAGATGGGCATATTGCTCTGCCAGGTTGTCAATCAGGCTCAGTTTGTCGATTCCATCCGCCTTACTCAGATATAGCAGGCTCACCGGCCCCAGCAGCATTGGCTTGATGGTTTTACGCAGCTTGCTGGCTTCCTCCAGCTGCGTCAGGAAATCGTGGGCATTGATGGAAAACCGGGTCTGCGCATCAAGCTCAGGGACGATGTAATGGTGTTCAGTACCAAACCACGATGCCTGTGCCATGGCGGGCTGGCTGTCAGTGCCAAACGCCAGCGTGAAATAGTCATGTTCCGTCAGCGGCTCTTTCAGGCCAAAACGCGCGGGAACAGCGCCAAACATGATGGAATGGTCCAGCACATAGTCATGAAAAGTGAAATCCCCCACAGTGACGAAATCCAGCCCTGCCTGCTTGCGCCATTGCTCTTCGCGCAAGCCCTTGCCGATTTCCCTCAAGCCAACTTCATTGAGGTCACCTCTCAGGAAAGCCTCGCACGCGAACTTGAGCGCACGCCGCTCGCCGATGGATGGATATCCCAGAATATGCACAACCGCCATACAAACTTTCCCATGAAAAACCAGCGTGGGATTGTCTGTCATGAAGCAGATTCAAAAAAGAGAAAGTTTTTTTGATAAACTTGAATTTCATTCATAGCAAGAAATATGCACCATGCTGGAAATCCGTCACCTGAAATCGCTGATCGCCATTGCCGAAACCGGTAAGCTCGTGCATGCCGCAGAGCGCGTATTTCTCACTCAATCCGCCCTTTCACACCAGATTCGTGTGCTGGAAAAGCATTATGACACTCCATTATTCCAGCGCACCGCCCACGGCATCCGCTTCACGCCAGCGGGAGAGCGTTTGCTGGCATTAGCCAGGGAAATTGTGGAAGCGCAGGAAAAAGCCGAACGCGACCTGATCCGCCTCAAGAGCGACCAATCGGGCGAATTGAGAATCGTGCTGGAGTGCCATACCTGCTTCGATTGGCTCACGCCGGTGATGGATGCCTTTCGCCGCGCCTGGCCGGAAGTGGAGCTGGATTTGGTGGCCGGTTTCCACAGCGACCCCTGGCATTTGCTGCATGACGGCAAGGCCGATCTCGTCATTGGCAGCTTGCCGGAAAGACTACGCGATCTGGATGCAATTCCGCTGTTCAAGTTCGAGATCATGGGCGTGTTACCGCCGGAGCATGAGCTGCGCAACAAGCCACGCCTGATGGCGGAAGACTTCACCGGGCAAACCCTCATCACCTACCCCGTGCCGGAAGAGCGCATCGACGTCATCCGTCAGGTGCTCAAGCCTGCCAACATCGAATTCAGCCGCCGCACCAGCGAACTCACCATCGCCATCATGCAACTGGTCGCCAGCCGCCGCGGCATTGCCGCACTGCCCAACTGGGGCATACAAAGCTATGTCGAGCATGAATACGTGATCGCCAAGCCGATAGGCGCCCAAGGCCTCTGGTCGGAACTGCATGCGCTTGGGATGCCGGATGTCATGACGCGCTCTTATACCCAGGATCTCGCTAGAATCATTCGCGATACCTGCATGGAAAAGTTGAGTGAAATCAAGCTACTTTGAATCTCGCTATCACACCTAATCAGCAAGCTCATCGGTTTCAGATTAAGGTGCGTGGATATGCCTACACGAGTCCCAGGCTTTGGAATAGGCATTAAGGCAATAATGGCAATCCAAGCTCCTTGAGAAATTCATTATGTTTCCTCTTGGCCTCCTGAATTCTCTGCTCTATTGAAATCAAATCGTCATTCACCATGCCCAGGTTGATTTCTTCTTCTGCGATAGCCGTGCTTACATAACGAGAGATATTCAGGTTGAAATCGTTCTTCTCGATCTCGTCCATGCCTACCCGGCGCGAATAGCGCGGCTCTTCCTTGCGGAACTGGTAGGTGTCGATGATCTTCTCGATATGTTCAGGCAGAAGCTGGTTCTGCCGTTTGCCTTTCTCGAAGTGCTCGGCGGCGTTGATGAACAGCACGTCATCGGGTTTTTTGCACTTCTTCAGCACCAGGATGCACACCGGGATACCGGTAGAGAAAAACAGGTTGGCGGGCAGGCCAATCACCGTGTCGATGTGGCCATCCTTCAGCAGCTTGGTGCGAATGCGTGCCTCGGCTCCACCACGGAACAGCACGCCGTGGGGCAGGATGATGGCCATTACACCGTCTTGCTTCAGGAAGTGGAAGCCGTGCAACAGGAAGGCGAAGTCCGCCGCTGACTTCGGTGCCAAACCATAGTTCTTGAAGCGAGTGTCCTCGCCCAGTGCCTCGCTCGGCTCCCAGCGGTAGCTAAATGGCGGATTGGCAACCACGGCATCAAACTTCGGCATCCTGGCCGGATTGGTTTCACGCAGCATGTCCCACTCATTGAGCAGGGTGTCACCGTGGAAGATGTCGAACTCTGAATCCTTCACCCCGTGCAGCAGCATGTTCATGCGCGCCAGGTTGTAGGTGGTGATGTTCTTCTCTTGGCCGTAAATTTTGCCGATGCCGTGCGACCCCATGCGATGGCGCACATTCAACAGCAACGAGCCCGAACCACAGGCAAAATCCAGCACGCTATCCAGATGCGAGCGCTTGCCCGTGGCAGGCTCCTGGCTGTCCAACGTGACGATGGCCGACAGAATGTCTGAAATACGCTGTGGCGTGTAGAACTCGCCGGCCTTTTTACCGGAGCCCGCCGCGAACTGGCCAATCAGGTACTCATAGGCATCGCCCAGCCTGTCACTGTCGGTGGAGAACTGCCCCAGTCCCTTGGCAATTTCGGCGATGATCTTGCACAGGCGGGCATTGCGCTCGGCGTAGGTCTTGCCCAGTTTGTCCGACGCCAGATTGATCTCCGAGAACAGGCCCCGAAAGGTGCTGGCGAAGGACTCTTCCTCGATGTACTTGAACCCCTTCTGCAAGGTATGCAGCAGCTCGTCATCCTGCGTGCGCGCCATCTCGGCGATGTTGCCCCACAGGTATTGCGGCTCTATCACGTAATGCACCTTGCGGCGCATTTGCTTTTCGAACTCGGCGACATCCTCTAGGTTACTTTCGTACCAGAGCTGTAGCGGCGTGGAGACCGAGCCATCAATCTGCCGAGGGTAGTCCGATCCCAGCTCCTTCTGAGCAGCCACCTCGTAGTTGTCCGACAAATAACGAAGGAAGAGAAAAGCCAGCATGTAATCGCGGAAATCGTCTGCGTTCATTGCACCACGCAGTTGGTCGGCAATGGCCCAAAGGGTTTTGCCCAGTTTTTGTTTTTCGAATTCGGTCATGGTGTACCTGCTGTTGCAGCCTCGGGAACTTGAGGGAACAAATTGGGGTTGAATGGATAACGGCTTAAAAAATCATCGAGAATCTTGGATTCATAGAAAAACTTCCACTCATACAGATGAAACCATTTTCAAATGATTGATTGAGCTTTCAAATTTTATCTTATCTGAAAAAACCAATACCTCATCACCGATCCTATTAGAGGTCGAGTGCTGTAGCTTGTAAGCCCTTCTCTCAAAAGACTGATACAGGTTGGTTATAAAAGAGTGATTGTCATACGACAAAAGCCATGGCGTTGAAAGCTGGCTTACATACTGCGATAGCCGTCTGTGATCATCATCTTTGTATGCATTCAAATATAGATTTGATCCCTTTTCATAGTAAGGAGGGTCAAGATATAAGAAGGTTTTATCCGCATGAGAAATAAACTTTTCGATCAAATTTATTCCATCCATATTTGTCACTTCGATACGATCTGCAAAGCGTGAAATTTTTTCTATCCTGCGGATTAATTCAGCCTTATTGAACCGGGCATCAATTTTGTATTTTCCTTTTTGTTGAAGGCCACCAATGATGCCAGCATTCAAAACACCTGAAACATTTGTTCGATTAAGAAAGAAAAACGACGTGGCCAAATCAAAACTATCTACATAAACCTTCTGACTAATAGCCTCTTTACACTTGCACCAAGTGTCCACTGTGACCGGTGTTTTCTCGATCCACTCAATCAAACGATCCGGCTGAGTCACACATACACTCCAAAAGGCATAAACCAATGGATCCAGGTCGTTAATAACAATGCTATCGGCATACTCCTCATAAAGTAGACGAAGCGCCAAGCCAGCTCCTCCAGCATAAGGCTCTATATATTTGCAGCCATCCAGACCGTTTTCAGATATTAGGCTGGAAACAAAAGTGAAGATGCAGTTCTTCCCTCCAGGGTATCTGAGTGGGGAATGTACAAGACTCATGACTTCTTCCCGTGAGTTATCCTCAAAATTCCCCCCAGAATTATTGAAAGAGCTATGGCCTGCTCCTCATTTCTGGAATTAGCGTAGTCATGTGCGCCAGTCTGAAAAAGCTGTACAACTTTTCCTTTTTCCACGCTCTGGTTTGATAATAATGTTTTTGTGTTCTTATCAAGAGATTGCTTTGCTTGGTCAAAATTTTCCGTCAGATAGTTCTTTAAATCTTTATTGGCATCACGTGCGGCTGTCTCGGCAAGCATACGTAATGACATTCTAAAAATGACTATAAAATCATCACTAAAAGTCATTTTCTTGCTTTTATATACATTATATATCTGCTCAATATCTCTGTAGAGGTTGTTAATATGACCTGAGCCAAGAGAAAGAGCCCCACCAAAAACTATTTGCTTTGGTGCATCTTGTCTCCTAGTTCTCGGAGACGTTGGCCCAGCCTCATCATTTCTTGTATTTCTATTATCACTTTGATTTTCCGCATCAGAATCCCCTTTTGATTCTGACTGGCGCCCCGTATTATGGTAATCCCCCATGTTATCCGTATTCCCATTAGGTTCAGTGTTACCATGTTTTTTATCAAACCCACCAGAGTCACTATTCAAAACGCCATTGACAAATGCGATACCTTTTGCAGCTGTATATACTGCATCAACCTTTTCATCTCTTAGAGCCAAGACAATTTTTTTTAGGTTATTAATATTCTCAAATAAAAAATGATCGTCACTCTTGCTAATAACGAGTTTTTCTTTCACTTGCTTGTAACTCAACAAACGGTCAAGAGTTGTTTTATTGACTTTTAACTTGTCCTCGGCGGTTATCAAACTCCTGTAAGTCAGCAAGTCTAAGGCTTGTAACCCAATGGTAAAATTACCTTCAAATCGATTTTTCTGCTCTGAATCCCATGAAATCTGCCCCTTACCCTCTTGCGGGCCACTATGGTTGATTGATATCCAGTGTTTCGCAGCTTCACGGCTATCAAATATTACACAGTCAACTTCAGATGGGATTGTTCCTTTGGCTTTGAGAATAGTGTCAATTCTCTTCCGTATTTTAGGATCAGAATCAGACAACGAGGGAGTTTCCAGAATTTTCAACGCTGTTACCCTACGATTTCCATCGCCATCAATAAACTTGCTACCTTCCTTGAAAAGAATCAGTTTTGAACTAGGATTCAGCCCATTTTGATAGATGTCGGAGGCCAAATTAACAATTTTAGTACCTTGATCTTTCAACATAGCCTGAATCGCTTCACGCTGATTATTTACGGGAGGAAACCTTGGGTTTTCCTGATCCAATTGAATTTTGCTAATTTTGACTGGGTTTTCTATGTAATTTTTCTTCATTCCAAACTCTCCATGACAGGAAAAATCTGCTGCATCAGGCCCTTTTTGTGGGTTTTTAGGCTGTCGATTTTCTGGCTTTGCTCAGCGATGTGGTCATCAAGGGAAGACAAACAGTCGGCGATGCGTTGTTGCTCGGCGGTATCCGGCAGCCAAATTTTCAGACCTTCAAGGATTTCGGTTTCTATTTTTCCTGCCCCAATGCCTGTTTCATTAACCGCTATACGGGAACTCAGAGAAATAAGTTGGTAAAGCAAAAATATTGAGATTACATCCGGCGTAACGGTCAGTGCCTTTACATCTTGATTAAAAGCCACGTCACGTAACGCGATACAAATAGGCACCCTCTTAAAGAGCATGCTCCCACGCACAAGGATTAATATGGCCCCTTTTTTTGCTAGGCGGGTACCATTTCCGATGGCCATAGTAGTAACCCGAAGATCAGCATCGGAAATATTCATGTCATGCATAGAGGACGCGCTAATCCAAGGAATATCGCCCTCCCAGTACGCTGGCTCTGCCTTTGGAGGCGTCCCCCCAGAGGAAAACTTAACCAGCATATTCAAAGGCTTGAATTTATGTTCCGGAGTATCAAAAAACTCTAGAAACCGCAGCCGTGGCACGGTTTCGCCTTCGCGGGGGAAAAGCTGCTGCATCAGGCCCTTTTTGTGGGTCTTGAGGGTGTCGAGTTTTTGGGTTTCCGCTGTGATCAGATCATCGAGGGAGGATAGGCAGTCGGCGATTTTTTGTTGTTCGCCAGACTTAATATCTGGAAAAACAACTGTGCGCTCCTTCAGTATAGAAAAATGACGCTTGTAGTCTTCCATCGCCAGTGGGTGGTGGCTAAGGGAATGGAATAAAAATTCAGCGGAGATGGTCGGCTTTGCCTTGAGAATTTTGATGCCATCGGCGCCTTGTGCAAACGGATTTTCAACAAACTTGAGGGCGCAGGTGTGGTCGCCAAATATGATCAGCGGCAACGATTCGGCAATTACAGCGCTTTCATCATCAGTCCAGCCGCAAATAAGTTCTTGAGACTGATCGATGATGGGAAACTTACCTTGCATCCGATAGCTAGACGACTGCAGTTTCGCCGGTGGGCTAACCGTAGTAATAAGTTCCCCCAATTTATCCTTGCCCCATTCCGCGGTTTCTAGAAACTCCGAAAACCGCAACCGAGGCACCAAGGCCGCTTTGTCCTTGGTGTTTTTCTTCACTTCACTCATGACGCTTGCCTTGTTCAGATTCTTGCAGCCATTGCCGCCCCAGAGCCGTCAGGCGGTATTGCTGCAAGCGGCTATTGGGTTTGTCGGGCAGGGTCATTTCGATCCATCCTGCGGCCAACAGGAGCCGGATTTGCCTGTGCAGTTCACCCGACACACCGCGGTGGCCCAGACGCGAGGCAAGTTCTTTCTTGCCCCGCGGCTCCTGTTCCAGCCACAGCACCACTTTTGCTGCCAGCTTCGACTCTAGCCGTGACTCTAGCCGCTCGGTCTCGACTTGTTCGGTTACTTGTTCACCTTTGGCCTGCCATTGCGGAGCGGGCCGCTGCACTTGTGCGGTGAACTGGTTGCCGGTGATTTCACTGATCAGGTCAATCTGCGGCCATTCGTCCAGCACGCGTGGGATACCGCTGCCCATGCTCGGCGCAGTCGCGGAGCCGGACAGATATTCACCACAAGAAAAACGAGCGTTGCTGTATATCACTCGTTCTCCAGCCTATCCGGTTTATTCAGGGTCTTTTTTTCTTCCGCAGTCAGTCGCCGCTCCACCTTTTTCACATCCTCAGCGGCTGGCAGGCTTTCAGGGCGGATGCCGCGATTAAGCAGCGTTTGGCGCACGGCTTGGTTGTTGGTGACATGCTCGCTGGAAATCTGCGCCTCGCTTTGCATCTGCTGTGTGCGGGCATTGTGGATAGTGATTTCAGCGGCAAAATCCTTGGCTTTCAAAATGATGGTGGGTGCAAAATCTGCCAGCGGGCGGCTGTCGGGTACTCTCCACTGGGCTTTCATGGCCTGGGTATTTTTGCCAAATAGTGCGGTATCTCCTTTGCTGCGGATCAGGGCAAAGTTCTGGTTGCCGCCGGTCTGCTCGTAGATCACGCTGGAGAGTTCTTTCTCGGTATCTGACAGCTTTTTGCGGGCTTGTACGCGCTCAGTTTCCAGCAAGCGTTGTTCAATCAGTTCAGCCTTGCGGGTTTGCATGGCGAAGTAGGTTTGGGCAAAGGCGATTTCCTGCTTTCTAGAATCGCCATTTTGAGCAATCAGGTAGCAGGCATAACGGGTAAGCATGATGTCGCTGATCTCGCGCTGACTGCCGGAACCGAGTTCAACCATTTTGTTGACGTCAACAAAATGGTTGCCAACGTCATGCCCTGAGATTTCGCAGGCGGTTTTTGCCTTGGAGATAGCCGCTAAAAAATTACGCCATTCGCTGTAGCCCAGCAGATGTTGTAGATCCCTCGCCAGCCAGTATTCCACACCGTTCTCAGTGTGCTGGGCATGGCCTTCAAAGGTGGCGGTGAGGCTGTGGATTAAATCGTTTTGCATGGTTAATTTCCTTCCCTGTCAGTGCTCATAAGCATCCAGCCCGGATATTTCCCTGCCTTGTGCCAGCTTGCGCAGCAAGGGTGATAGATCTTCCATCAGGGCCAGTTCTTTTTGTGTGCGCACCTTCCAGCCCAGTTCCAGCGGGGCCATCAGCTCCGACAGGCGTTCGCCATCGAAAATGCGGCGACGCAGGATTTCATCGACAAACACTTGCAGGGCATCAGGTGTAAGCGCATGGCGGTTGGCAATGTCGGCAAGCTCTTTTGCTTTCTTCTCTGCTTTGAAACGCTCAAATCCGCTGCGAATTTGTTTTTCGTCCAAGGCTTCATTGACCGGCAGGCCACGGATGTACTCAGCAATATCCTCGCGCTCGTCGATGAACTTGGCATCGGACTGGATCAGGCCGATGAGCTGCTCGCGGTTCATGGTGAGCTTGCCGGGCTTCTGCTGGGTCAGCTTGGCGATGAGGCCCATGATGTAGTCGTAGTCGATGACCGCCGAGGCGAAGAGCACGAACTCGAAATCAAGCTGCTGCACCGCGTTGAGTGCTTGGTCGCCGTCCTTATTCTGAATCTCTTTGAGCTGCTTGGCGGTTTCCAGGTAGGTGCTGCGAAAGCTCAACAACTGATCCTTGGGCAGCAGGGTTTCGATTTTTTCTTGCTGCTCGGGCTCCAGATCGGTGTATTGGTCAAGCTGGGTTTTGAGCCGCTGCACTTCTTTGAAGCGATTGACGAACTCGATACGGGCGGTATCGCCTTTGAGGTTGTATACCGCTTCAGGCTCGCATACCAGGTTTTTGCCCACCATGAATTTCTCCATGGCCTGAACGGCTTTGGCATAGGCGTCAATCACTGCTTTGGCAGGCTCTACCAGCCAGATTTGGCGCGGGTTGTCGATTTTCTCGCCGGAGAACAGGGCAATGGCCTCTTCCACTGATTGTTGCTGTTGGCGAAAATCAAGGATGTGGCCGTAAGGTTTGCTGTCGTTCAGTACGCGGTTGGTGCGCGAGAACGCTTGAATCAAGCCGTGATGCTTGAGGTTTTTGTCCACGTACAAGGTATTGAGGTACTTGGAGTCAAAACCGGTGAGCAGCATGTCCACCACGATGGTGATGTCGATCTTTTGCGCAGCGGGAAGATCAGTATTCGGATACTGCTGATCCTTGATGCGCTTTTGCACATCCTGGTAATAAAGGTCGAACTCGCTGATGCGGTGGTTGGTGCCAAAGCGTGCGTTGTAATCGGTAACGATGCGGGTGAGCGCCGCCTTCTTGCCTTCGGGGTCTTGCTGGTTGTCTGCCTTCTCTTGCGGCAGGTCTTCCTGAATCTGCTGTACGTCCTTGTTGCCCTCGGCAGGCGGGGAAAATACGCAAGCGACGTTCAGTGGGCGGAATTCCGGGTCTTGTTCGGCTTTTTGCTGTTGAATTTCCGCGAACAGCTCGAAGTATTCGATGGCATCGTTGATGCTGGCCGTTGCCAACACCGCGTTGAACTTGCGGCCATTGGTGGCGGCATCGTGTTTGGCGAGGATGGTCTCGATGACCTTGGGTTTGGCCACACCTTCACCAGGTTTGGGAGGATTCTTGCCTTCGGGCTTGAAGTAGTCCACGTGAAAGCGGAGAACGTTGCGATCTTCAATGGCGTGAGTGATGGTGTATTGGTGCAGGCAGCGCTGGAACAGGTCATCGGTGGTGCGGTAGCTGGCCTGCTGGCCTTCGATTTGCTGATAGCTGGCGTTTTTCTCGAAGATGGGGGTGCCGGTAAAGCCAAAGAGCTGGGCGTTGGGGAAGAACTCCTTGATGGCTTTGTGGTTGTCGCCAAACTGCGACCGGTGGCATTCATCAAAGATGAACGCCATGCGCTGATTGCGAAGCGGTTCCAGACGCTCCTTGTAGTTGCGCTTGTTGCCGCCGTTGCCTTTGTTGTCGTCCAGCGCCAGACCCAGCTTCTGAATGGTGGTGACGATGACCTTGTCGGCGTAGTCATCCGATAACAGACGGCGCACCAGGGTTTCGGTGTTGGTGTTCTCTTCGACGCAGCCTTCCTGGAAGCGGTTGAATTCCTCGCGGGTCTGGCGATCCAGGTCTTTGCGGTCCACCACGAACAGGCATTTGTCGATATCTGGGTTGTCCTTGAGCAAGGTGGATGCTTTGAATGAAGTCAGCGTCTTGCCCGAGCCGGTGGTGTGCCAGATGTAGCCGTTGCCGCAATTCTGGTGGATGCACTCCACAATGGCTTTGACGGCATAGATTTGGTATGGCCGCATCATCAGCAGCTTCTGTTCGCTGGCCACCAGCACCATGTAGCGGCTGACCATCTGGCCCAGGGTGCACTTGGCCAGGAACTTCTCGGCAAAGCTATCAAGCTGCGTGATTTTCTTATTGTCCTCGCTGGCGAACTGGTAGACCGGCAAGAAGCGTTCATCAGCGTTGAAGCTGAAGTGCCGTGCATTGTTGTTGGCGAAGTACCAGGTATCGGTGCGGTTGCTGACAATGAAGAGCTGAAGGAAGCACAGCAGCGTTTTGCCGTAGCCATTACCAGGGTCAGTTTTGTAATCAACGATCTGCTGCATGGCCCGGCGCGGGCTGACGGCCAGCGTCTTCAGCTCAATTTGCACCACCGGCACACCGTTGATGAGCAGCATCACGTCGTAGCGGTGATGGCTGTTGTCAGTGTTCATACGCAACTGGTTGACGACCTCGAAGTCGTTCTTGCACCAGTCACGGATGTTGACCAGGGTGTAGTTCAGCGGCGTACCGTCGTCGCGCTCGAAGCTGTTGATGTTGCGCAGCGTTTGAGCGGCGTTATAGACATCAGGTGTGATGATAATGTCGAGCAGATGCTGAAATTCGCTGTCGGTCAGGTGCACTCGATTGAGCGCCTCGAACTTCTGGCGGAAGTTACGTTCTAGCGCTGCACGGTCGCGGATGTCCGGTCGCAAGGTATATTTAAGATCGGCCAGCTTGGCGACCAGATTCCGCTCGATCTGGCTTTCAGTGATATTCATCCTAACGGCTTAATTGAATTCCAAAGCACTGGATTCTACAGGATCAACACCACTATCAGCTATCAATGGAAAAGCTCAATAGCTGCCATTGCATTTTCTCACTCGATAGTGATTTTCCGCCCTTGCGCCGCCGACTGCATCGCCGCCACAATGGCCTGGCAATTGCCGCGCGCATCCGCCAGGCTGAGGAACGGCGGCTTGCCGTTGAGCACGCAGTCGCTGAAATGCTCGATTTCGAGGATGAAATGGCTGCTTGCGGGCAGGCGTTCTTCCCAGAAGCGGCCGTCCTCGGTCCACCAGGTGATGACCGGCACATCGCCCGCCTGCTGCCAGACGGTATGGCATTTCAGGCCGCCCTTGCTGCCGGTCACCTGGTATTCGGAGCGGCGCGAGCATTCGAAGCCGATATCGAACTGCCCTTGCCTGCCTTCGCCGAAATCGAATACGCCGCTGGTGGCGATGTCGGCCCCGCTTTCAGTGTATTGCGCTATCGTCACGACGCTCTTGGGTTCGGTGCCAAAAACGCTGCGCAATGAATGGATGGCATAGGGCCCGATATCCCACATCGCGCCACCGCCATGGTCCACATCCTTTTCCAGGCGGTAGAGCCGCGCGGGCTTCATGATGAAGGAGTAGCTCGCGCGCACGAACTTCACGTCGCCGATCACGCCGGAACGCAGTAACTCCTGCACGCGCGCGAATTGCGGATGGAAGACGTACATGAAGCCTTCCATCACGGTAACGCCCTGCTGCTGTGCCGCATTCGCGATGGCATCCACGTCAGCCACGGTCAGCGCCAGCGGTTTCTCGATCAGGACGTGCTTGCCCTTCGCAATCGCCTTCAACGCCCATTCGGTATGCTCATGGTTGGACATCGGCAGGTAAACGGCCTCGACATTGCCGTCGTCAAGCAATGCCTCAGGCTCGTCATAGCACTTCACGGCGCTTGCTGCCTGGGGCGCATGCTTTTGCACGATTGCAGCGGCGGCCCCCGGACGGCGGCTGGCAATTGCTACCAGCTCGGCATTGGCTGCATCAACGATGGCTGGCAACAGGCGCTCATTGACGCGGGCCGCGCCCAAAATACCCCAGCGTAATTTTCTTTCCTGATTCATGTTTCTTCTCCTCCTAAAAGCGACAATTTCGTGATCATCCGGTTAAGGCTGCGTGCCTGGAAAACCGGGAATCAACTCAGTATCTTCATGTTGCACCAGTAATGTTCTTTCCACATGCATCATTAGCTCGCGCGACGCATAGCCATCAGCAGGCAAGGTGTGCGCCAATTGATAGCTGCGAATGGCGCTTTGGGTCTTGCTGCCAGGCAAGCCGTCAGTGCCGCCGGTATCGAAACCCAGATTGGTCAATTGCTGTTGCAATCGCTTAATGGCCTCCATGCTCACCGGCTCCTGCTCGGCTGGCAGCGCGGCGCGTAATGCGGGCGCCCCCAGAAAACGGTTGGCAAGATGCCCCACAGTCAGGGCGTAATGCGTGGAGCGGTTCCATTGCATCACCACGTTGAAATTGTCGAACACCATAAACGCCGGGCCGCGCCAGCCCTGCGGCAGGATGATGGCAGCATCACGATCTGCGGCTGGCAAGGCCTGTCCCACGACCTTCACACCCATGGCCTGCCATTGCGCCACACTGTGTTTCTGGTTGATGGCGGCCTGTTGCCAGGCAAAATCTTCCGGCAGGTTGACCTCGATCGCAATCGGCTCATTGCGCTTCCAACCTATCGAGCTGAGGTAACGTCCTGCCGAATACATGGCGTCGGAGAGGGATTGCCAGACATTGATCTTGCCATCGCCGTCGCCGTCCTCGGCATAGGCCAGAAAGGTGGAAGGCATGAATTGCATGTGCCCGACCGCTCCCGCCCACGATCCCACCATGTTGGCTGGCGCGACATGCCCGGCATCGAGGATACGCAACGCATCCAGCAACTGGCTGCGGAAAAAGCTATGCCGCCGCCCCTCATACGCCAGAGTAGCCAATGCCTGCGGCGTGGAAAATGTCCCCATCACCTGCCCGTAATTGGTTTCCAGCCCCCAGAACGCCATTAGCACCTCAGGCGGCACGCCGTATTTCTGCTCCACGCCTTGCAACAAGGCGCTTTGCTCGCGCAACAACGTCTGGCCGCGCTCCACCTGGCGCGAAGTGACACGACGGTTCAAGTAGGTCATGAAGGTCTGGATAAACTCGGGCTGGGATTGATCGAGCTCGATAATGCGGCTGATAGGCTGCGCATTGGCAAATGCCGCCTGCAAGCTCGCGGCTGAAATACCTTGTGCCTGTGCCTCACGGTTAAAATCCGCCAGCCAGGCTTCAAAACTCTGCTCCGCCGCCTGGGACAAGGGGCTTGCCACCCCTCCCGCCACCAGCACCGTAGCCACGACCTGACGCAAACTGAACACCACATTCTCCTTATATATTGATGCAACAACCACAAGGCAGATGACACACGACATACCCAAAGCGAGTATGCCCTAAAAATCAGCGACAACGCCTTCACAAAACCAAGGGCGAGCGCAGCGATGCCAAGTAGCATTGGTTTTCCCCGTCTGACAGCACCGAGTAGCGCAAATCTGGCTGGAAAAGAGCTTGCGTCTGTTTGAGCGCAGCGAGTTCAGCAAGCTCCCAGACGGATTGAGCAACGCAGGGAACCGAGAGCTTTGCTCTCGGTACTGGCAATCGGGTCGTCTTTCCTTTGGTTACTTTCCTTTGACGAAGCAAAGGAAAGTAACTCGCCCGGCAAGGCGAAAAGTCTCTTCCCGCAACCTGCAATAAGAATGACTTCCACCATCATCACCGCACCAAATCCTCCCAAGCCTTATCCAACCGCTTGGCCGATACCGGGAACGGCGTCTTCAACTCCTGCGCAAACAGCGAAACCCGCAACTCCTCGATCAACCAGCGGTAATCCAGCAAGGCAGGCGGCACTTCATGGCTGGCCTTGCGCAAGCCCTGGATGCACGTTTCCCAGCGTTCCCAGATTTGCTGCACGGCCTGCCCGCTGCGGGTGTCACGCTCGACACTGCCGGGATATTTCTCGAGGCGCAGACGCATGGCCTTGATATAGCGCGGCAAGTGCTGCAGGGTTTCCCACGGCGTCGCGCTGAAAAAACGCTTGGGCAACAGGCGCGCGAGCTGGCCTTCCAGCTCCTTCTTGATTCTGGACAGGTTGGCGGGAGCGGCGTTCAACTTTTGTGTGAGTTGCGTGTATTCCGCGGCAATTGCCGTCGCCAGCCTGCCTGCACCCTCCACCACCGCAGGCAGGCGGGTGCGCGCACGGGTCTTCAACGCCATGAAATCCTGGTTGCTGCGCGGCAGCTCATCCTCGCCGATGAACGCCCGGTCGCTGATCGCGACCAGCATGTCTTCGCGCAACTCGTCAGGGTTCATGATGTTGCGCAACTGCAAGGCATATTGGTTGAAGCCGGGCAGGCCTTTTTCCAGCTGCTTCATCTGCTCCTTGAGCTCGAAGCGCATCAGGCGGCGTACCCCCGCCCGGTGCGCCAACCTCGCCGCCAGCTCGGTATCGAAAAGCTTGATGGCGACGCTGTCGGCGTTGTCCTCCAACGCCGGGTAGCCGGTCAATTGGCGTCCGTCGCGGCTGAAACTCAAGGTCGGCGGCAGGTCGCCGAAATCCCACTGCTTGAGGCCGGATTTCTCGATGCCGGGCGAACTGCTGCGGAAAGTCAGCTGCGCCGCCTGGCCGAGCTGCGCCTTGAGCGCATGCCAATCGCGGCCGCTGCCCAGTTCGCGGTTTTTCTCGTCCACCACACGGAAATTCATGTAAAGGTGCGCATCCAGCGCATCGGCCTGCCATTCACCCGCGCCCAGCTTCAAGCCGGTACGCTGCTGGACATAGCTTGCCAACGCGGGCAGCAATGCCCCGTCTTTTTTGGATGCTGTTTCCAGGAAGCCGGTCACGAAATCCGGCACCGGCACGCAGACGCGGCGCAGCGTCTTGGGCAGTGCCTTGACCAGCGCCGTGACCTTGTCGCGTATCATGCCCGGCACCAGCCATTCCGCCTCCACCGGGTTGAGCTGGTTGAGCAAGGCCAGCGGCACGGTCGCCGTCACGCCATCCAAGGGATGCCCAGGCTCGAAGCGGTACTTGAGCGGCAACTTGACGCCGTCCAGCTCCAGGCTTTCCGGGAACTGCACCTCGGTAATGCCCGCCGCGCCGTGGCGCATCAGGTGGTCGCGCGTGAGATAGAGGATTTTCGGATTGTCCTTTTCGGCGTCCTCGCGCCATTTCTCGAACCCGGCGCCGTTGACGATGCCTTCGGGAACGACCGCGTCGTAGAACGCAAACAGCGTATGCTCGTCCACCAGCACGTCCTGCCGCCGCGCCTTGTGCTCCAGCTCCTCGATCTCGGCAATCAGGCGGCGGTTCGCTGCGAAGAACGGCGCGCGCGTATCAAACTCCATGTTCGCCAGCGCCTCGCGGATGAAAATCTCGCGCGACTCCTTGGGGTTGATCGGGCCGTAATGCACGCGGCGGCGCGGCACCACGGTAAGGCCATACAGGCTCACGCGCTCCCAGGCCGCTACTTGCGCCGGCTTACGGTCCCAGCGCGGGTCGCTGTAGTGGCTCTGCGTCAGGCCGCGCGCCAGCGGCTCTATCCAATCCGGTTCTATTTTCGCTACGCAACGCGCATAGAGCTTGGTGGTTTCCATCAGTTCCGCCGCCATCACCCATTTGGGCCGCGCCTTCTTCAAGGTGGAACCGGGCGCGACATGGAAGCGGATACCGCGCGCGCCGAGATAATTGTCCGCCTCGCCGTCCTTGAAACCGATATTGCCGAGCAACCCGGCAAGCAAGGCGCGATGCACCTGTTCATAGGAAGCGGGCTGCTCATTGAGCTTGAGTTCCAGCTCGTCGGCGATCTCGCGGAGTTGCTGGTACAGCTCATGCCACTCCTTGAGCCGCAGGAACGAGAGGAAATTGCTGTGGCACTTGTTGAGCAAGTCCTTGTTCGATTTCTTGGTCTTGAACGCGTCCTCGTACCATTCCCACAGCTTGATGAAGCCGAGAAAATCGGAATGCTCGACCTTGAACTTGGCATGTGCCTGGTCTGCCGCCTCGCGCTTGTCCATAGGCCGCTCGCGCGGGTCCTGGATCGCCAGCGCGCTGGCGATGATGAGAATTTCGCGCACGCAGCCCTGCTTCTTGCCTTCCAGGATCATGCGCGAGACGCGCGGGTCCAGCGGCAACCGGGCCAATTGCCTGCCGGTTTCGGTGATGTTCTGCTCCGCATCCACCGCGCCCAGCTCCTGCAATAGCTGGTAGCCGTCGGCGATATATCGCGAGCTGGGCGCCTCGATGAACGGGAACTCCTGCACGTTGCCCAGCTTGAGCGCGGCCATGCGCAGGATGACCGCGGCCAGCGAGGATCGCAGGATTTCCGGGTCGGTGAATTCGGGACGGTTGTTGAAATCCGCCTCGTCGTAAAGCCGGATACAGATGCCGTTGGACACCCGCCCGCAACGGCCCGCGCGCTGGCGTGCCGCCGCCTGCGAGATTTTCTCCACCTGCAACTGCTCGACCTTGGCGCGTGCGCTGTAGCGGTTGACGCGCGCCAGGCCGGTATCGATGACGTACTTGATGCCCGGCACGGTAAGCGAAGTTTCTGCGACATTGGTTGCGAGCACCACGCGCCGCCCGCCGCTGGAGCGGAATACTTTCTGCTGGTCTTCTATCGACAAGCGCGCAAATAGCGGCAATATCTCGGCATGGCGCAAGTGCTTATTGAGATAATCCGCCGTCTCGCGGATCTCGCGCTCGCCCGGCAGGAACACTAGGATATCGCCGCCGCCAAGCCGGGAAAGCTGCTCCACGGAATCAAGGATTGCCTCTTCCATCGCCTCCTCGGCATCGTCCTCTTCCAGCCACTTGGCCTCGGCGCGCGGCTTGCGCTGGATGCCCATGATGTCCTGGCCGAGCAGCTCCACATCATCGTCGTCATCCAGCCATTTGCGGATGGGGAGGTCGATGTTGCCAGACTTGCGCTTGATGCCGATGTCCACGATATCTTCTTGCGGCGACTCTTCCCGCATCGCAGCAGGCTTGGGAGCAGCAACCGGCGCGGGCGGTGCGATCACCATGCGGCGACCCAAAGGCCGGTAGCGGATTTCCACCGGATAGGTACGGCCTGACACCTCGATCACGGGCGCATTATTAAAGTGTTGAGAGAATCGCTCGGCATCAATCGTCGCCGAAGTCACGATCACTTTCAGGTCAGGGCGTCGCGGCAATAGCTGCTTGAGATAGCCAAGCAGGAAATCGATATTCAGGCTGCGCTCGTGCGCTTCGTCGATGATGATGGTGTCGTAGGCGTTGAGGAACCTATCGCCCTGCGTTTCCGCGAGCAGAATGCCGTCCGTCATCAGCTTGATATAGCTAGTCGCCAACACCCGTTCGTTGAAGCGCACCTGGTAGCCCACCGCCTCGCCTAGCGGCGATTTCAGCTCCTGCGCGATACGCGCAGCCACGGATCGCGCCGCAATCCGCCGCGGCTGGGTATGGCCGATCATCCCCGCCACCCCGCGCCCCAGCTCCAGGCAAATCTTGGGCAACTGCGTGGTCTTACCGGAACCCGTTTCGCCGCTGACGATCACCACTTGGTGCTTGCGTATTGCATCAGCGATTTCATCCTTACGGTTGCTGACCGGCAGCTCGGCGGGATATTCAGGTCTGGGCAGCTGCTCAAGCCGGGATTGGCGCCGTTGCACGGAAGCCTGGATCTTGGCGGCCACATCCGCCAGGGACTGGTCAACAGGTTTGCCCTGCTGCTGCGATGCATTCAGCTGTTGCAACCGCCGCCTTAACGGGAACTGGTCCTGCAACATGCATTCGGGAAGCTGCGCCTGCAATCGCTGCAGCATCTGGCGCTCGGAAACGGGATTGGGTGCACTCATAGATAGGCGTGGATTTTAGCATGGCTATGGAAACTTCATCGCCACGCCCCCAAGCATCAAGAGTGTTGCTGTATTAGTCAATTGAGACTAATTGCCAATACTCTCTTCAGTGGAGATAATCGTGAACGTAAAGAAATAAAAACTATTAATAACAAAACTTAATTTTGGGAGTAAAAATTGAAGTTAGTCCAATGTCTATTCTTGCCGTGATTCTGACACCTACATTCGGCAACGCAGCACCCAGCTATTCCCTTAGCCAACTAAGCGCACCAACCGGTTTCAGTTTCATCGTTGCCTCGGCGATCAATCAAAACGGCCAGATCGCTGGCACCAGTGCTTTTATTGATGTCGAACCAGCACACTCCCCAGGATATATTGTTGGAGCACGAGCCACTATCTGGCTGAATGGAAACGCGCAAGCAATTGACGGTGGTGCAGGTAAATACAGTCACGGCAACGCCATCAACGACCTTGGGCAAGTGGCCGGCGTCAGCTATACGCAATCGCCAGATTTCATGCAATACAACACTCAAGTTCCGGAGGGCTTGGAGTCCATTCCTCCGGGCCCAACGACCTACGATGCACAAGCAACCGTCTGGCATAACGGAACTGTTACCACCTTGGCTGGGTTGAGCAATCAATACGGCACCGCCAATGCAATCAACAACCAGGGACAATTGGTCGGCTGGAGTTTCAACGATCAAAACAAACAGACTGCCACATCATGGCGTAACGGAAACGCGATTGCCCTCACCACTACAGGATCCGCCAGTGAAGCGAGCGACATCAATAACCAAGGACAGGCGGTAGGCTGGCAAAATATAGGGGACCGGGCAAATGCGGTTTTCTGGACCAGCGATAATCAATTGATTGAGCTGGCTTCATTGGGTGGCATCGGCAGCCAGGCTTTCGCCATCAATGACGCTGGCTGGGCGGTAGGCTGGAGCACCTCGGCGGACTTGCAACAACATGCCACGCTATGGGCCGATGGCGAAGCAATCGACCTTGGTATACTAGGCGGCCATGCCAGCTACGCCTATGGCATCAATAACCTGGGCCAGGTCGTCGGCAGCTACATCAACAGTCCGCAAGACGGGTTTGCAGAATTCGCCATCCTCTGGGAAAACGGCAATGCCATCAACCTCAATAGCCTGATTGGCGACAGCATGGGCGTTACCCTGATTTCCGCCAACGGCATCAATGATCAAGGCTGGATTATTGCGCAGGGTGAAGACAGTCATGGACATCTGGGTTATTACCTGCTCGCTCCAGTCCCGGAGCCTTCCACCTATGCCCTGCTGCTGGCCGGGCTTGGCCTGATTACAGGCGTTTCTCAACGAAAATCCCGCGCAATAAACGCCTAGAACTATTCGTTTCCCAAACCCTGCTTGATCAAGCAGGGATTTTTTTGGCTACATCAGCCGCCACCCCATTACCTTTTTCCGGCCAGCTCGCATTCCGCTAGGCCTATCGAATTGCACTCCGGATGCATTGCTCATAACGTACCTCGCGAGTTTGGAACCAATATCAGCAAATTGTATTGCCTATTCTTTTACATCTTCTTGCTTTTTTTATACCGCACATGTAATCTAAATAGTAATTATTATTATTATTAATATATACGAATATTGAGATGCGCTCCTTATATCTTAGGAGAACCGCACTTGAAAAAAGATCAGCCTTCTCGCTCATAGAGAAAGCTATCCACCCCGACGGTGAGAGTCCGTGGGTAATTGAGAATGTATTTGAGTACTGGCGCCTTCTCGGGGAAGGGATTTCAGGTGCTCTCCATCAAGGAACAAATCAATGAAAATGACAACCACGTTTGCTGCCCTGGCTTTGGCTGGCGGCGCATTCTTCAGCAGCCATACTTTCGCTGCCGATAATGTTTGGTACAACGACTACCCATGGGGCGATGTTGCAGACGCCACGGATTACGCTGAATGGCACACATTCAGTGGCAGACGCGATGCAACACCTCAGTTCGGCGGCAACGCCTTAGTGAATGCCCAAGCGGGAGTATTCCCCGCCAGTTCTGGCAATCTCTATCATTTCTCGAGCAATGATGCCACTTACAACTTCCAGTTGACGAGCATTGGCGCAGTCGGTGACATATTCGACGTCTATCTCAAAGTCAAGACCAACGGCTCAACCTTCCTCCCGACAGCTACACTTGACGGTATAGAAGCTACAAAGATTACCCAATTTCATGATGTTGTCGAATTCGAGGGCTTGGGTTCCGGCTATGTAGAAGAAGCCTACTGGGTTTGGGAAAGCGTCGCCATTACCAGTGCAAATCAAGTATTCAACTTCAGTGCCCTCGCCAAGTCCCACACTAGCTTGGATCAATTGGCGCTGGCTACTGTTGCAGTTGCGGCAGTACCAGAGCCCAGCACCTACGGCATGCTGGCGCTCGGCCTTGGCATGCTGGGCTTCGTAGGCAACCGTTCTCGTCGTAAGCACACCACCTAATCGGTCAAACTGACGTTCCAGATACGGTATCCAAGCGTTCCTTGGGTGCCGTTTTACTGCTCATGCCCCATCGCACTACTCTTCATCATGACCATCAAAGAACAAATCGGCTTCGTTCGTCCATTATTGGCTGCAAGCCTGTTTATATTGACGCTACATGTCAATGCAGTCTTTGCTCATGAGCAGCAATCCGATGACCATGACGCAGAATCCATAGAACTATCTTCTCCCCAAACGCTTCACAAGAAATCAAGTGATACTCCAGGTACCGCAGTTCTTCCAGAAATTGGTGTCAGCGCAAGCAGCATCAAGCAGAAAACCGTTACCATCAACCGAACACAAACTATTACGACCATAGAAGCCAAAGAGCTTGAAAGAACCCAGCCCGCTACCATATTCGAGGCCGTGCGCGATGTTCCCGGCCTGGCAATCGAAGGCGGCCCCCGCCCTAGCGGCATGTCGTTCAATATCCGCGGCTTCAATGACAACGAAGATGTTCAGGTGCGTGTGGACGGCGTTCCGAAAGGTTTTGAAAAATATCGATTTGGCGGCACCTTTGCCGAGCCGGAACTGTTGAAATCCATCGAGGTGCAACGAGGGCCGCAAATTTCCAGCGGCTCAGGCTCCATAGGCGGCACTGTCCTGCTTCGCACCAAGGATGCCGCTGATCTGCTGAAGCCTGGTCAACGCTATGGCGCACGTATGAAATTCGGCTATGCGGACAATAACGATGAATTCCAGAAATCCTACCTCGTGTATGCGCGCCCTCACGACGCGATCGATATTTTATATAACCGTGCCTATCGTCACTCTAATGACATCACGCACGCAGACGGTAGCAAACTGGAAGCATCCAATGGCGATTCAAAATCCCAACTCCTGAAAGTCAGTATTTTTCCTACGGATACGCTGGAGCTTTCCACATCCGTTGTGCTGCTCGAAGAATCCGGGTTGCAGCAATACGATGCAACAGGGTCAAACCCCGATGCCTTCGGCAATGTGGTTCGCACGGTAGAAGACTACAGCATTTCCGAAACTATTCGCTGGAACCCCGATCATCCATGGATCAACCTCGTTGCCACCATCGGCAAAGGGCACACGAAAATGGATGATCTTTGCTATTTTGCAATCAATATAAAATGCACTAAAGCTTTAGGTACGAGATACGATCATCTCAACTTTAAAAGTACTACCATAGACATCGCGAATACTGCTGACATATTCACGCGGGAAAAATTCAGCCTGTCGCTATTGAGCGGATTGCAACATCGGAGCATCAGCAAAGAAGTCAGCAGGAAATACGATAACAACAACAGCTGCAAAGATCCTTTCCGTGATCCAAACTACCCTTGTAATGACGGGTTCTGGGCAGCCAGTGTTTCCGGCAAAAACACCTATTCCGCCTTTTACGCCCAGCCACGGTTGCAAATCGACCGGCTAGGAATTATCCCGGGGTTCCGCATCGATTGGTATGAGATCAAGACGCTTGAGCCCCGCGTCAAAAACCACTTAGCGGAAAAAGGCCTGTCGGACAGCATCAGCTTCGCGCATAAAACCTACAGCCTCGGTTTGACTTTTGACTTGATTCCCAAGCAACTGGTCTTGTTCGGCAACTATGCCCAGGGATTCCGTCCTCCATCCGCCAACGAGTATTTCTCATATTCGAAAGATGCAGATTTTCCTTACAATGGCTACGATGGCGGTGAAGGAAATTGCGCAACCCCTTCTACCAACTATATTTGCGGGGATGTGTATAAGCTGCAAAAAAGTGAATCTCGCGAAATCGGCTTGAGCTACGAAAACCCGCGCCTGTTCAATAGCGAAGTACAGTTGATGTCGAAACTCACCTATTTCGAGATAGACACCGACCACTTGCTACGTTCCTTCAGCATGCAACCAAGCACCGGCATGACAACCCAAGACGGCAAGGAAAGAAGAAAAGGCAACGAGGTCGAAGGAAGTTTGCTTTACCGCGACGCCTATGCGCGGGTTGCCTTTTCCAATACTTGGGGTACCGAAATCGATAACGCAGGAGATTCGGCAAAACTCTATCGTATTCCCGCAAAAACCTTCAATCTGACCATCGGCACCCAGATCCTGAAAAACCTGGGAGCCAATATTAGCTATAGAAAAGTATCCCCTCGCTTGGCATTAATCGGAAACTCTGGCCTTGGCATCCAGGACGGTTATGAAATATTCAATGCAGGACTCTATTGGGTAGCTTCTCCTCAGCTTGCTTTCCGCTTGATCGCCGAGAATATTAAAAACAAGGATTACCATCTCAATGCTGGCGGAGACTTTTCTGGATTCCAAGGCAACCGCGCCGCAGGCCGCAACATCCGCTTCATTACCGAGATAACCTTCTGAATTTTAAAACGCACCCTAATGCGAATGGGTTCATATTTCCATTGCATCAACCAATGATAATTGTTATCATTTATTTTAATGTTACTATTATTATGCAAGTATATCTATTTAACCCTTAGACACTGAATTTATGTTGCCAGCAAAAGCTCCCGTCAAGACCTGTCTACTCAACCTTTTGGATGAATTGGTCGAACATGACGGCTTTGGCAGCCTCAAGGTGGATATCCGCCTGCTCCGCCGCGGACAGAAGGAAATCATTATTGATTGCGGCAAGCAGTATCGCTTTGTCGTGGATTTCCAGCCTGTAGGCAATGATGGAGATAAAAATCAGGATAGCTCGACCAATTAATGGAATTGGTTTTCTGATCGCACCCGTTCATAGGGTGATGATCATTGATTGCTCGACGGTGTGGGTCCGTGAGCCTAAATGTTGAATTGAATGCTTACACCTTCAAGGGGAAGGGGTCGATGGCATTCACTTAATGATTAAAGGTACTCATGATGAAATTTTCAGCTTTAGCTCTCGCTACAGGTTTGGCTTTCAGCTCTTCCGCCTTCGCAACTGTCAACTCCTGGGATTCAACAGCGCCTTGGAGCGGCTCCACGATTGATTATGTAGAGTGGAACAACTTCGCTTTTGACAGCTCTGCTGGCAACAGCTACACCGACTCTACTCCTGATGTGGCAGGTGCCGGTAGCCTGACAGCAACCGGCACCCCTATCATCACCTCCACCTCCAATATCTATAGCTGGCAAGAGAACCCAATCTCTTACAACGCTTCTTTCACCGCATCCACCAGCGGTATTTTTGATATTTACCTGCGTCTTTCTATATCTGGCTTGGCAGCAGGCAACACTGCTTCCCTGGTCGGTGTCGGCGCAGCGACAGCCGTAGCCATAGATGCGGGCACAGGCACCGCTACAGGAGCAGGGACATTCTATCAATACAACGGTACTCAATTCGGCCTGGTTGATGCAGAACGCGAATTTTACTTTGTTTGGAATGACGTCTCCCTGACTCAAGGTAGCGCTGTCAGCTTCACATGGACAGACCCAGCCGCTCACGTCAGCCTGGACCAACTGGCACTCGCTACTGTGGCTGTTGCGGCTGTTCCTGAGCCAAGCACCTACGGCATGCTGGCGCTCGGCTTGGGCGTGCTCGCCTTTGCTGGTCGCCGTTCCCGTCAGAACAACGCCTAAGTCTCAATCAGACAACAGGCAACACCTTACCAGCCCGCCTTCGCGCGGGTTGGTATCTTTACACTCAATCGGGGTAACATCATGACGTTTTCTTACAAGCTTGCTGCCATCGCCTTGGCAGCAAGCGCGACTTTCGCCACTTCCGCATCCGCCACTACCAATGTTTGGGATTCCGCTACGCCTTGGGGCGACGCAACGCCTGTGCAATACGTAGAGTGGAACTCCTTTGATACCGTCGCAGGTGACAGCACACCCGAAATCGGCGCAGGCACCATCAGCCTGACTCCTCCTGCTGCCATACAAATGGGCGAAGGCATCTACACCCTGTTCAACATCCCGACCTTCACTGCCACATTAGCTGGCACTGCCGGCGTGTTTGATGTCTACCTGCGCACAGCAGCACAAGGCAACACATTGGATACTACAGCCACATTGAACGGCACCAGCGCCACTGCTGTCGTCGCCTTCAGCGGAGTAGGTTCCCAGGGCGATGAGCAGGAACTCTACTGGGTCTGGAACAATGTCGCAGGAGCCGACCTCTATACGTTCCAATTCAAGGCCGCATCTGAGCACATCTTTATCGACCAGATTGCCTTGGCAACTGTGGCTGCAGTACCTGAGCCAAGCACTTATGCCATGCTGGCGCTCGGCCTGGGCATGCTTGGCGCTGCCAGCCGCCGCACCCGCAAACAAAACTAAGCTTTTTTAGCAGCACGCCTGTCATGCGCTCATGCATGACAGGCGCATTTTTCCATAGCACTCACATTCATCTTTTGGACAATGACAACCGCCAGCTTCAGCGTCTTGAACCGCCGCATCATATTGACGCTTGTTCTGATGTCAGCCCTGGCGTATCACCCTCTCTCTGCGTTGGCAGATGAGCCTGAAGAAGAGAAGCAAATAGAATCACCCGGTAAAACACCGCCCGCTCCTGCCGCAAAACCAGCGCAAGGCAATGCCGCAGCCACTGTATTACCAGAAACCAGCGTCAGCTCTTCCAGAATTCAGGACGAGCACATCAACAAAACGCAGTCCATCACCAAGATCACCGCCGAAGACCTTGAAAGACGGCAAGTCTCTACCGTATTCGATGCCGTAAGAAACACGCCCGGTGTCAGCATCGACGGTGGCCCGCGCCTCAATGGCATGAGTTTCAATATTCGTGGATTCGAGAGTAGCGATGTCGCGGTGTCTGTCGATGGCGTGTTGAAAAATTATAGTAAATATCGTTCAAAAGGGACTTATATCGAGCCTGATCTATTGAAAACCATAGAGATCAGGCGCGGCCCGCAAATCAATACCAATTCTGGCTATATTGGAGGCGCAGTTATTACCAGAACCAAAGATGCCGAAGATTTTCTCCGCCCAGGCCAAACCGCAGGCGCCCGCATCAAATTTGGTTACGGCAACAACAATGATGAATATCTGCGCTCCTATCTTGCCTATGCGCGCCCGCATGAAAGAATCGACTTAATCTACAACTATACCAATCGTCAATCCAATGACATGACGCTTGGAAATGGCGATAAATTTGCATACTCGAACATCAATACTGTTTCCGAGTTATTCAAAATTACTTTATATCCTGTGGATTCATTAAGAGTTTCAACCTCGCTGGCAAAACTCAAGCAAGCACCTACCGCGCAATTGTATGACACCATCACAGATTTGATATTTTCCACCCCTTATGTTCTGCGTGCGATCGATGAAGAAACGATTTCACAAACATGGGAGTTCACCCCGGACAATCAATGGATCAACCTCAAGGCAAGCATAGGGACAGGGCATACGAAGCAGGATGAGACAACTCCACATGGCTGGGTAGGCAACAATGGGAGCGGGATGTTTGATTTTGGTGACCGCATAGATACTTATAGTTTCAAGAATACGAATGTTGATCTTGCCAACACAGCCAATATTTTTACCAGCAAAGATCTCAATCTGGCATTGCTGATTGGCATCCAATACGCAAAACAAGAAACAATCACTCACCGGACATACACAAGGCCCAACGCAGTTTCTGCCGTGATGGTGGACAATAATCCAACACCATCAGCCCTTAACACGAGTACGGCGTTTTACATTCAACCTACAATACAGATTAAACGGTTAACCATTACACCCGGTTACAGAAAAGATTACACCTCCTTGGAAGCGCTAGATCAATACAGACAAGCCATGGATGCTGCCAAACAGCGTCATGAAATCCAATTCAGGGAAGAGATTTATAATCTGGCACTAGCTTTTGATATTCTTCCAGAAAATCTTACCGTTTTTGCCAATTATGGACAGGGTTTCAGTCCAATTCGCGCAGGATCGGCCTTTATTCTCGGGCCAATAGTTGCTGGAGTACCTTCGAGCCAGAGCCTATGCCCCCGAGATTATTCGTCATGTGATGACACTTATCGTCCCCAACGGGTTGAAAGCACAGAAGCAGGTATCAATTACGCAACCAATCACTTGTTTGGACAGCCGATTCAACTCACATCAAAAGCTACTTTTTATCATATCCACACCAGCAATGCGGTGATGAATGCAGGCAATCCACAATACCTGACCCAGCGCAGAAATGGTTGGGAATTTGAGAACCATCTCAATTACAAACAGCTATACATGCAGGCATCCTACTCAAGAATTGCAGGCAGTGTGTCATATCCGAACACCAATGCTTCCCGTCCGCTTTATACCATCCCTGGGAATGCATTTAATTTGACACTAGGGGCAAATATTGGGAAAAACTTCGATATCAACCTCAACTACCGCAGAGTTTCAGATCGGCTCTATTTGAATGGTTTGTCTGGTGCAACAGCACGTTTTGCCACTCAAGATGGTTACGAACTTTTTAATGCTGGCATACGATGGAGCCCTAACCAACACCTTACGTTCAGGCTTGTTGGCGAAAATCTCGGTGATAAAGAATATACCCTGGACGGTGGATTCAGTGGGAATATCGGCCTGCCCGGCCCCGGGCGTAACATCAAATTCTACACAGAACTTATTTATTAACTCTATCATCAATATTGGATCAACCAGAGGAGGCGTCATGAATCAATTGGCTACAACCGAACAGCAATACCAGGCTTTTCAGAATGCAAAAAAAGAGCAGAAACTGCGCAACCGCGAAGCGGCGCAGGCCATCGGTATCAGCGAAGGCCAGGCTATTGCGAATGCGATAGGCCGCGAAGCCATCCGCCTGAAGGCTCCGTTCCAGGACATTATTGCGGATGTACCCAAGCTGGGCCGAGTGATGGCGTTGACCCGCAATGAGAGCACCGTGCATGAAAAAATCGGTACTTATGAAAATATCTCATTCGGCCATGCCGGCCTGGTGCTGGGTCCGGATATCGATTTGCGAGTGTTCTATTCTTACTGGAAACATGGTTACGCCGTGACCGAGGAAACTGAAAAAGGCCCGCAGCGCAGCCTGCAGTTCTACGATGCCACCGGCACCGCCATTCACAAAATTCATCTGAAAGACTTCAGCAATGTGGATGGCTGGAACGAGATTGTGCAAAAGCACCGCAGCGATGATCAAACGCCTGGACAAGCAGTGGAGAGCGCCCAGCCTGCCCCGGCAGAGAAACCCGATAGCAAGATTGACCAGGAAGGCTTCAAGGCAACCTGGCTGGCGATGAAGGATACCCATGACTTCTTCCCGCTGCTGCGCAAGTTCGGCGTAAGCAGGCTGCAAGGTCTGCGTCTGGCACCGGAAGGCTATGCCTACAAGGTGGATAACATTTCCACCCAAAAGGTGCTTGAAATCGCCGCCGCAGATGGCACCAGCATCATGTGTTTCGTCGGTAACCCCGGTAATATCCAGATTCACACCGGGCCGATCAAGAACGTTAAGGAGATGGGGCCATGGATCAATGTGCTGGATGAGACATTCAACCTGCATTTGCGCACTGACCTGATTGCAGAATCGTGGGTAGTGAGAAAACCAACAGATGACGGCGAGGTAACCTCATTGGAAGTGTATGACAAGGATGGCGAAATCATGGCGCAGTTCTTTGGCGAGCGTAAGCCAGGCAAGCCCGAGCTGGCGGCCTGGCGCAATATCGTGGCCCAGTTGCCTATCCTGGCTTAGAAGAACGGTAGAAAAAGATGATGAAAAGCCGCGCTTTGCTGTTTGCTGCCATGTTCATGATTGGCAGCCATGCTGCCCATGCTGCTGAAAAGCTGCTGACCATCGGCGGAGCTGTCACTGAAATTGTCTATGCGCTGGGCAAGGGTGACGAAGTGATTGCCAATGACCTGACCAGCGCCTACCCGGAAGCAGCGGCGGGTAAACCGAAGGTGGGCTATATGCGCACCTTATCCGCCGAAGGGCTGATTTCCACGGGTGCCACGCTGATTATCGCCGAGGCGGGCGCTGGCCCGCGCAATGTGATTGACCAAGTGCGCAATGCAGGGGTGAAAGTGCTTCAATTGCAGGAAAACACTCATACCCCACAGCAAGTAGCGGCAGACATCCGTACGATAGGCAGACAACTCAATGCCAACACCACGGAGCAAGTAGCCAAGCAATTTGAAAACGCCTGGAAAGAAACCGAGTCCCAGCTAGTCAAATTGCCAGGACAGCCGAAAGTGTTGTTTGTCATGAGCAATGCAGGCCGCGGCGCACAAGCGGCAGGTGACGACACAGCTGCCTCTGCCGTCATCCGTCTGGCACGTGCAGAGAATGTCATGGCGGGACAATACAAGGGCTACCGCCCTCTCAGCGCTGAAGCACTGGTCGCCGCCGCGCCTGAGGTCATCATCGTCACCAATGAAGGGCTTGAAGCCAGCGGTGGCCTGCAAAATTTTCTGAAAACACCGGGCATCGCCATGACGCCCGCGGGTAGAAATAAGCGTATTGTAAGCATGGATACGCAATATATTCTGGGCTTCACGCCTCGCCTGCCCTCCGCACTGGCTGAGCTGGCTCAGGCCATTCGCAAACAATGAGTGTTGTCGCACCTTCAATGCATCCCATCATCGCCGCAAGCCGTAGCATGCAATTACGTAGCCGGGTGTTGATCGGGCTTGGCGTCACGCTTGCCATCCTGATTGTGCTGGCAGCCGGGATAGGCGCAGTCAGCATTCCACCTTTGGATGTCTTGAATCTGCTGATGCGTCCGCCTGGTTCTTCCAGCTGGCAAGCCATCCCGCAGGAACAGATGCAACAGGCCATGGTGCTGTGGAACATCCGCCTGCCGCGCCTGGCCTTGGGCGTCCTCACCGGTATAGCGCTCGCGGTTTCAGGTGCAGCCATGCAGGCGTTGCTGCGCAATCCGCTGGCTGAGCCCGGCCTGGTTGGCGTTTCCGGTGGCGCGGCGCTGTTTGCGGCGCTAGCGATTGTGCTGGGCGGTAGCTGGATGGTGGCGCTACATGATGTGATCGGCGAATTCGCCTTGCCTATTTTTGCCTTCATCGGCAGCCTGATTGCTACTCTCCTGATTTTTGCCATTTCCACGCGCCAGGGCCAAACATCTATCGCCTTAATGCTGCTGGCGGGGATTGCCATCGGCTCGCTCTGCGGCGCATTGATCGGGCTGATGACCTTTATCGCCTCCGATTTGCAGATGCGCTCCCTCAATTTCTGGTCGCTTGGCAGTCTGGGAGCCGCTACCTGGCCAATGGTCACCATGGTGGCCTGCTTAAGCGGCAGTTCCGTGTTTATTCTGCTCAGGCAATCCAGCGCGCTCAACACGCTGGCACTGGGCGAGGTGCAGGCCAGCCTGCTTGGAGTCTCCGTGCGCCGACTCAATCAGATATGCATCGGGGCAATTGCGCTGGCTGTCGGCGCTGTGGTGTCTGTAACTGGCATCATCGGCTTCATCGGCCTGGTGGCTCCACACCTGGTGCGGCTCGCCGTTGGGCCTGACCAACGCCTGGTCATGCCCGCATCCGCGCTGGTAGGTGCCATTCTTGTGCTGTTGTCCGACCTGCTGGCCCGCACCATCGCCACTCCCACAGAAGTGCCTGTCGGCATCATCACTGCCCTGCTCGGCGTGCCTTTCTTCCTGGCGCTGCTGTTCCGCATGCGGCGCAAGATCGGAATGTAAGCCAAAATGCTGAACGTCATCGACACTACGCTCAATATCGGCAGCAAAAGGCTGCTTCACAATATCAATTTCACGATTGCGCCAGGCGAACTGGTTGCGATCTGCGGCCCCAACGGAGCAGGCAAAAGCTGCCTGATCCGCCTCATTTCTGGTGAATTGAAGCCCAGCCTTGGTGAAATCCACTGGGCAGGCAAGCCGCTATCTGCATGGAATCTGCTCCAGCTCGCCCGCCAGCGGGCGCTCATGCAGCAGCATGCGGAAGTCGGCTTTGCCTACACGGCGCTGGAAATCATCCTGCTGGGCCGCCATCCCCATCATCAGGGAGCCAGCCGCGCGCAGGATTACCAGATCGCCCTGGCTGCCATGCAGGAAGTCGATGCCGTTCATCTTGCCAATCAAATATACACCACCCTTTCTGGCGGAGAACAGGCACGGGTGCAGATGGCACGCGTACTGGCGCAGATATGGGAAAGCACGGCAACACCACGCTTGCTGCTGCTGGATGAGCCCACCGCTGCGCTGGATCCACTGCAACAACACCGCATGCTTGATATTGCCCGCAAATGGGCGGACAAAGGCGATATTGCCGTGGTCGCCATCGTGCACGATCTCAACCTTGCGGCTCAATATGCCGATCGCATTGCTTTGTTACGTGATGGGAAATTGCAGGCAATCGACACGGTAGAAACCATTATGACACCCGCGATGGTGGAAGCCTGTTTCGACCTGCCCTGCATATTGCTCAACCATCCAGATGGTGGCACACCAATGATTGCCGCACGCAGACGAAGCGAATAACAACCTGTTCACGAGCTTTTCATGGAATACATGCGTTGCCGCTGTTATTCCAGCCCTCAAGCCGCAGTTTCTTGAGTAATGCCTCCCGCATGACAAGAAGCAAGGGTAAGTTTTAGCTGATCAACCTATCTAAACCATCAGAGGTATTCACATGAGCACACTGAAAACGGTGGAGATCAAGGCCTTTGTTCCGGCAAAAGATTTCCAGCTTTCCCAGCAGTTTTATCAAGATATCGGCTTCGAAAAACGCTCGGAAGGTGGTGGTATTGCCTATTTCTGTTTTGAACATTGCGCCTTCCTGTTACAAGATTTTTGCGCGGAAGGACTCGCTGAAAACTTCATGATGCATCTGCTGGTGGAAGACGTCTCCGCCTGGTATGACAAAATCCAGCAGGCTGACATCGCCCGTAAATATGGGAGCAAGATTTCAGGCCTGACCGATCAGCCTTGGAGAATGCGTGATTTTGCCTTTACCGACCCCAGTGGCGTGCTCTGGCGCATCGGACAGAATATTTGATGATTATATGCGCCATGACCTTAACTTATAGCTAAGCAGTTAGACGCGCATTAAAAAGATCAATCCAGCCAGATCAGGCTGGCCATGCGTCCTGTCACCTCATCTCGCCGGAAGGAGAAAAAGCGCTTGGCGTCATGGTAGGTGCATAAACCGCCGCCATAAACCGCGGTCACACCTGTATTGGACAAGCGTTGCCGTCCCAGCAGGAAGATATCTCCGAACCATTTGCCAGAAACAGCAGGTTTGAATGCCTGCTCTGCTTTCGCATCGCGCTCGATGAAGGCAGCCCTGACCTCGTCGCCCACCTCAAATGCATCGGGGCCGATGGCAGGCCCCAGCCAGGCCAATAACTCGTTGCCAGGTTTGTTCATGGCCTGCACTGTCGTTTCGATCACGCCATCCAGTAAACTGCGCCAGCCCGCATGCACGGCAGCCACGATGGTGCCAGCCTGGTCGCAGAGCAATATCGGCAGACAATCCGCCGTCATGACGGCGCATATGGTATGCCGGGTACGCGCAAACGCCGCATCGGCATCCGGCACGCAACTCGCAGTGCTGGCATCTACCACTTCTATGCCATGCACTTGGTTGAGCCACACTGGTTCCGTCGGCACATAGCGGTTCAGACGCTGGCGGTTGGCTGCCACGTCCAGCGGAGCATCACCGACATGCATTCCCAGGTTCAGGCTGTCGTAAGGAGGTTTACTGATCCCACCGGCACGTGTGGTCTGCAAGGCTCTGACATTGGCGGGCGCAGGCCAATCGGGGATGATCAGGTCATGGTCATTCAGCATCATCGTCCTCCTCAAGCCACTCATCGTCGTCATCGCCGATGTATTCATAGGCGAATTCGTCATCGTCCACATAAAAGGCATCTGCTTCTTCCGGCGGCACATTTTCCGCGCGGATGGCTTCCAATAGCATCTTCATATCAGCAGCCAGCTCCACTTGCCATTCCATCTGCTCGCCGGTAGCTGGATGTTTCAAGCCCAGTCGGATAGCGTGCAACGCTTGGCGCTTGAAGTTCAGCAGCACCGTGCGGAGATTGTCTGAGATGTGACGCAGCGGCAAGATGCCGCGAATACCATAGACAGGATCGCCCACAATCGGTGCCTTGAGATGTTGCATATGCACGCGGATCTGGTGCGTACGCCCGGTTTCCAGAAGGCAACGCATATAGGTATACACTGCAAAGCGGTCCAGCACTTCATAATGGGTGACAGCAGGCTTGCCCATGCGGTTCACTGCCATCTTGGTGCGTGCATGCGGATGGCGGCCAATGGGCTGGTCAATCTTTCCATTGCGCCACACCTGGCCCCAGACAATAGTGCGGTATTCGCGCTTGACGGTACGCGCCTGTAACTGGCGCACCAGGTTGGTCTGCGCCTCAAGCGTCTTGGCGACGACCAGCAGCCCGCTGGTATCTTTATCCAACCGGTGCACAATGCCGGCACGCGGCACATCCTTGAGCTGCGGCGCGTGATGCAGCAAGGCGTTGAGCAATGTGCCGCTCCAGTTGCCTGCCGCAGGATGCACCACCAGCCCTGCCGGTTTATTGATGACCAGGATATGCTCGTCCTCGAATACCACGTCCAGCGCGATATCCTCCGGCTCAAACGCCAGCGACTCCGGGACAGTCTGCGGGATGATCTGCACCTGCTCACCACCCCACACCTTGAACTTGGCGGTAGGTGTTTCACCAGCGATGGTAACCAAACCATCCTTGATCCAACCCTGGATGCGCGAGCGCGAATGCTCAGGCATCAGGCGTTGTAATGCCTGGTCGAGGCGCATGCCGCCAAGCTCCTGGGTAATTGTGAGAGTAATAGGCTGTGTGGTGTGGCTCATCGGTTATAATTAAAAAATATAGCCCTGTTCTCAGGGCTGTTGCATTATTGATCGGCATCCACAACCTTAATCATGGATTTGTAAATGAAGCATAGTTTAGCGTTAATTGCAGCACTCTGGCTCACCGGCTGTGCGATTTTCGGCGCACCGACCGAACTGGATGAAACCAAGGGCTGGCCCGTGCAGCGCATCTATGCTGCTGCGGAAGAGAACATGAAAACCCGTGATTTCGATAAAGCCATCAAGTATTTCCAGATCCTGGAGTCGCGCTACCCCCATGGCCGCTATGCCACACAATCCCAGCTTGACGTGATCTACGCCCATTACAAGAAAAGTGACCCGGCCGCGACCATGGCTGCCGCCGATCGCTTCATCAAGTTGCACCCCAACCATCCCAATGTAGACTATGCCTACTACATGAAAGGCCTGGCAACCTTTAATGAGCGCGGCTTGGTCGAAAAACTTACCAAGCAGCAGATCAGCGACCGCGACCCAAAATCATTGCGCGAATCCTTCCTTTCCCTCAAGGAACTGGTGAACCGCTATCCCAACAGTCGTTACGTCAAGGATGCCAGCCTGCGCATGAGTTATCTGGTCAACTCCCTGGCACAGCACGAAATGCATGTGGCGCGCTACTACATGAAACGCCAGGCTTATGTGGCCGCCGTCAACCGCTGCAAATATGTCATGGAATTCTACCCGGACACACCTGATGTCGAGGAAGCGCTGGTGATCATGATCAGCGCCTATGACGCCATGGGCATGAACGACCTGCGCGACGACACCAAGCGCGTCCTGGTCAAGAACTACCCCAACAGCCCCATCCTCACCGGCAATGCGCCCAGCGACGAGCGCGTATGGTGGAAATTCTGGGAAAGCCTGCTTTAAAGCAATCAGCAGAACTCACCTGGCATGTCGCCATACCTTGTTGTATCGTTCTTACTACTGCTTGCAGAGAAACATCTAGCTAGAGTACTACGCTGAGTCTCGTCAGCCACTTCACTCTTATCAAAAACTTGGCCGGGCAACTGCCCGGCCAACGTCACCAGTACATCTGAATATCAAATATCTCAGCCTTATTTCTTGATCGCTGGCTTCTTCCTGATATTCCGCGCGCTTGCCACTACTCCCGGCTGTTTTCCGGCCTTGCGGCCTTGCTCCTCATTACGGCGCGCATTCATGGTCGCCCGCTCCGCAGTCTTGCGCCTGCGCATGCTGACAATCCCCTCGCCCTGCTTGCGCTCTTCCGGCTCCGCAAACGGATTATCGCCCTGATTAAACTGGACACGCAGCGGCGTGCCAGTAAGCTGGAACGCCTGGCGGAAAACGCCAGCAAGGTAGCGTTTATAGCTATCCTTGATCCCTTGCACATGGTTGCCATGAATTACCACGATAGGCGGGTTGCTGCCACCTTGGTGGGCATAGCGCAGCTTGGGGCGTATGCCCTTGCTGATCGGCGGCTGGTGCTGCATGGTGGCATCCTCCAGCACACGGGTGAGTTGCGGGGTTGAAAGCTTGGCCATGGCAGCCTTGTAGGCCGCATCAACGGAGCTGAACAACTCTCCCAGCCCTTTCTTGCGCAGGGCGGAAATATAGTGAAACTTGGCAAAGTCGAGGAATTGCAATTTACGGTCAATCTCGCGCTTGATCCACTCGCGCTTGTCCTCTTCCAGGCCGTCCCATTTGTTCACTGCTACCACCAATGCACGGCCGCTGTCGAGAATATAGGCCGAGACGTGCGCATCCTGCTCGGTAATGCCTTCCTGGGCATCCACCACCAGAATCGCCACATTGGCTTCCTCGATCGCCTGCATGGTCTTGATTACGGAGAATTTCTCCACAGCCTCGAATACCTTGCCGCGCTTGCGCACGCCAGCGGTATCGATAATGGTGTAATCCTTGCCGTTGCGCTCCAGATCGAGATAAATGGAGTCACGGGTCGTACCTGGCTGGTCGAACGCAATCACGCGTTCTTCGCCCAGCAAGGCGTTGACTAAAGTGGATTTGCCCACATTCGGGCGACCGACAATGGCTACCTTGGGTACCTGGTTGGCTTTGGCTTTATCCTCTTCATCAGGCTCGGGGAAGTTTTCCAGAGCAAGCTCCACCAGGTCGCGCACCCCCTCCCCATGCGCTGATGAAATCGCCAACGGGTCGCCTAGCCCCAGTTCATGAAACTCGGCACTGGCGATAGCGCGGTTCATGCCTTCGGTCTTGTTCACGGCAAGCAGGATGGGGCGTTGGCTGCGGCGCAGGCGCTCCGCAATCACCTTATCCTGTGGCGCCAACCCATTACGGCCGTCCACCAGGAAAATCACCACATCGGCTTCATCAACTGCAAGCAGGGTTTGCCGCGCCATTTCCTTGAGGATGCCGCTATCAACTAGCGGTTCGAATCCACCGGTATCCACCACCAGATAAGGTTTGCTGCCCACCACACCACGGCCATAATGCCGGTCACGCGTCAGGCCCGGCAAATCGGCAACCAAGGCATCGCGCGTCTTGGTCAGGCGGTTGAATAAGGTGGATTTGCCGACATTGGGACGGCCTACCAGAACGATTGTAGGGAGCATGGTTTATTTGGCTACTGAAATAGCGAAGAGGCCACCCTTACGGGTCTGCACCAGGAAACCATTGGTTCCCAGCGCCACCGGCTGAGGCATGACAGGGCTTTTTTCGGTTTGCAGCCTGGCGACAAAATTGCCTTCATCCCTGTCCATGAAGTGGACATAACCCTCAACATCGCCCACCGCCACCACGCCCCCCATGGGCAGCGGCGCGCTCAATTGACGATTTTTGAGGTCTGGCTGACGCCAGAAGGTGCGTCCACTGGAATAATCAAGCGAGAATACAGAGCCAGCGCTGTGGGAAACATACACTCTCGCCTCTTCAGCGCCGAGGCCCGTATAGCTGGAAAGATCCCTGGTCCAGGTCACACGTCCTGTCGTGCGCTCAACGGCAGCCACACGACCTTGGTAGGCAGCAGCATACACCATCGGCCCATCCACGACCGGCAGGCTGGTGATGTCGGCAATCCGCTCCAGCTCAGTGGTGCCTTTGGGCAAGGCTACTGAAGCCTCCCACAGAGTTTTTCCATCCTCAGCTTTCAATGCCACCAGCTTGCCACCGGCAAACCCTGCATATACAGCGCCATCAGCGATGGTGACACCTGCGCTGCTTCGCAAGGTCAATGTTGGCGTCGCGCGCTCGTACACCCACTTACGGGCGCCATCCTTGACATTCAAGCCAAAAATCCGGCTATCGCCGCAGCGCACGACCACTACATCCTGGTCCACTTGCGGCGCGCTCAGCACTTCGCTGCTGACCTTGGATTTCCATAGCAACTTGCCATCAAGGTTATAAGCCAGCACGTAGCCCTTGGGCGTGCCAACGAGTACCAACTGATTACCGAAGCCAACGCCGCCGGTCAACGGCTCGCCAGCATTGATTTTCCATACCTGCTTGCCCTTGATGGCATCTACCTTGGCAATATCGCCATTACCGCTCGCAGCATAGATAAAGCCATCTGCCGCCGCAGGGATAAAATCCGCCAAAGCAGATTCTCCCAGCCTGGCTGACCATACAATTGTCGGCTTCAGGGTAGCTTTGAAATTGACGAGCTCAGCAGGCGGGTCCACATCGTCCCGCCCAAACACACGCTCGGAAATATCCGTCTTGAGATCGGTCAGCGAGGTGCAACCGCTAACGGCAAAAGATGCTGCTATCAGCAATGAGATTAAACGCAAACCTTAGCCTCCCAGCGCTTCCAGTTTGTGTTCTGTATATTTGTGATAATCACCCTGCACATCCAGCTTGGTTAGTGCGTCCTTGTAAGCAGCCTTGGCTTCATCCGTCTTGCCTTGTGCGGCAAGTACGTCGCCCTTGAGATCGGCAAACAGGCCTGCATAGCCGGTGGCTTCATATTTTTCTGACAAGGTCTTCAAGGCCTCATCATAAGCCTTATCCTCATACTGAATGGTTGCCAGTTGCAATAGCGCAATTGCACGGATGGAATCTTCCGTTGCATTTTTCGAGGCCCATTCCAGTTGCGCCTTGGCGCTTTCCTTGTCTTGTTCCTGATAGTTCAGCTTAGCTACTGCCACAGCAGCGCGGCCCGCATAAGGCGTGGAAGAATATTTGTCCATCAATTCGGCGGATAAGGCGCGGATTTTCGCCACATCCTTGATATCGGTATTCGCCATGTTCTGGTATTGCACAGAAGCCGATGCAGATTGCCGGTATTGGTAAAACTTCCAGCCTTCGTAACCACCAAAGCCAACCAAGGCCAATACGGCAACGCCCATTACCTTGTTGCCGTTATGCTTCCACCAGGTCTTGAGCGCGTCCAGCTGGTCTTGTTCTTCCAAATCGTATGCCATTGCTTTTCCTAAAATTACGCCGCCATGGACTTGCGTCCGGGGATAGAATTCAACAAATTACGGGTATATTCCTGGGCGGGAGCCGCGTAGACATCGTCCACAGTGCCCTCTTCCACGATACGCCCCTTGTACATCACTGCAATCTCGTCCGCGATATGCCTCACCACGCGCAGGTCATGCGTGATGAAGAGATAACTCAGGTTCATCTCCTGCTGTAGGTTTTTCAACAACAACAGAATCTGCGCCTGGATAGACACATCCAGCGCAGAAACCGGCTCGTCGCACACCACGACCTTGGGCTGTAGTACCAAAGCGCGAGCAATGCCAATACGCTGGCGCTGCCCGCCGGAGAACTGATGCGGATACTTGTTCATGTCGGCAGTGCTCAGGCCGACCCGCTCCAGCATCTGCGCCACCTTGTCCTGCTGCTCGCGGGAAGTGCCGATGTCATGGATCACTAGCCCTTCTCCCACGATATCCCGCACTTTCATACGTGGATTAAGGGAGGCAAAGGGATCCTGGAAAATCATCTGCAGGTGGCGGCGTTCCTGCCGCAAGGCGTGTCCGGAAAGGCGGGCCAGATTGCTGCCCTGGAACATGACTTCGCCGCTGTCCAGCGGCTGCAATTGTAACAGACATCTTGCCAAAGTGGATTTGCCGCTGCCCGACTCGCCCACGACCGCCAGCGTGCTACCGGCGCGCAAGGTGATGCTGACATCGTCCAGCGCTTTGACCTTGCTGCTGCCGAAGCCAAAGCGCCCGCTTCTTTGCGTATAAGTCTTGTTTAGCTTGTTCGCAGTAAGAATAGGCTGATCCAGCATCGTATTCATCAGGCTACTCCCGCATTCAACCAAGCATAATCAATGGGTTTGAGTGGCTTCTTGCCTTCGGCATCCGGTACACAGTCAAGCAATGCCTTGGTATAAGGATGCTGCGGGTGGTGCAATACCTCGGCCACCGGCCCGTATTCGACGACCTCGCCGCGGAACATTACCACTACCTCGTCGGCAATATCAGCCACAACGCCGAAATCATGCGTAATGAACAGCATGCCCATATTCATGCGCTGCTTGAGATCATCCAGCAGCTTGAGGATTTGCGCCTGCACAGTCACATCGAGCGCCGTAGTAGGTTCGTCGGCGATCAGCATGGAAGGCTCGCAGGCAATGCTCATGGCAATCATGACGCGCTGGCGCTGGCCGCCCGACAATTCATCTGGATAACTGTTGGCCCGTTCCGGCGGAATACCCACCTGCTGCAGCAATGCAGCCACACGCGACTTGAGAGCTGACCCGCCCAGCTTGAGATGCTGCGCTAGACTTTCACCAATCTGGTAACCCACAGTCAGCACCGGATTGAGTGAAGTCATGGGCTCCTGGAAAATCATGCCGATTTCCCTGCCGCGGATCTTCTGCAGCGCAGCATTGTCCGCATGGGCGATATCCTGTCCCTTGAAATGGATCTGGCCGCTTTTCAGCTGCAGCTGCTTGGAAAGCAAGCCCATCACCGCCAGCGCCGTCAGGCTCTTGCCACTGCCGGACTCGCCCACGATGCAAATCGTCTTGCCCGCCTCCAGCGCAAACGAAACCTGGTTGACCAGCAAACGCTCCGGTTCGGCCTTGGGCGCAATGGTCAGGTTCTGGATGCGCAGCAGTTCGGTCATGTATGCAATGCCTCGATAACTTCTGAGAGCGTCATTCTGCGTTGCTCGCCGTTTTCGCGCAACGGTTTCAGGCAGACCTCGCTGGCCGCCACTTCATCCTCGCCCAGGATCAGCGCATACGGCGCGCCGCTCTGGTCGGCTTTTTTCATCTGCGACTTGAAGCTGCCGCCGCCAGCGTGCAGGTTCACGGCCAAGCCGCTGTCCCGCAAGGCTTCCGCAATCGGCAAGGCGGCCCTGGCCGCCACTTCTCCCACATTGACTAGGTAAACATCAGGGCTGTTCGACGCAGTGACACCGCATTCCTGCATCAGCAGGAACACACGCTCCAGGCCGATACCAAAGCCGCAGGCCGGCGTTTTCTTTCCGCCCAAGCTTTGCACCAGCGTATCGTAGCGCCCGCCACCCGCTATCGTGCCTTGGCTGCCCAGCTTGTCCGTCACCCATTCGAACACAGTACGGTTGTAGTAATCCAGGCCGCGCACCAGGCGGGTATTCAGCGTCCACTTGACGCCAAGCTGGTCAAGCTGGTGGGTCAGCTCGTCGAAATGGGAACGGCTTTCCTCACCCAGGTTGTCGAGCAGCTTGGGTGCAGCCTCGATCATGGCCTGCATCACAGGATTCTTGCTGTCGAGGATACGCAGTGGATTGGCGTGCAGGCGGCGCTTGGCATCGTCATCGAGGATATTTGCATGCTGCTCGAAATAACGGATCAATACCTGGCGATATTCGGCGCGCTCGTGGGCATCGCCAATCGTGTTCAATTGCAGTTCAACTGCATCCGCCACGCCCAGTTCGCGCCACAGGCGCGCCAGCATCGCGATCTGCTCGGCATCCACATCCGGGCCTTGATAGCCAAACGCCTCGGCGCCGATCTGGTGGAATTGGCGTTGTCGGCCTTTCTGTACATTCTCATGGCGGAACATCGGCCCCATGTACCACAAACGCTGCGGGCCGTTATAAGTCAGGCTGTGCTCGATCACGGCGCGCACGCAGCCCGCGGTGCCTTCCGGGCGCAAGGTCAGGCGGTCGCCGTTGAGCTTGTCCTCCCAGGAGTACATTTCCTTTTCGACGATATCGGTATGCTCGCCCACGCCACGGATGAAGAGCTCGGTCGGCTCCACAATCGGCAGGCGGATATTGCGATAGCCGTACTGTGTCAGAACATGTCTGGCACCGTCTTCGAGGCGCTGCCAGAGCGGTGTTTCTACCGGCAGGATGTCATAAAACCCTTTGATACTTTGAAACTTTTCGGACATGGGATGGGAGTGAGTTGATTATTCTTAAATAGCCTTGAGTGGAATGGTCCTAGACCTGGAATTTTCCACCTGGCGCAGTTTGCCGCCTTCAGCATAATGAGTTTGCACGTATTCTTCGACGATTTGCTTGAATTCGTCTGCGATGCCATCGCCCTTGAGGGTCACGGTCTTTTCCCCGTCGACGTAGACAGGCGCGACAGGCACTTCGCCGGTTCCCGGCAGGCTGATGCCGATATTGGCCAGCTTGGATTCGCCCGGACCGTTTACCACGCAACCCATCACGGCTACGCTCATATTCTCCACACCGGGATACTGGCTGCGCCAGATGGGCATCTGGTCGCGCAAATAACGCTGAATGGACTGAGCCAGTTCCTGGAAGAAGGTCGAGGTCGTGCGTCCACAACCCGGACAGGCCGTGACCAGCGGTGTGAAAGAGCGTATGCCCATGGTCTGCAGGATTTCCTGCGCTACGACCACTTCCTTGGTGCGCGGCTCGCCAGGCTCCGGCGTCAGGGAGACGCGGATGGTATCACCTATGCCCTCCTGCAGCAGCACGGACAATGCGGCCGTGGAAGCCACGATGCCCTTGGAACCCATGCCTGCTTCCGTCAGCCCCAGGTGCAAGGGGTAATCGCAACGTCCGCCAAGGTCACGGTAAACCCGGATCAGGTCCTGCACCGCGCTCACCTTGCAGGAAATAATGATGCGGTCGCTGGGCAGCCCCAGCGCTTCCGCTTCGGCCGCATTCTCCAATGCCGACTGGATCAGCATCTCGCGCATTAGGGCTTCGGCGCTCAAAGGCGCTGCGCGCTTGGAGTTCTCGTCCATCATGCGCGCCATTTTCGCCTGGTCCAGGCTGCCCCAGTTAACGCCAATGCGCACCGGCTTGCCATAATCAATCGCCGCCTTGATCATGGCAGAGAACTGTTCATCACGCTTGGAACCCTTGCCGACATTGCCCGGGTTGATGCGGTACTTGGCCAGCGCTTCCGCGCAATCAGGATATTGCGCCAACAGGCGGTGCCCATTGAAGTGGAAGTCCCCGACCAATGGAACACTGCATCCCATCTCATCCAGCCGCCGCCTGATCGTGGATACCTGCGCGGCAGCCTCCGGGGAATTCACGGTGATCCGCACCACTTCGGAACCTGCGCGCCAAAGTTCATAGACCTGCTGCACGGTCGCAGCGGCATCTGCGGTATCGGTATTGGTCATGGACTGCACCACCACCGGCGCGCTGCTGCCTACCGGGACATGGCCGATCATCACGGTCTTGGTAGTGCGCCGACTGAGAGTTTGATAATCCAAGAACTACTCCAACGTCAGACGCGCCACATTGACCTTGGTGTAAGGAGCCAGGTCAACAGGGCTATTGTTGTATTCAAGCTTGGTACCGGTCGTGTTGCCGATGATGATGCGCAATGGCGGCTTGCCAGTGACAGTTTCCTCGCTGTTCGCCAGCAAAGTCTTGTTCAATATTTGCCTGCCATTGCCATCCGAAACGCTGATCCAGGTTTGACTTGTTACTGAAAACTTAAGGTTTGCTCCCTCAGCAGCAGGCTGCTCCCCTGCTCCGGCTGTTTCAGCTGGAGTAACGGGTACGGCGGGCGCTGCCTGTGGTGAAAGTTGTGCTGCAGGAGGAGCATCAGTGGGTTCCGTTGGTTGAACGGTAACAGGCGCATCCGCCTGAACTGGCGGCACGGATTGTTGCGGCAATGCCGATGATGTGCCATCCGTGTCTGCAAGCGGAATATCCGTATTTCCCAGGATCTCAGCGATAGTGCCATTTGGCAAACCTGCATCCGGAGCATGTTTCTGGAAATAATCGACATACAATACCCAGCCAAACAACAAGACCACTAACAAGACACCGAACAGGATATAGGGCCGCCACGAGATATTGCCAGCTTCACCTGACAGGACGATATTGGCGGAGGGAACACTGATTGCCTGATTTTCCTGTGCGGGCACGTATTGACTGTAAACTCGCAATAAAGGCGCAGCATCAATATTGAGCAGACGTGCGTAGTTACGGATGAAACCGCGTGTAATCACCGCCTCTGGCAATACAGAAAAATCATCATTCTCCAAGGCATGTACCTGGCGCAAGCCCAGCCGTAAACGGCTGGCAACATCTTCAGCGCTCAGCCCCTGCTTTTCTCGCGCAGCAGTCAGCACCGGGCCGAGCCGGTCAATATTGGCTGCTGCCGGTTGTAATTCCTGTTCAGGAGAATTTTGCTCACTCATTATTACTGTCCTGACAACAATTGTTTGGCCTGCTCAGAGTGAGGAAAAGTTCTCCTCAACTGCAAGGCATAGCTGGCTTCCTTGTCCCGATCACCCGCCTGGCGCGCCAGCCTGATTCCCAGCCACAGCATTTCAGCCGTCGGGGATCCGCTGTCCAATGCAGGGTTCAGGTAATTACGCGCATTCACATAATCACCCCTGTTAAAGGAAATTACCGCCAATTGATAACCAGCCTGGAACAATTGCGGCTGCAATTCCAGCGCATGTCGCAGGTAAAGCTCAGCCTGCTTGGTATCCTGCTTGCGTAGCAAACAAGTGCCTGCATTCATATAGGCAACGCCAGGCGTTACATAAAGCGGGTTCTTGACTGCCTCGTTAAACTGGGTAATGGACTCATCAATGCGATTACGGGAGCAAAGGAAACTGCCGTAATTGTTACGGGTTTCTGAACTTTTCGGGTCAAGCTGCAATGCCTTGCGGAATGCAGTATCTGCTTTCTCATCTTCACGCAGCTGGCCATATACCAATCCGAGGCCATTATAGGCAGGCGCATAATACGGATTGATTTTGGCGGCGATTTCAAACTCTTCCAGCGCCACTGCGATCTGGTTCTGGGCATAGTAGCCAGCGCCAAGTTCGGTATGCGCCTGGGCACGCTCACGGGAGGCTTCCGTGTCCTGCCGTGTTTCAGTGGCAGCACAAGCAACAAGCAACAACCCGGCAACCATCACCAGGTATTTTTTCACGCAACAGCCTCCACCTTGATACGGCGCAAGGACCGCTTGGTCCTGTCCTGCACCTTGCCTGCCAACTGGCCGCAGGCAGCGTCTATATCCTCGCCACGGGTTTTACGCGTGGTCACAACATAGCCCGCCTGCATGAGAATGTCGCGAAAGCGGCGGATATTGTCCGGCTTGGAAGTATCGTAGCCGCTGTTCGGGAATGGGTTGAACGGGATCAGGTTGAACTTGCACGGCACATCCCTGACCACATCCAGCAATTGTTTCGCATGCTCCATGGTGTCATTGACACCGTCCAGCATGACATATTCGAAAGTGACGAAATCACGCGGCGCCTTTTCCAGATAACGCTGACAGGCGGCCATCAGTTCGGCGATCGGGTACTTGCGGTTGATCGGCACGATTTCATCGCGCAGGGCGTCATTGGGCGCATGCAGGGAAACTGCCAATGCTACCGGACACTCGTCTCTCAGACGATCCATCGCGGGTACCATGCCGGAAGTGGACAAGGTCACGCGGCGGCGGCTCAGGCCGTAGGCGGAATCATCCAGCATGATATTCATGGCAGCAACCACATTGTCGAAATTCGCCAGGGGCTCGCCCATGCCCATCATCACGACATTGCTGATGATGCGGTCGCCCTTCGGGTCGCGGCCCAGTGCCTTGTTCGCCACCCATAGCTGGCCGATGATCTCGGATACGCTCAGGTTGCGGTTGAATCCCTGGCGGCCTGTGGAACAGAATGAGCAATCCAACGCGCAGCCGACCTGGGATGATACGCACAATGTGCCACGGTCATCCTCAGGGATAAACACGGTTTCAACGCCATTATTTGCGCCTGCGTCAATCAGCCACTTGCGGGTACCGTCTTCCGACACCTGTTCGAGACGGACTGACGGAGGCGTAATCACGGCCTCCTTGGCGAGCTTTTCACGCAACGCCTTGGCAATGTCGGTCATCTCCCCAAACTCGCTCACGCCGAAATGATGCATCCAGCGCATCATCTGCTTGGCACGAAAAGGCTTCTCGCCGAGACCTTGAAAGTACTCTGCGAGGGTGGCCTGGTTATAGTCGAGAAGATTAACCGTCATGCGCTGCAAACCTTAGCGGCTGTAAACCTGGGATTGCGGGAAGAAATAAGCGATTTCGATCGCGGCATTTTCCAGGGAATCGGAACCGTGCACAGCATTCGCATCGATGCTGTCAGCAAAGTCAGCGCGAATAGTACCTGCATCTGCCTTTTTCGGATCAGTCGCACCCATCAGGTCGCGGTGCTTGAGCACAGCGTTCTCGCCTTCCAGCACTTGCACCACCACAGGACCAGAGATCATGAACTTGACCAGGTCATTAAAGAAAGGACGCTCCTTATGAACAGCATAGAAACCCTCTGCATCAGCCTGAGACAGTTGCACTTGCTTGGAAGCAATGATCTTAAGGCCAGCATCTTCAAAACGAGTGTAGATTTTGCCGATTACGTTCTTGGCAACTGCATCGGGTTTGATAATGGAAAGGGTACGTTCAACAGCCATGATGACTCCAAAGATATTTTAAGATAAAAACAACTACGAAAAGACCGATAAAATAACATTTTAATGGCCTAAAATAAAGCTGACCCTTGATAAATGCTCTGTGCTCTCCTGTATCAACTTGGTATGAGCGCACTCAATAATAAGCAGCTATGATGACAGCTTGACGCCATCACATCGCCAATACCGTCACGGAATACCACATTAAAAAACCCGCCGCAGCGGGTTGGATGAGTCCTGATCAAGCTTGCAAGCTGCGCTGCCGACGCGCCTCGTAAAGACATATCCCGCTGGCAACTGATACGTTCAGGCTTTCAACCGAACCAAACATCGGAATGCTGATCAGCGCATCGCAGGTTTCCTGCGTCAAACGGCGTAAACCCGCTCCTTCCGCGCCCAACACCAATGCAAGCGGGCCAGATAAATCGGTGGATACCAGATCAGCATTGGCTTCCGCTGCGGTGCCCACGACAAACACGCCGGCCTCCTGCAATTCGCGCAAGGTACGTGCCAAGTTAGTCACGGCAATGAAAGGCACGGTTTCCGCTGCGCCGCAAGCTACCTTGCGCACCGTCGCATTCAAACCTGCCGCCCGGTCCTTGGGCGCAATAACGGCATGCACACCCATCGCATCCGCCACCCGCAGGCAGGCTCCGAGGTTATGTGGGTCCTCGACGCCATCAAGCACCAGGAAGAACGGTGGCTCTTTGAGGTCGGATTCGAGGATGTCGTGGATATCCTTATAAGGAATTGGTGTATCCACCACGCGGGCGATCACGCCCTGGTGCCGGGCATTACTACCGGCCATCCCGTCCAGGCGGGCGCGTTCCACATGCATCACGCGCACATTGGCGTTTTCAGCCATGTGCAGCAAATCCTTCATACGGGCATCGACCCTATCCTTGTCGATCAGGATTTCCTGGATGCTTGCTCCATGCTGACGCAATCGGCTCAATACGGCATGAAAGCCGAACAAAATACGGGTATCACTCATTCAATCAACTAGCTTTCTTCTTGGTTGTCACTTTGGCCTGGCTTTTTCCACTGCTGGCGCGGGGCGGTTTGGTTCTTGGTTTCTTGACAGCCGGTTTTGCAACTGCTCGGCGCACCTTTGGCTTGCTGCCCTCCTCCTGCACCAAAGTCTCGACCAACGGCTCCGGCACCTTGGCCACAGCAGGCTGGCGACGCTTGGGTTTCTCCGCTACCGCCCCTAGCACAGCCTCTTTTGCTGGCGGCCTGGCGACTGCTGGTTTAGCTACACGCCGTTTAGGCGCTTCATCGGAAGCGGATGATGCCTGTATTTGATCCTCCCTGGCAACCAAGCTGAAATCCACGCGGCTGGTTTCAAGGTCCACACGTGCCACTTTGACCCGCAACCTATCTCCCAAACGGTAGCGCACACCGGTTCTTTCGCCCAGCATTTCATGCCTGACCTTGTCAAAATTGAAGTAATCGTTACCCAGCTCGGTGACATGTAACAGGCCCTCGACATACACGCTGTCCAGCGCCACGAAGAGGCCGAAGCCAGTCACTCCAGCCACAGTACCGTCGAACTCTTCACCCAGCTTGTCCTGCATGTAATAGCACTTGAGCCAGGCTTCCACATCGCGCGTTGCGTCATCAGCGCGCCGCTCGGTCATGGAGCAATGCTTGCCCAGCTCCTGCCAATCCCCGGCCTTATATTGCTCGCCATTCAATACCGCCTTGATGGCACGGTGAATCAGCAGGTCAGGATAACGGCGGATAGGTGAGGTAAAGTGGGCATAGGCTTCGTACGCCAAGCCAAAATGGCCGATATTATCAGGGCTGTAGACCGCCTGCTGCATGGAACGCAGCAATACCGTCTGCAACAACTGTTCATCAGGCCGTCCCTTGATCTGGGCCAGCAACTTGCCGTAATCCTTGGCATGCGGCGTATCACCCCCACCTAGCGTGAAGCCGAACTCGCCCATGAAAGTGCGTAACGCCTCCAGCTTTTCCTCGGTCGGACCGTCATGTATCCGGTACAAGGCCGGATGGTCATGTTTGCCGACAAAATCGGCAGCACAGACGTTGGCTGCCAGCATGCATTCCTCGATCAGGCGGTGCGCTTCGTTACGGACGCTGACCTCAATGCGCTCGATCTTGCCGTTGTCATTGAACACCATCACGGTTTCGTTGCTTTCGAACTCGATCGCGCCGCGTTTTTCCCGTGCGGCCAGCATGACCTTGTACAGGCTGTACAAGTGCTGCACATGCGGCATCAGCCATGCATATTCCCGCGCAACATCGCCCTCGGGATTGCTAATCATGTCAAAAACCTTGGTATAGGTCATGCGCGCCTTGGAACGCATGACAGAGGGGTAAAACTTGTATTGCCCGATACGGCCGGTGCTGCTGACCTGCATATCGCACACCATGCAGAGCCGGTCCACATTCGGGTTGAGCGAGCATAGTCCGTTGGATAATTCCTCGGGCAACATGGGAATCACGCGGCGCGGGAAATAAACCGAATTGCCGCGCTCGTAGGCATCCTTGTCCAAACCGTCGCCCGGCCTCACATAAAAACTCACATCCGCAATCGCCACCACCAGACGCCAGCCCTTGCCCTGAGGTTCGCAATACACTGCGTCGTCAAAGTCGCGCGCCGTTTCCCCATCTATCGTTACCAGAGGCAGCTCGCGCAAATCCACGCGACCCTTCCAATCGGCAGCGCGCACCTGCTTGGGATATTTCTTCGCCTGCTTGAGCGCGGCTTCGGAGAATTCATAAGGTAAATGATGCTTGCGCAAGGCGATCTCGATCTCCATGCCTGCATCCGCATAATTCCCCAATACCTCAATCACCTTGCCGACTGGCTTGGCATACTGCGACGGCTGCTCAGTCAGCTCCACCGTCACCACCTGGCCATCCTTGGCGCCCATATCTAGGTGATAGGGAATCAGGATATCCTGGCTCATGCGCTTATCTTCCGCCGCCACGATGGTTACGCCATGGCTGCTGATCACGCGCCCCACCAATGTCCTGGTCCCGCGCTCCAGCACCTCGACGATACGCCCCTCGGGGCGCCCCCGTCTGTCGGTACCCGCAGGCCGCACCATGACACGGTCGCCATGCATCACCTGCGCCATCTCGCGCGGCGAAAGGAACAAATCGTCCCCACCGCCATCGGGAATGAAGAATCCAAACCCATCAGGATGGCCCTGCACCTTCCCAGCCAACAGGTTGACCTTGCCTGTGATGCACAGCGCCCCCTTGCGGTTCTGGATAAGCTGGCCGTCACGCTCCATCGCCGCCAGGCGCCGCCCGAAAATCTCCTGCTCGGATTTTTTGATCCCCACCAGCTTATAGAGCTGCTCCACCGTGACCGGCACCCCCTGCTCTTCCATCACGGAAAGAATAAACTCCCGGCTGGGCAATGGATGGGCGTATTTCTCCGACTCTCTTACGGCATGGGGATCCTTCGCTCTCGCTCCTTTGGCCTGGCGTTGCGAGGCAACCTTCTTCACGCTTATTTTTTCAATCTGCTTTTTTTTCGTTGACAAAGTATAACTTTCCTATAAAATGCGCGGCTCATCGACGTTTCGATGCCCAGATGGCGGAATTGGTAGACGCGCTAGGTTCAGGTCCTAGTGGTGGAAACACTGTGGAGGTTCGAGTCCTCTTCTGGGCACCAAATGATTGATCAAAACTCGCACCGTTACTGAATCTCAGGCGGTGCATTTTTGTTTCTATACCTAAAAATATACCTTCAAACACTTGCCTAGACCCAGTCCTCAAACTCATTAGCGGGCATTGTCCCATTAAAACCATTGCAGGTCTAAGACAATATCTGCCTCTACCAGCCCTCAGTATCAAACCCAGTTCACTCCGGCTTTTTACCGAGTCAGAAAACTCTCACCTTTTATCGAGTCAAGAAATTCAAGCAAACCCCAACATTTCTCAACAGCCTTTTTACGGACTGTAATAATTCCCCCTTTTTTATGGACTAAAGAAAATCCCTTTTTTATGGACTCCGAAAACTCAGGGGGAGTCAGACATTAAAGTCGCTTAGCAAGGGCAACAGCATCCCGCACTATGTCATGGAACTCTGAAACTGTTACACGTACCATGCCATAGGGTGCTTGGACTGAGTAACCGTCCCTAGTGGTCTTTACTGTAGCCCATTGACCAGTGCCATAGCGCCCATATTCAAGCACTGGCCCATAAGGCAGGGCATTGATGATCCAGACTGGTTGTGAAATGGGTATTGCAGCAAAGCGCGAGTGTGCATCGAGATCGACTGATGTTTTCTTGGTTGTGTAAGTACCCGGACCGCGCTCAATGTGCCAATTCGCTCTGAATCTTCCAGTGTCCACCGGGCTCTTCAAAACAATCCGCGTGAATATCTCTCTCCTGGTTTCTTGAACCACTACATCCAACCTGGCGCCTGTTTTGTCTGCGAATCTCGCAATGCTGCTGCGAATGAATTGCCCATTTAAATGTTTCCTTTTGCTCGCAATTGAAACCGTCCGAGATGAAAACGCTATACACAGGATAGCGAATTGTGTTTTTTGCCCCTAATTCGCTATATAGCGTTTTATGCTTTTCCGTGACCGGTCGATGTCATGATCTGCACAAACGATCTTGCAGACTTCCTGGCAGGCTGGCGTGTTACTCCCAAATGCTGGGCATATGGTGCAGGGTCAGCATGGATAGCATCGCTCACGAAAGGCCACAAGGCAGAATATTGCACCGGATCACTGGACAGGGCTTTGATTACATCCTTGGCCAGCATGGCCTTGTCCTTCTCGCTTAGCTTTGCACCTCCTTGGCTTAACCCATATTGCCTTGCTACCTCGCTATAAAACAGGTTACGCAGACGGTTCATGTTGCCCGTATTGCCGATCATGTCACGTCCCTGCATGCGACCATCTACCAGCGGCAATATCACGGCATGGGCATGCGGGGCTGCTTCGTCCAAGTGAACATCAAAAGCCAGCAATTCACCCTGCATATTGCGTTGCACCCAAGACAAACAATCCTCAAAGAATGGCCTGTTATCTTGCTGGTGGCAGTCAATAGGGAGGCTAAAGAGGATCTCCACGCCCATCACGCCATTTTTACGGGGCGTTTCTATCCCAGCCTCAAGCATGGCGATTTTTGCGCGTACAGCGATTTCCCGAGCGCTCCCGTCACCATACAGAGAGTAATTAAGCGAGCTTCTGCTAGCATCAATATGCCCACCAGCGCCACGCTCTTGCTGTATCTCTCTGCGATTGTGCTTGAGTGCCTCCTCTATGCCACTCTTGCCCTTGATGCGTCCCAGCCGGAATATGTGACTGGAGGCCATCGATTAGCCAATCCAATTTGCTTCTGTCATGACTGACTCCCCTAGACAAGCTGGATTGCTGGTGGGATTAATGCCTGCAGTGCTACCTTGGCTCTCTGATAGGCTTCTTTCCCATTACTAGCTCCATGGGCTGCACTTGCTGCAATGAACTGCGCCGCCACCAGCATGCTTTTGTGTGGAAATGGCAAGGCGCTACGTTCCCTGGCGCCAATGCCTACAGCCTTGTTAACCAGCTTATTAAAGTTCATGTGAATGTGGCGGCTGTGGGCATCGAGATTCGCCAGCTCATCATGCATCGCGTGATAACCGGGCAGATACTCGGTCTGATGGGTTTCTAAGGCTTTCCGAGCATCGCGGAACGCCTGAACCAGCTTCACCTTGAGGGCGCGAACCTTGGCAGTATTGCGGCTGTAAGTGAGTAACAGATAGGCTTGATCTTCGTTGAGCATGGCATAGTGCTCAGGCCTGCCACCAGCCGAACCCTTGGGTGGTTTTCCGGTTTGAAACCGGATTACTCCCAATTGCTCAAAGTCGCTTTTGTAGTCCTTGATCAGCTCGTAGGTGTTCTGGTGTTTTATCCCCAGGCTATCAGCAATCAATCGACTATCAATGCGAGGCTCGGCTTTTACCTGGATATGGATTAAAGACTGGTGGCTCATGCTGCCCTCCATACATAACGAGCTACGCGGTGCTGCTTGCCTTGCTCGGTAATGTCGTTAGTCCAGACGGTATCTATCTTGCAGCCACGTTCCCTCAGCTCAAGGATGCGAGGGGCTGGCGCAAGAATATCAAGATCGCGCCTGGCTTCTATGGTGGTGATTGAGCCATGCTCTTGCAGGTGCTCTACCAATCGGGTGCGTTGTGAATTGGCTGAATTATCGTTATGCTTGCCGGTGTTCTTCGGGGCTGCCTTCGGGTGGCCTTTTTTCTTGTCCATGATTAGGCGGCCTCCTTACCTTGGCTAGCTTCAATACGGGCTTGCGCCCATGCTTCAACATCCGAGGCCTTCCAGGCGGTGACATTGGCAGATAGCTTGATAGGTTTGGGGAATTGCCCTTGTTTCGCCCAGCTCCAAATGGTGGATCTAGAAACGCCCAACAAGGCTTTGAGTTGTGGCAGGCGGTAAAACTGTTGTGTGGCTTGATTCAGTCCCATATTCAAATCCTTTTGGCTGGATTGATTAGCGCTGCACCGTGCGGCACTAGATGGGAATGAATTAAATAGTTTAAAGGCAGATCAAAACATGCCAATAAATGTGATTAATTGGCGCTAGAGTGGAAGAATTTCCCTTTTCCACAATAACCCTTCGTCTCCAACTATGATGTTATACACATACATCACCTCTATGTTTTTTTGCCGTCCCCAATCAATTTTTCCACTCACAATTACCTTAATTTCACCATCCTCATTAGAACTACCCAAAACTTTCCAGCCTTTTTCCTTGGCTTTCTGCACATATTTTTGAATTTCTCGCTCATCTTTACCGGTTAGACTCGCTATCTCAGCAACTGTTAATCCCGCTCTCGCGGCAAGCATAAATGATGGGCGTAAATAATTTTCCGGCCTCCCTTTCTGACCATGAGACAAATGAAAATAAAGTGCATTAAGCGTTTCTTGAGTAATGTTTTGAGCCTCAAACTCATCTAAAAATCTATCAATAGCGATTTGCTTTTTCACTCCACCCTCCCTTAAGCATCTGCCCACCAGCCAGACAGAGGGAAAGTCTCTCCCAGTCTGGCTAGCTGAGACAATGACAACTATACGTAATGTGCTCCGACCTGCTCCATTGCAGCATTTACCTCATTCATAGAATCGCCCGCTAAATATTCAATGTGCCTAACCAATGCAATAATTTCACTATCTTGAGTTAAACGGCATATGGTGCTGCTTAATGTTTTGATAAGTTCCTCATTGCACTGAGAAATGCAATCGGCATGCCTTAAAGTCCACTCTTACAAGGTCTAGAGCTTCAATACCAGCAACAATATCTTGATGATTGGCGACTACTATTGCACGTTGCCTATCGCGCTGAGGATCGCTAAAAAGCAGTCGTCCTAATTTGATATTGAAATTGCTGTACTCATTCCCAGATTGGGATAGTGTAGAATCGGCGCCAGCCATAGCGTGATACTCCTGTGAAGTATTGCATTGTGGTAAGGGTTGGCTGGTGCACCTCTCACAGTTAACCAGCCTTCCCGCTAATGCCTGATACCGTCAGGCGGCGGTGTTGCTCTTTATGCCGTTTTCAATGGGATTACCTTCGCCCCATTCTGTACCGCATCAATGTAATCTGCCCATCGCTGAATGATCTGGTGGCGCTCCTCCAGGAACTGCGCGCGGTCGTAGGCAGCTTGTATCTCATCCTTCTTGGCATGGGCGATCTGGGCTTCCAGCACATCAGGATCAATCCGCAGACGCTCACGAGCAATGGTTCTGAATGTCGCCCTGAAACCATGAGAAACCGTCACACCACGCAAGCCAGCCTCCCGTAATGCCTTGCTGATGCTATCCCTGTTCAGATGCTTGCCGATTGGATCACGCTCACCAGGGAACACAAATGGGGAGTTGCCACTGTAGGCAATCGCCTCTTGCAGCAACGGGATCAACTGCTTGGGTAATGGGGTGATGTGGTCATTGCCTGTTTTCATTCGCCTGGCTGATACGTGCCACTCCCCTGCCTCCAGATCCAATTCTGATTTGAGCATGCCCGCCACCACACCAGGACGTGAAGCGGTATATAACAGGGTCTGTACAGCCACCCGCATTTTGTGTGACTCAATACTGTTGATCTTGCTCAACATACTGGGCAAGTCGTTGGTCTTGGTCACTGCAGCGTAATGCGCTCGCTCCATCTTGGGCAGCACGCCCTTGAGGGATAGCAGCTTGCCCTCCTCACGCAAGCCTTCCTGAATGGCATAGTCCACAATCTGGTTCACGTACTGCCTAGCCTTCACGGCCAATCTTGGGCCTCGCTCATGAACATACAGCAGCACAGGTTTGACATCAGCACTAGAAAGCTCAGAAATCGCTTTAGAGCCGATTTTAGGGTACAGGTAATCGTCTAGCACCTCCCTGGCCTTTCGCGCCGTTTCTGAGGCCCAGCCTTTCGATTTGTGGGCATGCCATTCTTCACCCACAGACTTGAAGGTTCCCCGGACGCTGGCTTTGAGTTGCTGCTTGGCTTCTTTCTTTGCGATAGCAGGATCAATCCCACCAGCAAGGGTCTCTCGTTGATTCTGGGCAAGTGCTCTAGCCACAGGTAAAGAGGTTTCAGGATATGAGCCCAAGCCGATCCAGTTCCGGCGGCCGTCAGGGCGTGTATAGCGAAACACCCAGCGCTTATTTCCACCTGTATCAACAACCAATGACAAACCACGCCCATCAGCCAGCGTCTTTCCTGGCTTGGCGGCATCAATCTGCTTGATTGTGAGACCTTTGGCGAGTTTAGGCATAGCGTTCGGGTACTACCGAAGTTTCTATACCAAAAACTTACTGGATTGTGTTGGACTATTTTGGATGGCGTTGCACAGTATTTTCTACAACACCCTATGACAAAAGGATTTTACGAGGATATTTCTGGATTAGATCAGATTACCCTGGATGACTATTCTGGTTTTCTTCTGGCACCAAATGATTCCTTGAAAACCGCATCAATGCTTACTTTGTAGCTGATGCGGTTTTTTGTTACCTGTCTAATTACCCGTAAAAAGATTTGATGGACTACTTGCATGGTTTATTGTCCCATTAAACCTGTGACAGGTCTAAGACAATTCTCAATCACTGATTGCTTCAGGTTTGCAGCACCTAAATTAATCCCAGCACTTTCCTGACCGGCGCATAGCTGCGGCGGTGGATTTCGCAAGCGCCATGTTCGGCCAGCAGCTTAAGGTGATGGGCAGTGGGATATCCTTTGTGCCTGGCAAAATCATATTGCGGATAGCGCTCGTGCATTTCATACATTTCGCGGTCCCGCGCAGTCTTGGCGAGGATGGAAGCTGCAGCAATTTCCTGCACCTTGCTATCGCCCTTGACGATGCCCTGCGCAGGGATGGCAATGTGGGGACAGTGCAATCCATCGACCAATACCTCCGTCGGTTGCACTGATAGCTGTTCAATTGCTCGCTTCATCGCCAGCATGCTTGCCTGCAGAATGTTGATCTCGTCGATTTCCACGGCGCTGCATGAAGCAATGGCCCAAGCCAGAGCATGTTCCTTGACTTCAATGGCAAGTCTGTCGCGCTTTTTCTCGCTCAGGGTCTTGGAATCCGCAAGACCGATGATAGGCCGTGCCGGATCAAGGATGACCGCAGCAGCATAGACAGCACCAGCCAGCGGCCCCCTGCCCGCTTCGTCCACACCGCATATCACCATGCCTCCACTCATTTGATAAGCGACAAGACTGCCTGCGCAGCCTTTTCCTCGGTGTTTTGCCTTAATACTTCATGTATTCGGTAGAACTCTGTTCGAATGTCGGCGAGCCGGGATTTGTCATCGAGCATTTGCAGCAGGGCAGCGGCCAGCTTTTCTGGCACGGCATCGTGCTGCAACAATTCAGGCACTACGAAACGGCCAGCCAGCACATTGGGCAGGCCAACGTAAGGCAAGTATTTCATACGCTTCAATATCTGCCAACTCAAGCCTGGCATGCGATAGGTAATCACCATGGGGCGTTTGATCAGGGCAGCCTCCAGCGTTGCCGTACCGGAAGCAACTACAACAGCATTCGCTGCCTCCATGGCGCGGTGTGCATGCCCGAACATAATCTTGATCGGCAAGTCTTCCCCACCATTGACATACAGTGCCCGTTCGAAGATAGCCCGAGTTTCGCGCGTGATCAATGGCACCAAGAAATGTACATCGGGACGGCTTGCAGCAATGAGTTTGGCAGTTTTGACATAGAGGCTGGCCAGTTGCTGCACCTCGCTTTGACGGCTTCCCGGCAGCATGGCAATTACCAGCGCAGCTTGCGGCAGCTTGAGTTCCTCGCGCGCGCCCTCGGTGTCAGGCTCCAATGGCAGCATATCCGCTAGAGGATGGCCGACGTAGGTTACCGGCACACCCACCTGATGGTAGATTTCCGGCTCAAAAGGAAACAATGCCAGCATATGGGATACCGCCTGCTGGATTTTCTTGATCTTGCCCCGACGCCAAGCCCAGATGGAAGGACTGACATAATGCACGGTCGGGATACCCTGCTGCTTGAGCAGGCGCTCCAGGGTGAAATTGAAATCCGGGGCATCTATGCCGATGAACACATCGGGACGATTTTCCAGGAAATACTGTGCGACCTGCTTGCGCAGCTTGAGCAAGCCAGGCAAATGCCGCAACACCTCGATATAGCCACGCACTGAGAGGCGCTCCAGCGGGAATAGGGTTTCCGCGCCCTCCGCTATCATCTTGGGGCCGGCAATGCCAATAAACTTGAGATCAGGCCGTTGCTTCTTCAGCGCCCTGATCAAATGGCTGCCCAATAGATCGCCCGAAGCCTCTCCGGCCACAATTCCTATGGTCGGCATACACCTACCCTGTTTCTAACGAACAATACCGCGGGTTGAATGGTTGAGGAAATCAACCAGGATATCCAGCTCAGGCACAGCCTTTTTCTGCTCTGCCAGTTGCTGCCTGGCCTCTTCCAAGGTCAAGCCGTTGCGATACACGGTTTTGTATGCGCGCTTGATCTGCATGATGCTGTCAGCGGAAAAACCTCGGCGCTTGAGGCCTTCGGAGTTGATGCCGTGGGGCTTCGCATCATAACCGGCAGCCGTGACGTAAGGAGGAATATCCTTGAACACAACCGAACCAACTGCGGTGATGACGTGGGAGCCGATCTTGCAGAACTGGTGGATCAAGGTAAAGCCGCCCAGAATGGCATGGTCATGCACATCCACATGGCCTGCCAAAGAAGAGTTATTGGCAAAAATGGTATGGTTGCCAACCTCGCAATCATGCGCGATATGTACATAGGCCATGATCCAGTTATGGCTGCCTATCCTGGTGGTGCCTTTGTCTTGCGCAGTGCCGCGATTGAAAGTACAAAATTCGCGAATCGTATTGCCATCGCCAATTTCCAGCAATGTAGGCTCATCCTTGTATTTCTTGTCCTGCGGCACTTCGCCCAAGGAAGAGTACTGGAATATCTGATTGTCCTTACCTATGGTAGTCGGCCCCTTGATCACCACATGGCTGGCGACACGGGTGCCCGCATCAATGCGCACGCCAGGGCCGATAATGCTGAAAGCGCCTACTTCAACCGTGGAGTCCAGCTCAGCCTGCGGATCCACGATCGCAGTAGGATGTATCCTGGGTTCAACCATTACTCAATCGCTTTCAGGATACACATCATTTCCGCCTCGGCCACCACTGCGCCATCCACCAGGGCTTCGCCCTTGTACTTCCAGATACCACGCAATATGCGGTCTATGCTGACCTTGAGAACAAGCTGGTCGCCAGGCGAGACGGGTTTCTTGAAACGCACATTGTCCATGCCTGCAAAATAATAAACGGAATTCTGGTCAGGCTTGGAACCCATGGTCTTGAACGACAATATGGCTGCAGCCTGCGCCATGGCTTCCACGATCAGCACGCCTGGCATAACTGGATGGTAAGGGAAATGACCCGGAAAGAAAGGCTCGTTGATGGTGACATTCTTGACCGCCACAATTTCCTTATTCAACTCCAGTGAAAGCACACGATCCACTAACACAAAAGGATATCGGTGTGGCAGGTAATTCAGTATTTCATGAATATCCATGCTTGTCATCGCTTGTTCAGTCATGGCTTTTCTCGTTTCTCAACATCAAATTATTATTTAATCTCGCCGGAAATCGGGGTCTGCAAGGCAGACAATTGTTTCTCCAATTGCTTGACCCGGTCCGCAAGTTCTCCCAATCGCCTGATTCCAGCCGCAGTCTTCAGCCAATCATCATGGCTCTGGAAAGGCATCAATGCCGTATAGGTATCCGGCTTGGTCAATGATCGTGTAATCATACTCCCAGGCGATACCGTCACACCATCCGCAATTTCAAGATGCCCCAGTATCATTGCCGCCCCGCCTATGCGGCACTGCTGTCCAAGCACAGCACTACCGGCAATACCTACACAGCCCGCAATCACGGAATGCGCACCTATACGGCAGTTGTGCCCGATCTGCACCAGGTTATCGATCTTGCAACCTTCGTGGATAATGGTATCGTCAATAGCCCCACGGTCCACGGTGGTATTCGCGCCGATATCCACGTCATTTTCAATGACTACCCGGCCGACCTGGGGAATCTTCACCCAGCGACCGTGCTCAGGCGCGTAGCCAAAGCCATCCCCTCCGATTACACAGCCGGAGAATATATTGCAACGCTCACCGATCACGCAGTGATGGTATAGCGTCACATTGGCATGCAACACCGTGCCAGCGCCGATTTCCACACCTTCGCCAATAACGCAGCCAGGCTGGATAACCACATGTTCGCCCAAGACAACCTGCTCACCGATCACCACATGGTCCATGATGGTGCAACTAGCAGGCACCGTCGCACTTGACGCAATGCTTGCGGTGGTAGCTACCCCCGGTTCGTAACTTGGAGCCGGATTAAGCAACTCGGAAACCTTGGCAAAGTATGCGTAGGGATTATCTGTCAGGATACGCGGCAGGACCGTAGCATCGCTATGCTCCGGCTTCAATATGACAGCGCTGGCCTGGGTGGCTGCCAATGCGGCTCGGTATTTAGAATCAGTCAGGAAACTGATCTGCCCTGCCCGGGCATTGACAAGAGAAGCAACTCGCGTGATCAGGATATCGTCCTGACCCTGCAACTCACCTCCCAGCCTGGATACAATTTCCCGCAGGGAATAGGACGACTTACTCATGCAATCGTACTAGAACTTGTTTACTTCTTGCCCAGCGATTTCAATACCTTATCGGTAATGTCGATCTTCTTGTTTGCGTACGCTACACCGCCATACACGACCAAATCATAACCTTCCGCTTCGGATACAGAGGTCACTGCTTTATTGATCCTGTCCTGCAACACGCCCAGCTCCTCGTTCTTGCGCAGGTTGACATCCTCGCGCAATTCACGCTGCTTGCGCTGGAATTCGATCTTGAGGTTGGACGCATCACGCTCCTTGTTGCGGCGATCAGCCTCGGACATGGTCAAACTATCCTTTTCAAGCGCAGTCTCAAGATCACGAATCTGCTTCTGCAAGCGGTCCAGTTCGGCTGTGCGGGGGCCGAATTCCTTCTCCAGCTTTTTCCCACTTTCCGCAGTTTGTGGTGCTTCCTGCAGGATCTTGTCAACCTGCACGTAGCCAATCTTCAACTCCGCAGCCTGCACATTGGTAGCAACCGAGAAAACACCAGCAACCAACAGACTTTTCAACAACTTATTCAATTAACTTCTCCTGATATTCAAGCTTTAAATGTTTTCCATATAGATATTAACTGCATCTGACAACCTTGCCAGAACATTGCCGCTAAATCAGAACTGCTGCCCCATCTGGAATTGCAATACCTGGGTGCGGTCGCCATCCTGTTTATTGAGCGGCTTGGCCAACACCAACTTGATCGGGCCGAATGGCGAGAGCCAGCTAACCCCCAAACCTGTGGAGTAGCGGATATCGCTCAGACTTGTGGAATAGTGACAACCAGCAGCATTCCCCGCTCGGTCAAAACACGCTGCCGAGTCATCAATTCCATCACCAGCAATCGAGCCCGCATCAATAAAAGTGCTCAACCGTAAAGCGTTATTATCCTTCATCCCTGGAATCGGGAAATACAGTTCTGCATTCGCCAACAGTCGCTTGGTACCACCTGCGGCAAAATCCCGATAGTTGCCGTTGATGTCGTATATACGCGGGCCGATCGAGCTTTGCTCATAGCCACGTACAGAGTTCACGCCACCGGCATAGAAGTTCTTGAAGAACGGGTAATCCTTGTTGCCATAAGTATTACCGTAACCAATTTCGCCATTCAGCATCAAGGTCACATTCTTGCTGATGTCCTTGTACCAGGCATGCTTGTATTCCAGCTTGTAATACTGCAGGTCAAGCCCTGGCAATGCCACTTCAGTACTGATGCGCTGTAGTACGCCCTTATTCGGGAACAAGATATTGTCGCGCGTATCATGCGTCCAGCCCAGGTTGACAAACCAGGAACTATTGCTGCAACTGTTCTGGTCTTCCGAGCTGCTGCAATAACGCTTGAACTGCGGCGGGCTATTACTGCTCAGCTCAACATCGGTGTAATCGAAGGTGAGACCAGCATTAACGAAGTCGCGTTCATTCAACGGCATGCCAAAATTGACGCCAGCGCCGTAAGAAGCAGTCTTGTAGTCACCTGTCCGCAGATAGGTAGTATCCACTTTACGATGATAGACATTGAAACCGCGGCTGATACCATCCGGCGTGAAGTAAGGATCTGTATAGGTCAATGAGTAGACGGTATTGATACGGCCAGTATTCACCTGCGCAGCGACACGGTTACCTGTTCCCAGGAAATTGTTCTGGTTGACAGTAATACCCAATACCACGCCTTCATAGCTGGACAGACCCGCGCCAAACATGATGCTACCCGTGGAGCGCTCCGTGACGTTGATGTTGAGGTCAACCTGATCTGTCGTGCCTGGCACTGCTGGAGTTTCGACGTTTACGTCAGAGAAAAACTGCAAGCGATCCAACCGCTGCTTGGAACGCTCGATCTTGTCCGCGCCATACCATGCCGATTCCAACTGGCGCATTTCACGGCGCAGCACCTCATCCCGCGTACGCGTATTACCCGTCAGGTTGATGCGGCGCACGTATACGCGACGACCAGGGTCAACATAGAAGGTAAAGGCAACAGTATGCTTTTCCTTATCCACTTCGGGGATGGCATTGACGTTGGAAAACGCATAGCCATCATTACCCAGCCGGTCATTGATCGCCTTGCTGGACTCCGTCACGCGCTGGCGATTGAATATCTCGCCTGGCTCCACTGAGATCAAGTTGCGGACTTCCGCTTCCGGGATCAACATTTCACCAGCCAGCTTGACGTCGGTAACAGTATATTTCTCGCCTTCGGTCACATTGATGGTGATATAGATATCACGCTTGTCCGGGGTAATTGATACCTGGGTCGAGTCAATATTGAATTCAAGATAACCTTGGTTCATGTAGAACGAACGTAATGCCTCAAGATCAGCCGTCAGCTTCTGGCGGGAATACTGGTCGTTCTTGTTCCACCAGGTCAGCCAATTTGGCGTGGTCAAGGTCAGTTTTTCGAGCAATTCGTCCTGGGTGAAATCCTTGCTGCCGACAATATTGATATTGCGGATCTTGGATACCGAGCCTTCTTCAATATCAAAACGCACAGCAACGCGATTACGCTCCAGCGGCGTAACTGAGGTCTTGACGGATGCGCCGTATTTACCCTGTGATAAATACTGCCGCTTTATTTCCTGTTCAGCACGTTCCAGCATGGATTGATCGAAGATCAAACCTTCGGCCAGACCAATCTGCTTCAAACCCTCCTTCATCTTATCGGTAGGGAAAGACTTATTGCCATTGAACACCAACTGCGCAATCGCTGAACGCTCCTGCACCATTACAACCAGGATACCGTTGTCAGACTCGATGCGCACATCCTTGAAGAAACCCGTGCCATACAGCGATTTGATCGCTTGTGTGGCCTTTTCGTCCGTCATGGTTTCGCCCACGCGCACGGGAAGATAGTTGAATACGGTACCTGCTTCAGTACGTTGCAGCCCCTCAACACGGATATCCTTAACAACAAAAGGCTCCTGAGCCAGCGTTGAAGTGGAATAAATGGCCAGGATTAATAACGGGATATGTTTAAGCTTCATGCCAAACTTCATTCAAACTCAACCTATATAAGCCTGGAGATATCATTGTAGAACGCAATCACCATGAGTATTGCCAATATGGAAAAACCAATCCGCTGACCCATTTCCATGGTGGCTTCAGAGACTGGACTGCCCTTGAAAATTTCAATCGTATAATACAGCAAATGCCCCCCATCCAACACAGGGATGGGCAAGAGATTCAATATACCCAAGCTGATGCTGATCAGCGCCAGAAAGCCAATGTATGATTTCCAGCCGCTATGCGCGCTCTGCCCCGCATAGCTTGCAATCGTCACCGGGCCGCTGACCCCTTTCCAGGAAGCATCGCCGGACACCATACGCGCCAGCATCGTGACGCTGAGCGCAGAGGTTTCCCAGGTTTTATCGACTGCTCGACTCAAGGATTGCCATGGCCCATAGCTCACCAGCACGGTCAATTTGTCGAGCATAGTCTCATCAAACTGGAAAGCTGCGCCAATACGCCCGATCTGCTGGCCTTTTTCATCCACGGCCTCGGGAGTGACTGTTACCGCCAGCTTTTCAGCACCACGTGCTATCTGCAATGCCAGCGGCTTACCGGGCTGCTCGCGCACCAGCGTGACAAACTGCTCCCATTCGGTAATGGCTTGATCATTGATCACCAACACTTCATCGCCAGTTTTCAAACCAGCTTTGGCTGCGGGACTGTCAGCCACGATATCTCCCAGAATGGCAGGCATGGGTGGACGATAAGGCGCCAGCCCCAGTTTCTCCACCAGAAAATCCGTCTCAAAATCATCCTTGCCTATGCTATCCAGCTTGAGGTTGACTTCGTGCTCCTGCCCGTTTTCATCCTGCACCCGCATAGCGACCCCGGGCGACTTGATCACTTCCTGCAACAATATCCAGCGGACATCCGTCCAGCTCGCGACAGGTTCACCAGCTACCGCAGTAATCAAGTCACCGTGCTGAAGACCAGCCTGGGCAGCCGGTGTTGATTGGGGAATATCGCCTACCAATGGCTTGATGCCGGAGATGCCACTCATGAACAACACCCAGTACAACAGGACAGCCAACAGCAGGTTAGCTACAGGCCCGGCAGAGACAATGGCGATACGCTTCCAGACAGATTGCCGGTTGAACGCGCGCGCCAGCTCTTGCTCGCCTAGATCATCAGGCAAGGTTTCTTCGCGCTCGTCCAGCATCTTGACGTAACCGCCCAAAGGCAGAACTGAAATGACAAACTCGGTTTGATCCGCGCCAAAGTTTCGCTTAAAGATAGGTTTGCCGAAACCGATGGAGAAACGCAGCACCTTGACATTGCACCAGCGCGCCACCTGGAAATGCCCATATTCATGGATGGCAATCAGAATACCCAAGGTGACAAGAAAAGAAAGTAAGGTAGTCAACATGCCTGCAACTGCTTCCATTCCATGGCTTGCGCACGCGCTTGATTATCCACCTCGATCAATTGCTCCAGTGATTGCACCGCATCGATATTCATCATGGTCAACACTGACTCAATCAGACGCGGGATGTCCTGGAAACCAATCCTACCATTCAGGAAAGCTTCCACAGCCACCTCGTTAGCCGCATTGAGAATCGCGGGCGCTGTGCCACCCTGCTTCAACGCGTCGAAAGCCAGCCGCAGGCAGGGGAAACGCCCGGTATCAGGTTTTTCAAAATCCAAGCGGCCGACCTGGAACAGATCCAGCACCGTCACTCCGGCGTGCAGCCTGTCAGGATAGCCCAGGCCGTAGGCAATCGGCGTGCGCATATCCGGGTTGCCCATTTGCGCCAACACTGAGCCGTCAATATATTCCACCATGGAATGAATGACGCTCTGGGGATGCACCACCACTTCAATCTTTTCTGCCGGGGCGTTGAACAGCCAATGCGCCTCGATTACTTCCAGGCCCTTATTCATGAGCGTGGCGGAATCGATCGTGATCTTGGGTCCCATCACCCAGTTGGGATGGTTGAGCGCTTGCGCGGGCGTCACTGCTGCCAGCTCAGCGATACTGGATTGGCGGAAAGGCCCGCCTGAAGCAGTCAGCAAGATACGTCGTACGCCGCCATGCTCAAGCGCTGCCAACCGTTCCTGGGGCATCACCTGGAAAATAGCATTATGCTCGCTGTCGATCGGCAGCAAGGTAGCGCCACCCTTTTCCACCGCCTGCATGAACAGGCTGCCCGCCATCACCAGCGTTTCCTTGTTGGCGAGCAAAATGCGCTTGCCTGCATATGCCGCTGCAATCGCAGGCCTGAGTCCGGCAGCGCCGACAATAGCCGCCATGACGATATCTGTTTCCGTATGTGCCGCCACCTGCTCTAGCGCCTGGATGCCGGAAAGCACGATAGTATCAGTGCCATGCAGTTTCTTTTGCAGCTTATCTGCAGCGACTTCATCCAGCATGACTGCATAGCGAGGCTGGTAGCGCAGGCATAATTCAGCCAGCTCATCCACGCGCGAATGCGCAGTTAAGGCAAAAACACGGTAACGGTCGGGGTGACGGGCAATCACATCCATCGTATTGAGACCTATCGTACCCGTGGCCCCCAGAATGGTGACATTTTGTGGCATACGCATGCTTACGCGGAATGCATCCACGCTTGATAATAAAGCGGTAAGTGCAGGAAAAACGCGGCGAGGGGCAGGCTGGATGTCAAGCCATCCACGCGGTCAAGAATGCCGCCATGACCGGGCAGCAAGTTGCCGCTGTCCTTGACTCCGGCCTGGCGCTTGATCAGTGATTCCAGTAAATCACCCATAACGCTGAAGATGGTCAATATCCAGAATCCGGCAACCAGAACCAGGTTGAGATTGAAAATAAAACACAAACCCAAACCATATAGGCCAACCACCACCAGCGCACCTGCCACGCCTTCCCAGGTCTTGCCTGGACTGATATTCACTGCAAGCTTGTGCTTGCCAAAACGCTTGCCGGCAAAATAGGCAGCGCTATCGGCAATCCAGACCACCAACATCACGGCCAGCAATACCCAAGGACTGATAGCACGCAGGCTCACCAGCGCCTGCCATAATGGCAATATGATGACCCAGCCCGCCAGCAACATCAGATAAACATTCCTGATTCTGGCACGTAGCCCCAGCCAGAGCGGAGCAATGACAACCCAAAACACAGCGGCAATCAGCAATCCCCAATAAAGCGCATACTCCTGCATGAATGCATTTTCCAGACCATGCGAGAAAGCGAGGAAAACGCCAGCCACCGCTGTCGCCAGCAGGTAAAGCACACGAGCCACTGGATTCAAGACCGGGGCCACTTCCTGCTGGACAGCAACATTACCCGCCTGTTTATTCCGGGCAGTCCGGGAACGGATCATGCCTGACCATTCCCACAACCCAACCAGCGTACCTGCCAGCATCAGTAGCGACCAATAGAGTTCTGGCAACAGAAACAGCGCTGCCAGAAAAGCAGGAATCAAGACGGCAGCTGTCAGCAAACGAGTTTTCAGCATAATCAGTTCGAAATCAGTTGTTCACTGGTACGGCCAAAACGGCGTTCGCGTTGCTGGTAAGAGAGAATGGCACGCTTAAACTCTGCCTCATCAAAATCCGGCCACAGGGTATCTGTGAAATAGAGTTCGCTGTAGGCAAGCTGCCACAACAGGAAATTGCTGATGCGCTGCTCGCCGCCGGTTCGTATGAACAGGTCAGGCTCGGGGGCATAGTACATGCTGAGGTAGGCTGACAGGTCAGCTTCGGTAAATTGCTCTGCCAACTCCGGCTTCTCGGCGATCAAGCGTTTGATGGCCTGCATGATATCCCAACGTCCGCCATAATTCGCCGCGATAGTCAGCGTCAGTCCATCATTTCCAGCGGTCTGCGCTTCCGCTTCGGCAATCCTGGCTACCAAAGCAGGTTCAAATCGCGAGCAATCCCCGATCATGCGCAAACGGATATTGTTTTCCGCCAATTTGCCCACTTCCTGCTGCAAGGCCTCCATGAACAGGCCCATCAGGAAACTGACTTCGTCCGCAGGACGGCGCCAGTTCTCACTGCTGAACGCAAACAGGGTCAGGTATTTGACACCGTGATTGCCACACTGCCGCACCACTTCGCGCACAACCTCGACACCACGCCTATGACCCGCCACACGCGGCAGCAGACGCTTCTTGGCCCAGCGCCCATTGCCATCCATGATGACGGCAATGTGTTGCGGAATATCACCCGTTACCGGGATGGACTGGGTGGAGCTGGAAAAAAGTGCCACTCAATGCTCCGTGGAGATAAAACTAAATGTAAGAAAAATCAGCGCCTGCCGGGCTTAAATCGCCATCAGCTCGGTTTCCTTGGTCTGCAGCATCTTATCGATTTCCGCTACATATTTGTCTGTGAGCTTCTGCACCTCATCCTGCGCGCGGCGCTCATCATCCTCACTGATTTCCTTATCCTTGACAAGTTTTTTCAAGGCATCGTTGGCGTCACGGCGCACATTGCGCACCGCCACCTTGGCACCCTCACCTTCGCTACGCACGACCTTGATAAGGTCGCGACGGCGCTCTTCAGTCAACATCGGCATCGGAACGCGAATCACATCACCATTGGTGGCAGGGTTCAAACCGAGATCGGAATCACGAATCGCCTTCTCGACCTTGCTGATCATGGTTTTTTCATATGCTTGCACGTTCAGGGTACGCGCATCGCCCAAACTGACATTGGCCACCTGGTTGATCGCCACCATGGAGCCATAGTATTCCACCATGACATGATCTAGTAGCCCGGTATGCGCACGGCCAGTACGAATTTTACTCAGATCAGCCTTTAGCGCCTCCAGGGACTTCTGCATTTTCTGATCTGCGTTGTTCTTTACGTCTTGTATCATGATTTCTCCTACCTAATACGTGTATCTGGATGTTATGGAAGCACGCGCGTGCCTTCATCCTCACCCATCACCACCCGCTTCAGCGCACCTTGGCGGAAAATGCTGAATACGGAAATCGGTAATTTCTGGTCACGGCACAATGTCAGTGCAGTCGCATCCATCACCTTGAGATTCTTGACGATCGCTTCATCGAACGTCAGTGTCTTGTAACGCATGGCTTCAGGGTTGCGCTTGGGATCGTCGGTATATACGCCATCCACCTTGGTTGCCTTGAGTACGATATCGGCATTGATTTCCATACCGCGCAACGCTGCTGCGGTGTCGGTGGTGAAGAATGGATTGCCGGTACCTGCGCCAAAAATGACCACACGCCCCTCTTCCAGATAGCGGATAGCTTTGCCACGGATATAAGGCTCAGCCACCTGCTCGATATTCAATGCCGACTGCACGCGGCTGACCAGCCCGATATGCTTCATCGCATCCTGCAGGGCCAGCGCATTCATGACAGTCGCCAGCATACCCATGTAGTCTGCCGTTGCCCTGTCCATGCCTTCCGCTGCCGGAGCAACTCCGCGGAAGATATTGCCGCCACCAATGACAACTGCCACTTCAACGCCAAGATCAACAACTTCTTTGATCTCTTCCACAATCCGGGTAATCGTCGCTCGGTTGATACCGTAGCTATCCTCGCCCATCAGGGCTTCGCCGGAGAGTTTCAACAAAATGCGTTTATAGGCGGGAGTGCTCATGGGGCTCCTTATTGTTATGCAAATGATGATGCACACGCGTACCGCCTGAAACAGGCGATACACGCCTCAACTACCTTATGGCCGCAACACTGCGGCCATGATCCTGCTTACACCTTCGCTGCAGCAGCCACTTCAGCCGCAAAGTCGGTCACGACCTTCTCGATGCCTTCGCCCACTACATACATAGTGAAGGAAGCGATGCTGGCATTGTTGTCCTTGAGCAGTTGCTCGATGGTTTGCTTGTCATCCTTGACGAATGGCTGACTCAGCAGGGTGACTTCCTTGAGGAATTTCTGCACGGTACCGTCCGCGATCTTGTCCAGCATGGCTTCCGGCTTGCCGGCTTCCTTGGCCTTTTCGATAGCCACGCGGCGCTCGGCTTCGATCAGGTCGGCAGAAATGCCGCTGGCATCCAGGGACTTCGGCTTGGCCGCAGCAATGTGCATGGCAATATCCTTGCCCAGCGCTTCGTCGCCACCAATCACATCCACCAGCACGCCAATCTTGCCACCGTGCACGTAGCTGACAAACTTACCCTTGGCATCCGCAGCAACAAAACGACGCACAGTAATATTTTCACCAATCTTGCCTACCAGTTGGGTACGCACCTCTTCAACAGTGCCGCCATCAATGCCCAATGCAGACAATGCATCCACATCAGCAGGCTTGGAAGCGGCAGCGGCATCAGCCACCTGCGCAGTAAACGCCAGGAAATCCGCATTCTTGGCGCAGAAATCGGTTTCGGAGTTGATTTCGACAATTGCGCCGACCTTGCCATCAGCCTTGATGCTGACAGCCACAATACCTTCAGCAGCAACCCGGCCAGCAGCCTTGCTTGCCTTGTTACCAAAACGCACGCGCAGGATTTCCTCGGCACGCGCCATATCACCTTCAGCTTCGGTCAACGCCTTCTTGCAGTCCATCATCGGCGCATCAGTGCGCTCACGCAATTCCTTGACCATGCTTGCGGTAATTTCAGCCATTCTTTTTACTCCTTAACATATGTTTTTTGGCCCGAGGCCAGAATCAGGTACAAAAAAAGGGGGCCAAAGCCCCCTTGCAACAGGGTCTTACTCTGCCGCGGCTTCTTCAACCTCGACAAATTCCTCTTCGGACGCTGCCTTCACGATTTCATTGATGCTTTGGTTGCGGCCTTCCAATACGGCATCTGCAACGCCACGCGCATACAGACGGATCGCACGACTGGAGTCATCATTACCAGGAATCACATACGCGATGCCGTCAGGAGAGTTGTTGGTGTCAACCACGCCAATGACAGGAATACCCAGCTTGCCGGCTTCAGTCACGGCGCCGCTTTCATGGCCAACGTCAACGATGAAAATCGCATCTGGCAAACCGCCCATTTCCTTGATGCCGCCGATGGAGCGTTCCAGCTTTTCAATTTCGCGCTTGTAACCCAGAGCTTCCTTCTTGCCAAACTTTTCTAGGCCGCCTTCCTGCAGCATGGCTTCGTAGTCGTTCAGGCGCTTGATGGACTGCTTGACGGTCTTGAAGTTGGTCAACATGCCGCCCAGCCAGCGATGGTTGACGTATGCGCAATTGGCGCGCGCTGCTTCTTCCTTGATGATTTCGCGCGCTTGACGCTTGGTGCCAACAAACAGGATACGGCCCTTGTTTGCAGCCAGCTGACGCACATACTTGAGCGCATCTTCAAACAGCGGCAGGGTCTTTTCCAGGTTGACGATATGAATCTTGTTGCGGTCGCCAAAGATGTACTGAGCCATCTTGGGATTCCAGTAGCGGGTTTGGTGGCCGAAGTGGACACCGGCTTCCAGCATTTGACGCATGGTAACGGACATTTTAAATCTCCAGTAAGGGTTATTGCTTCCATACACCCAACATCACCTGCGTTCAGCAGGCACCCTGTACGGGGTATATGTGCAGATTTACAGCCCGACATAATGGTCAGACTGCAGGATTCGCTGACAGGCTTGAGTTTCCTGCCAAACGGGTGCGTATGCTACCATAAGCAGCTGTACGAACTCAAGGAAAACCTGGGCGCAAGCCTCGCACCACCATGGCAATCAACATCAAGACAGAAAAAGATATCGAAAAAATGCGCGTAGCCTGCAAACTGGCTGCAGAAGTACTGGATTTTATCACGCCCCACGTCAAGCCGGGCGTCACCACAGGCAAGCTGGACGAACTGTGCCATGACTACATGGTCAACGTGCAGAAAACCATTCCCGCTCCGCTTAACTATGCGCCGCATGGCCACACACCTTACCCCAAGTCCATCTGCACATCGGTCAATCACCAAATTTGCCACGGTATTCCTGGGGATAAAGTGCTCAAGAGTGGCGATATCCTTAATATTGACATCACTGTAATCAAGGACGGTTATTACGGCGACACCAGCCGCATGTTCCATGTCGGTGAACTCTCCATCCAGGCCAAGCGCCTGTCTGATATCACCTATGACTGCATGTGGTTGGGTATTGCCCAGGTCAAGCCCGGTGCAACGCTAGGCGACATCGGCCATGTCATCCAAACCTATGCTGAAAAACACGGCTATAGCGTGGTACGCGAATTCTGCGGTCACGGGATCGGCAAAAATTTCCACGAAGACCCGCAAGTGCTGCATTACGGACTGCCAGGCAAAGGCGCCATGCTGAAACCGGGAATGATCTTCACCATCGAACCCATGATCAACGCCGGCAAGCGCGACATCAAGCAGCTTGGCGACGGCTGGACCATCGTGACCAAGGATCACAGCCTGTCCGCGCAGTGGGAACATACGGTACTGGTGACGGAAACAGGCTATGAAGTGCTGACCATTTCCGCAGAAATGCCTGCTCCTCCCGCATTTATCACCCAGTAAGAATGCCCTCTGCAACACAACCCGGACATGCCCACCTGGCACAACAATGGCGCCATCAGCTACAGGAAGATCAACAGGCTTTAAGAGTCGCGTTTGAACAAAAGCCCGATGTCAGCCGCCTGCTGCACGAACAATCCAGGCTGGCAGATCAGGTTCTGTGTTCCCTATGGCAGGCATGCGGATTAAATCAGCATGCCTGCCTGATTGCCGTGGGCGGCTATGGCCGCAGCGAGTTATTTCCTTATTCCGACGTCGATATTCTCATTCTGCTGCCGGATGATAGCAATACCGCCCTCAACCAGAATATTGAAGCGCTGATCAGCACGCTATGGGATACCGGCCTGGCTATCGGCCATAGTGTCCGCACCCTAGCGGAATGCATTGAGGAAGCCCGGCGCGACGTTACTGTGCAAACCAACCTGCTGGAAGCGCGCTACCTAGATGGCAGTACCCCCTTGTACCAGGCTTTCGAGCAAACCATCGCTTTCATCATGCAGGCAGATAGCTTTTTTGAGGCCAAGATCCAGGAGCAGGAACAACGCCACGCTCGTTTCAACGATACTGCTTACAATCTGGAACCCAATATCAAGGAAAGCCCAGGCGGGCTACGTGACTTGCAGAACATCATCTGGATCGCGCGTGCGCTCGGCCTGGGGAGCAATTGGCACGAACTGACAAGAAATCGCATCGTCTCCAAACAAGCTGCCCGCCAAGTACGTCGCCATGAGCGCCATTTGCAGATGCTCCGCATCCGCCTGCATTTCCTGGCCAAGCGCCGGGAAGACAGGCTGCTGTTTGATTTCCAGAACGAACTCGCCACACAATTGGGGCTGGTAACCACCAAGCGCAAACGCGCCAGCGAACAGCTCATGCACGGCTTTTACCAAAGCGCCAAGTTTGTCAGTCTGATCAATGAGATATTGTTGCAAGTGCTGCGCGAACGCATCTATCCGCAGCAGCATACTGTGGTCAGCCTCAACCAGCGCTTCGAGGCTGTCAATGGCCTGCTGGAAACCAAGAGCCCCACCCTGCTCTACGATGATCCTTCCGCCATCCTCGAAAGCTTTCTGGTTTTGCAACAGCACCCGGAACTCAAAGGCATGGGAGCCAACCTGCTGCGTGCCCTGCATCGCACCAAGAGCGAAATTACGCCACAATTCCGCAGCAATCCCAGGAATAAAGCCTTGTTCATGCAGATTATCCAGCAACCAGAAGGCATTACCCGCACTCTGAAACGCATGAACCGCTATGGCGTGCTTGGGCGCTATATCCCTGCGTTCGGGCGCGTCTCCGGCCAGATGCAGCACGACCTGTTCCATGTCTATACAGTGGACGAACATATCCTGAATGTGCTCGCCAATCTGCGACGCTTCGCCAACCCCGACTTTTTGCATGAGTTTCCGGTATGCAGCCGCCTGTTCAAGGAATTTCCCAAGCCATATCTGCTGTATTTAGGTGCGCTGTTCCATGACATTGCCAAAGGACGCGGCGGCGATCACTCCACCTTGGGCGCAGTCGATGCGCGCCGATTTTGCAAGCAGCACAATCTCTCCAAGGAAGACGGCGGGCTGGTCGCCTGGCTGGTAGAGGCTCATTTGGTGATGTCCACTACTGCGCAAAAATCTGATCTGTCCGACCCGGCAGTAGTGGAGAAATTCGCCAGCTACGTCGCCACCGAGCAGCGCCTTGTCGCGTTATACCTGCTCACTGTGGCAGATATTCGCGGTACCAGCCCTAAAGTATGGAATAACTGGAAAGCCGCGCTGCTGGAAAATCTGTTCCGCGCTACCCAACGCATATTGCGCGGCAGCAGCCTGGATGCAGAGCTGGCCGCACGACAGCAGCAGGCCAAGGAAATCCTGAATTACTACGGCATCGTCGAAAACACCTATTTGCCGCTATGGCAACAGTTTGGCCCGGCTTATTTCCTGCGCCACGAAGCTCATCTCATCGCCTGGAACACCCGCCTGCTGTTTGACCATATCAATACCCAACTACCTATCGTGCGTGCCAGATTGAGTCCTGCAGGAGACGGCATCCAGACCATGATCTACATGCCCGACCAAGCGGATATCTTTGCCCGTATCTGCAGTTTTTTCGGCAAGCTTGGCTACAACATTGTGGAAGCCAAGGTTCACACTACTCAACATGGTTATGCTCTTGATAATTTTCTTGTTTTATATCAATCAAATAAGAAACTAAGTTCTCGTGATTTATTAAATTTTATCGAATATGAATTGACACAAAAATTGACTAGTAAAGCTCTTCCAGACGCTCCAGCGCAGGGCCGCATCAGTCGACAGGTCAAGCACATGCCCATCAAGCCTGAAGTCACCTTGAAACAGGAAGCTGACAGCAACAACACCATCCTGGATATCGCTACCAATGACAGGCCAGGCTTGCTCTCACGTATTGCCCATGTGCTACAGCAGCATCATATCCGCCTGCATACCGCCAAGATCAACACCTTGGGCAATCGCGCGGAAGATACTTTCCTGATCTCGGATCAATCAGGCCAACGCCTGGATCAAGGTGTTCTGACACAACTTGAGGCCTCATTACGCGAACAGCTTTAAAGCTGCTACAAAGAAAAAGCCCCGCAATGCGGGGCTTTTTCTTTTGATCAATCCGGCAATTAACCGTGCTTGTAGTGCTTGCGCAGTGGCTTGACCACTTCCCAGCTGCTTTGCAGGCCAACAGGGAACACAACCAGGTCACCAGGAACGATGCGGACTGGTTCGCCACCCTTTGGTGTCACCAGGATTTCGCCTTCGAGAACATATGCAGTTTCCTTGATACCGAAATCCAGTGGAAACTTAGACACTTCCTTTTCCCAGATGGACCAGTTGGCAACGCCCAGTTCCTTCAGTTTTTCTTCACTTGGGTTGTGCTCGATAATAATTTGGCTCATTTAACATCCTTCATCTAAAAATTGAATAGCCGCATGAAACGACCTGCTTGGATCGTAGATTTTAACATGTAGACCCATTCCCGAGTAAATGCGATTCATTTCAGCAATTTTTCCACCAGTCCTTTGCAGGTCAGGCCGCCAAGGCCGCCTTAACCCTTGCTGTTATCCCACCGCGCGCAAGACTGGCGCGCTGTCGTGACCGCGCACCAACGGCAATACTTCTTCGCCAACGCGATAAGCCTCTTCCAGGTGCGGAGTGCTGGCGAGGATGAAAGCATCCGCGCCAAGCCTGACCAGGTCATCCAGGCGCTCGGCCACCTGCTCGTAGCTGCCGACGATGCCCTGGGTCTGCCCGCCGCGCAGCAGGCTGAGACCGGACCAGACGTTGGGATGGATGATGAAGTCGCGGTAATCATTGAGCTCCTTCGGCGCATTGCTGCGCTGACGGCTGGCGCCGACGGAATCCCCGGTTTGCTGGGCGAAACGCTTGTAGCGCTCGCGCGCGGCGTCATCGAGGTTTTCAAACCCGCGCTGCACTTCGCGCCAGGCCTCCTCCTCGGTGCGGCGGGCAATGATGTCCACGCGCACTGCGCATTTGATCTTGCGGCCCAATGCGGCGGTGCGCTCCTTCACGCGGTCGAACTTGTCGCGCAACTGGTCGAAAGGCTCCAGCCATGAAAGATAATAGTCCGCATGCTTGGAGGCGGAAGCCAGGGCCGCGTCGGACGAACCGGAGAAGTAAATCTCAGGAAAGTCCTGGCCCAGGAGCTGGGCCGGCAGCGCCGCATTCTCCACCTGGTAGAACTTGCCCTGGTAGGAAAAACTGTTCCCGCTCCATACGCCGCGCAATACGTCCAGGAATTCTGTCGTGCGCGCATAGCGGTCGTCGTGCGGCGCTACGTCGCCCCACCACAGTTGGGCAGGGCCGCCACCGCCGGTAATCACGTTGTAAAGGGCACGGCCACCGGTGGCGCGTTGCAGGCTAGCCGTCATGCGCGCGGCCACGACTGGGTTCAGGAAGCCCGGCTGGAACGCGATCATGAAGCGGAAAGTACTGGTCTCGCGCGCCAGGAACGAGGAAATCGCCCACGGCTCGTCGGTCATCGGGAAGGAAGGGATCAAGCCGCCCTGGAAGCCCGATATCTCGGCGGCACGCGCCACCTCGGCGATATAGTCGAGGTTGTTGAAACCGTCGCCATGGCCTCCGCTGAGGCCTTTTTGCACGATATGGTCGCCTTGCTGCTGCGACCAGTCGCCGCGGTGGTGCAGCTTGTTGCGCAGCGAGCTTGGCTCGCCGTGCGTTGGAATTCTCCAGAAAACATCAATTGCCATAATATATCGACTCCTCTATCAGGCTGCGCGCTGGCTGGCGCCGTTTATCAGGGAACGCAGCGGCGGCAGGACATTCTCGCCAATGCAGTAGGCCTCTTCCAGGCTGGGGACGGCGCCCAGGATGAACTGCTCAACGCCCGCTTCCGCCAGCGCGGCCAATTGTTCCGTGACTTGCTCGAAGCTGCCGACCAGCGCGGCGCTTGCGCCGGTGCTGGCTGTGGTCAAGCCCTGCCACAACCCTGCGGTATTGCTGTCGTCGGCTTGCTGGCCGCTCTGTTCGGCATAACGCTTGGCGTCGAATACCGCTTCCTCCTCGGTTTCGCGCGCCAGCACATCCACGCGCAGGCCGATTTGCAATGTACGGCCCTGCTTGCTTGCCAGGTTGCGTAAAAGCGAGATTTTCTTTGCGACTTCATCCAGCGGCTGCGCTTCCAGCACATGCACGTCGGCAAGCTTGGCTGAGAGGGCATATGCCTCGTCCGTCTCGCCGGATAGATAGATGGGAGGAACCTTCTGACCGGAAAGCGGCCCTTGGAAGCCGCCTTGCAACACCTGGAAGAAGCGGCCGTCAAAGTCGTACCCGGTCGTGGTGATGACGTTGCGGGCCACAGTGACAAACTCCTCTACCCTTGGATACAGGTCCGCCTGCGCCGCGAAGTCGCCCTGCTGTCTGCGCTTCGCCTCATCGGACTCCACGCCTATCTGCCAGGCAAAACGGCCTTCGGTAAAGCGCTGGTAGCTCACCGCGTTCTTGGCGGCATAAACTGCCGAGCCGCGCGAGGCGTCGAACTCTGCCAGCACCGTCAAGTAGCGCGTCGCACGGCTGAGGTAGCCGGCGACGATCCAGGATTCGTCTCCTTCAGGATCGTTCCTGACCTTGATGCCGTCGAACTTGGCCAGTTCCACCGCCTTGGCGATCTGGTGCAAATGGTCGAAATAATTGAAACGCTGGCCGCGAGGGTCGGTCACGCCCGGCAGGAAATAAGGCCGACTGTCGGCCCTTTCGCCCCGGATGCGTTTTTCGGCGTCGGCATAGCGCCCATCCCCTGAGGTCTGCGCTTGCCAGAAAAATTTAACTGTCATGCATATCTCCGCGATATTTCTATTTAGATCACCATACTTATCGCAGAAACCATGCCATTTCCTGCAAATTCCCATCATTCATATATGGGATTTTTTAGAAGGTTGAATTTATTGGATTAATCCCACTACTCTTTATTTCAAGTCACACGACAGCCTACCCAATCCAGGCCAATTCACAGCCCAAACTGTTTTTATTGCAACAGTTGGCATGTTTTAACTGACTGAATTCAAACAGTTGAGGCATGCACGCCCCCTCAAGGCCAATGGCGAGCGCAGCAATGCCAAGAGCGGGTTGGGGTTTGACGTTGCCCCCGTTTGGCTGCGCCGAGTAGCACAGTGCTGGATGGATTCAGGGCTTGCGTCTGTTTGAGCGCAGCGAGTTCAGCAAGCCCCCATCCGGCACGAGCAACGCAGGGCACCGGGGTCGCCTTTGCTTTGGTTACTTTTATTTGGCGAAGCAAATGAAAGGGACTCGCTGGCAAGCGAAAGGCAGCGCGACAATGCCCAACCGCTATTGGAGAGATATCTCCGAACCGATAATGTTCGCTGAATACGGCACAATACCCACTGCGATTGCGCCTGAAGTGTTAATGACTAAACAACAATCCATCCCCTCAACTGCAAAAGCTCGCCCGGGCGGCGAAAGACATGCAAAGGGTCGTGGGGCAGCAGCTCCTCCGCCGAACCATATCCCCACAACACTGCGGCGGATGGCAGATGATTCCGCAACGCCGCAGTCAGGTCTACATTCCGGTCGCCTATCATCAGGGTGCGTTCCGTTGCAAGGCCAAGCGCTTTCAGTTCCGCAATCTGCTGCCATTTCCTGATGCCAATATCCCCGCCGCTGACAAAGCGGAAATACTGCCTGAGATCGAACAGTTCCAGGATTTTCTCCGCATATACCTGAGGCTTGAAAGTGCAGACTGCCATGACCGTCCCGGCTTCATACAACCTTGCGATAACAATATCCATATCCTGGTACAACTGATTCTCCGCGTAGCCGATGTCGGCATAGCGTTCCCGATACTTCTCCACCAATGCCCTGATCTCATTCTGGTCGCTGCTCCCGGTGATTGCCTGGAAGGTCTGATCAAGCGGAGGCCCGACAAAAGGGCCCAATTCGGCCTCCGTATATGTACGATACCCGGCGTGATGCAACGCATGATTGATGCAGCGCGCGATTCCGGTCAAAGGATCGCTGATCGTGCCGTCCAGATCGAAAAGCAGCTTGTCGTGGCGCATCTCAATCACTCAGGAAATTCCGCTTTTTCATCGGCAATGCGCCTCCAAACCGGAGTGTCATTGCGCTACTCCTTGAAATTGAACTGGCCTTCGGCGTAAAACCCCGCCAAGGGCTTGCGCGGGGTCGGCTGTTCCCTCGCCTGGATATCCTCGGGCAAAGCCGCGCTTTCCCTCTGCTTGCCGATTGCGATCAATATCTCGACCTGGAAGTCTTCTGGCACCCCCAGGACGGACGGTGTGTTGTCGCGGTCGAATCCTCGAAATGAAGAATGATTGAGCCTGGACTTCCGCAAACACCGTGCCACCTTCTGCCTTGAGGTAGAAAAATAGCTATCCTGATACAGAATATTATTAATCCTATTTATCAAAAATATTAAATATCAATTTGTTTTTAAATATATTATTAATTAAAAATTTTCCACACTTTTCAGTATCCACCAACCCCATATAGAGCTTCCAGCACCCAATCCCGCGCGGATATTTCTGCTGCAAAACGAACACAACCTCCCCATCCCGACCAAAGCAGATGATCGAGAATCAACAGGTGCTCGCAAAGCAACACATAAATCAACATACCCAAGGCAATGCCAGATCAACTGTTCAGAAAACAACAGATGATGATCCAGCACCACGATTCCTGTTGCCAAAAAAACACAACAGCACGCCAAACACCTGTCAAATAAAATTATTTATATTTAAATTCAATAAGTTAATTAAAAACCAGAACATTGGCATGGTTCCTGCCACTTGGCATTGACGTTTCATCAATGCAATTTCGTTTTCATCATGATTTCAGGGAACCATATGCCATCCAAGAACCTAGCTATCGCCTTCATCCGCAAGCCTGTTGCCCATGCCCTCCTTGGCGTGCTCACTGGCAGCCTGCTCCTCGGCTCCGCTCATGCCGCTGATGAACAGGAAAAAAACAGCGCGGTGGAAACCACTGAAAACAACGCTGACGCCAATACCGGCGTCACTGCGGCTCAGCCCAAGGAGATCGAATCTGCCCTTGGCAGCGTGGTGGTGACAGCGAACAAGCGCGAAGAAAATGCACAAGAAGTCCCCACTGCAATTTCTGTACTGGGAGGAAATGATTTGCAGGACCGCGGGATAGGCCGCTCTGCAAGCGAAGTGCTTAACTATGTCCCGAACGCATCGGCGAACACCCAGGCAAACGGCCGCCCTCGCTGGTGGATTCGTGGTGTGGGCGCTGGCCAGCAACAAATCGATATGGCCAGTCCTGTCGGCATCTATCTGGATGATGTCTATCTCAGCAATGCCACTGCTACAGGCTTTCCGTTATTTGACCTTGACCGCGTAGAAGTGCTGCGCGGCCCGCAAGGAACTTTGTGGGGCAAGAATACAACTGGAGGCGCCGTTAATATCATCAGCAAGAAGCCCAGCTTTGATTCAGGCGAAAACTATGTGAAAGCCGACATTGGCAATTACGGCTCACGTATTTTTGAAGGCGCAGTTGGTGGAGAACTGGTAAGCGAGCGTGTGGCTGGAAGACTTTCATTCTATGACCAGGATCGCGACGGTTATTTCCGCAATACATTTACCGGTCAACGCGACGGCAGCCAAAAGGATACTGCTATCCGCGGCCAATTGCTGTTCCAGCTCACAGACAACCTGGAAGCGCTGCTCAATATACATCGCCGTGACTATAAGACCGACGGCTCCATCCAGACCGTCACCGGCGTTGGCACAGGTGGTGCCTTCCGCTTCGGCTATGTGCCAAGCGGAAAGCGCAAAGAAGTGGCCGCCAATGCTGATGGCAAAAGTGACTCTACCCAAAACGGCGCAAATCTAACATTTCGCTGGGATCTGGGCGTTTATACGCTGACATCGATCACCGCGTATGAGGATTGGGATTTAAACAGTCTCTCTGATAGCGACAATAGCCCGCTGGAGCTATCGCGCGGTTATACCGACGCCAAGAGCAAGCAATATTCGCAAGAATTCCGGCTGGCCTCACCCCGCGAAGACCGTTGGAACTGGCTCTCCGGCATTCACTTGTTCAAGGAAGACATCGACTCCTATAGCGCCAGCGCGCGCTTGCCAAACGGCACTGTGCCTGCCTTTATTGGCTCGTCAACCAATGCCTTGAATAATTTCAGCTATACCGATTACAGCCACAAGGCTTCGAGCTTCACCTTGTTCGGCAGCACCACTTACAATTGGACCGACTCCTTCGCCACTACCTTGGGCGCCCGCTGGTCAACGGAGAAAAAGGAAACCGATATCTCACGCCGTTCAGCAACAGGCGCTGGCATTACCGCCGCCAGCTACGGCAACATCGCCCAATGGTGGAACGCATTCACCGACACCAACTTGTTTACCAACCCGGTAGGACTGGTAACAAATTTCGATGCCGAGCAGGAAAAACGCTGGAATTCATTTACTTACGATTTCACGCCGGAATACAAGATCAGTGATACCAGCCGAGCATTCTTCAAGTTTGCGCATGGCGAGAAATCAGGCGGGTTCAATACCGCAGCCACTGCCACTGCCGCGCTCAATACCGTCAAGCCGGAAAAGCTGAATGCTTATGAATTGGGCTACAAGTCGGAATGGCTCGAAGGACGCCTGAACTTCAACTCCAGCTTGTTCTATTACGACTACGACGATGTCCAAGTCAACGTAGTCGGCGTTCCGGCCGGCGCCACCACCACGGTTTCCTACTTGCAAAACGCCAAATCAGCATCGATCAAGGGGCTGGAACTGGAAGTGGAAGCCCTGCCTACCAACCGCCTGCGCCTAGTAGGCAATATCGGCCTGCAATCCAGCGAATTCAAGGAATTGGTTGTACAGAACAGCACCACCAATTTCAATGGTAACGACTTGGTGCGCACACCAAATTTCAACAGCCTATTGTCAGCAACTTACCGCATCCCCTTGGACAACGACGCCAAGATCGTTTCAAGCATCGATTGGCACTATACCAGCGACCAGTTCTATTTTGTGAATGCGCAAAACGCATCCCAAAATGCCTACTATAAATTACTTGGCCAACACGGCTATTCGCTGGTAAACGCGCGAGTGACATACAGCACCAAGGGCGACCGCATTTCTGTCACGGGCTATGTCAATAACTTGTTCGACAAGGAATACATCGCCCATGCCCTGCCTGCAGCACCTGCGACCGGCGCCACCACGATTTATGGCTCGCCACGCACAGCAGGAATTTCCTTGACCTTGCGCTTTTAAAAAATAATTACTCCCCGCCTCAGTTCACCTGGCCTGCGGGCCAGGTGCCTTGTTTTTTACAGGACGTGACGTATGACGATCATCCATGCCCCTCTGCTCCGTTGCCTCGCCCTCTATCGTCACATGCCGGAAAAATTTTCCCTGACGGCACTTTTGTTCACGCTGGTCAATATCGGCATGGCATGGCAGCTATGGCTGGTCGGCCAAGCGGTCAACGATGTCCAGAGCGGCAATGCCATTACCAGGCTAGCGGATGGCAGCCTGGAATATTCACAAGCGCTGCACTGGATCGTTCTATTGCTGCTGGTCGCTTTTGGCAGGGGCATATTGCAATATATCGGCGGCCTGATGTCGCTGGTGATCGGCCAAGACCTGCTCACCATCCTGCGCGAGCGCATCCTGCACCAGGTGCAGCGGCTGGATCTCGCCTACCACTGGCGGCATGGCATGGGCGAAATGGTCACGCGTACCACGCGAGATGCCGACAAGGTGCGCGACGCCCTGATCAACTTCTGGCGCCAGGTGTTCGAGGCCAGCCTCTGGGTGCTGGTTTCCGTCGCCCTGCTCTCCTGGTATCACCCATGGCTGGGCCTGGGCACGCTGGCATTCACGCTGGGCGGCATTGCATTATTCGTCACCCAGACAGAAAAGCTGGTGACGCTGGATCGCGCCGTAGGCGCGGCCTACGACGCGGTCAACCAGGAACTGAGCGAAGGAGTGAACGGCGTGCGCGTCATCAAGTCCTTCGGCCTGGAACAGCAGCGCGTCGCGGTTTTCACGACGCTGGTGCAGAGCTTCATGCAGAACGCGCGGAGCGCACTGGCCTATGCCGCCTCGCGTATTCCCCTGCCACAGACCGTGGTTGCCTTGAGCCATGTCTGGATCCTGGCTGCGGGGGCATACCTGGTGCAGCAAGGCACGCTCAATATCGGCGAACTGGTTGCCTCGGTGCTGGTCGCCAATGCGCTGGTGTTCCGCATCGAGGGCATCGGCCGGGTGATCCAGATTTTCGCCGATGCGCGCGCCTCCGCCGCACGCATCTGGGAACTGCTCGACGAGCAGCCGACGATCAAGTCAGGCGCCGACTCCGTTCCAGAAGGGGCATTGGGCATCCGGCTGAATCATGTCGGCATCCAATCCCCTGGCCAGGGCAATGCGATATTGCAGGATTGCAATCTGGAAGTCGCCCCAGGCGAGGTGGTGGCGATCGTGGGCATGACGGGCTCCGGCAAAAGCAGCCTGGCGGGATTGCTGCCGCGCTTGCTGGATGCGGATGCCGGGAGCGTGGAAATCGGCTCGCCATGGGCAGGATGGAACAATATAAAATCATTCAAATTAAATGAATTAAGAAAAAAAATTAATGTCGTTCCTCAAGAAAGTTTCTTGTTCTCCGACACTTTGGAGGCCAACCTACGGCTAGCCAAGCCGGAGGCAAGCGAGCAACAAATCCTGCAAGCCTTGGAGCAAGCGGGTGCAACGGAAGTGCTCGACCGCCTGAGTGACGGCCTGCAGACCAGAATCGGCGATCGCGGCATCACCTTGTCCGGCGGGCAGCGGCAGCGCATCAGCCTGGCACGCGCGTTTCTCGCCGAGCCCTCCATCCTTGTACTGGACGACGCCACCAGCGCGCTGGACGCCATTACCGAGCGCCAAGTGCTGGACAACATCCGCCAGCTGCGCAACAGCAACGGCCAGCCCATCACCGTCATCCTGATTGCCAGCAAGCTCTCCACCATCCTGCTCGCCGACCGCGTCGCCATGCTCGACCAGGGCCGCATCAGCGACCAGGGCACGCATGAGCATTTATCCACCACCAATGCGCAATACCGCGACCTGCTGGGAGTCAACCATGGCAAATGATTTCCGCGGCGACAAGCCGCTCAATGACATCGAGCTGGAACAGGCATTCGCCCGCAAAAAGCTCGATCGCAGCATGTTCTGGCGTCTGCTGCCGCTGCTGCAGGATGTGAAGGGCCGGATTCTCGCCGTCATCCTGCTCGAAATCGTGCTGGTAGGCGTGATCTTCATCCGCCCGTGGTTCCTGCGCGAGGTGATCGACAACGGCTTCATCCAGACCGCGCAAGGCATCGTCCTCAATACCCCGCTGCTGGTCTGGATGTCGGTCGCCACTGGCTTGAGCTGGGCATTGCGTTTCGGCCTGGGCAGCTTTTCGCAATACCTCGCCGGCACGGCAGCCATCGACATCCTCAACAAGCTGCGCATCCGCGTGTTCAGCCATGTACAGGCATTGAGCGTGCGCTATTTCGACCAGACCAAGGCCGGCCGCATCATCTCCCGCGCCGACCGCGATATCGATACGCTGGAGCCCTTGCTGGTGCAGGGCCCGCCCGAGCTGTTCTCGGCGCTGCTGCGCCTGGTCGTGGCCTCGATTGCCCTGTGGTGGATTTCGCCTAAGCTATTTTTAGCCCTGGCCAGCATCGTGCCTTTCCTGATTTTGGGTACTTGGCTGTTCAAGCGCATTTCGGAAAAGATATGGGGACGTGTCGCCGAGGCGCGTGCGCGCTTTACCGCGCACTTGGTGGAAACCGTCTCCGGCGTGCGCATCCTCAAGCAGACGGTCAACGAATCCAGCAACGCGCGCCGTTATCGCGGATTGCTGGAAGACTTCAACAATATCCTCATCAAGGGCTCCATGAAGTCAAGCTGGTTCCTGCCATTGACGCAGGTGCTCAGCACGGTCGGCATGGCCTTCCTGCTCATGGTGGGCGGTATCGGCATCGCGGACCAGGAAATGACGGTCGGCCAGCTCGCGCAGAGTCTGTTCTATGTCCAGCTTTTCCTCGGGCCGCTGCAGGAGCTGAACGATTTGTTCGAGCGCTACACTTCCGGTGCCTCTTCGGCGCAGCGTATCTTCCTGATGCTGGATACAGAACCTGAAATCCAGGACCCGGCAACGCCTGCGACACCCAAGCAGGAATCCGGCAAGGTGGAATTCGACAACGTCATCTTCGGCTACCTGCCGGAAAAGCCCGTCATCCGCGGCTTCAACCTCGACATCCATCCTGGCGAAGTACTGGCGATTGTCGGGCCGACCGGCCACGGCAAAAGCACATTGGTGCAGTTGCTGACGCGTTTCTATGAGGTCAATGCGGGCGCGGTCAGGATAGACGGCCAGGACGTGCGCGAGTATGCGCAGCAGGATTTGCGCCGCAAGGTGGGCATCGTGCTGCAGGACAACGTCCTATTCTCCGGCACGGTGCTGGACAACCTGCGCCTGGCAGCCCCTGAAGCCAGCGATGAAGCCCTGATTGCCGCCGCTCGCGAACTGGGTGCCGATGAAGTGCTGGAGCGGCTGCCTGCGGGCTACCATACCGCAGTCGGCCCGCTAGGCGCATTCCTCAGCCACGGGCAGCGGCAACTGGTCTGCCTGGTGCGCGCCTATCTCGCCAACCCGGCCGTGTTGGTGCTAGATGAAGCCACTTCTGCCGTGGATATCCATACTGAACGCCGTATCCAGACCGCCCTGCGCCGCTTGTGCGAAGGCCGCACCGCCATCATCATCGCGCACCGGCTGGCTACCATCCGGGATGCAGACCGTATTGCCGTCATCTGGGACGGCAATATCCAGGAGCTAGGCAACCATCAACAACTTATCCACCAGGGCGGCGCCTACTCCAGGCTTTACCAGGCATACGAAGAAGCCTCCAACGCCAACAACCAACCTGCCTAGCTTCAACCACAGTCAGGGCTACTGTTTCATCATCAACAGTAGCCCTGGTTACTGTTGATTTACGATCATCAATAAATAATAAATAACATTAATAACTTAATTTAATTAATTGATAAATATATAATTTTAACAACTATTCTATCTATTTTAATTTTGGCATGGAACATGCCACTACTAAGGCTCCAACCTGTTCATCTGCGCAGGCTCAATTACAAGGAGACTCCCCATGTCGTCAGCAAGCTCTCAAAACACTTCCGTTGATACCCTTTGGTACACACGCTGCCCTGTTCCTACCCCGCTCGGCCTTGCAGCCCGCCAGGACTGGTTCAAACAGGAATTCCAGCCCGACAACATCACGATCAACACGCTACAGGAAACCCGCGACCCGGAACTGCTCGAATCGCACTATGACCACAAGCTGCCGCATTCCTTCCGCCAAGGCGGCAACGTCCCTGCTATCTGGGCGCGCGCCAATGGCGCAGATACCAAGGTCATCGGCCTCAACTGGGTTGACGAAGCCCAATTGATTCTCGCCCTGCCTGCTTCCGGCATCAAGGAGCCAAAAGACCTCAAAGGCAAGAAAATCGCATTGCCATTGAACCGCATCAGTATCGACCATCAACGCGCCAGCGCATTGCGCGGCATTGTCGTTACGTTGGAAACAGCTGGCCTTTCCACCAAAGATGTGGAATTGATCGATTTTGAAGTGCCGCAATCCGCGCCTGGCTTTGGCTGGGGCAGCGGCACCCGCGTAGCTTATGCAACCGAGCTGGAAGCGCTCAATAGTGGCAAGGTTGATGTCATTTTCACCAAGGGCGCGCGCGGTTACGAAACTGCTGAAGCCAATGGGCTAACCATTGTTTATGACGTACGCAACCACCCCGACCCGAAAGTCCGCGCCAATAACGGCGCTCCACGCCCTATCACGGTTGATGGAGAGCTTCTGCGCCAGCGGCCTGACCTGGTAGCCCGCTTCCTGCGCCGCATCGTTGATGCTGGCGACTGGGCAGCAGCCCACGAAGCTGAAACCGTAGCCTACATTGCCAAGGAATCTGGCTCCACCGACGACTACGTGCGCAAGGCCTACGGCAACGACATCCACCTGCACCAAGGAACTGAGCTGATCCCGGAATTCATCGCCGCACTGGAGGGCTACAAGAACTTCCTGCTGGAATGGGGCTTCATCAAGGCTGACTTCGACGTCAAAGCCTGGATAGACCCAACCCCGCTGGCCGAAGTGCTGCGCTCCCTTGCAAAGAAAGCAGCGTAATAAGCATATTATTAAAATAATATAGATACATTGACTTATATGCTTAAATTGAGAAGTTAAATCACATCCCGATCCACCTTCCTCTTACACAAGTAAGGTGGATTCCAACATAACCTAAGAGGAGCCCCATGATGGCAACATTACGACTAGGTGATACCGCACCCGACTTTACCCAGGAGTCGAGCATCGGCAAGATTTCTTTCCACGATTGGCTGGGCGACAGCTGGGGTATCCTCTTCTCCCATCCGGCAGACTACACTCCCGTATGCACCACTGAGCTCGGCGCCACCGCCAAGCTGTTCGATGAATTCAAGAAGCGCAACGTCAAACCGATTGCACTTTCCGTAGACCCCGTGGAATCTCATAAAGGCTGGATCGTCGATATCAACGAAACCCAAAGTACCGAGGTCAACTTCCCTATCATCGCCGATGCCGACCGCAAGGTATCTGGACTGTATGACCTGATCCATCCCAACGCCAGCACCACTGCTACCGTGCGCTCGGTATTCATCATCGACCCCAACAAGAAAATCCGCCTGACGCTCACTTATCCCGCCAGCACTGGCCGTAATTTCATTGAGCTTCTGCGCGTGATTGACTCGCTGCAGCTGACCGAATACCACAGCGTAGCTACTCCTGCGGACTGGAAAGATGGCGACGATGTGGTGATTGCGCCATCCATTACCGATCCGGAAGTCCTGAAACAGAAATTCCCCAAGGGCTACAAAACCATTAAGCCCTATCTCAGGCTGACCCCGCAACCTAACAAATAAGCGCCCTTCCACCTGTCATGCCAAGCTATCTACCCGGCTTGGCAAGGCAAGGGAGCTATCCGCACACCTTAATTCCAGCATCCAGACATGTACTTGGATTGCCATTTCAATGCCAAAAAATATGATCTGAAGAAGGAAAATTCAGGCCTGCCAAGACACAGTCAGAATCTCGCAAGTGAGGCTGCAGTTTTTGCAGAAAAACAGTTGACCACTCCCCGCCAGCCCAGTATAGTAGCGCCTTTATCAATTCCCCGATAGCTCAGTCGGTAGAGCAACGGACTGTTAATCCGTGTGTCCCTGG